>PIWD01000107.1 GCA_003354005.1 Gammaproteobacteria bacterium | reverse complement strand
AACACCGTAGCTACCAACATCAATCGTATTATCATGGAGTCCATTGGGCAGGCCTATCTCACCGACTCCAGCACTACGAAGTCGTATACCTACTGTAGTGTTATCCTGACTTTTAAGTGTATTATTGTTTATAAAAGCTTTTATAGAAGCATCTTGGGTACTGATCGAAACAACTCCAAATCCATCCCCATTAGTTATGCCCATATCGATCGTATTATTTGTAATTGTTATAACAGCATTTGTATTTACATTTTGCCACAAAAAGATAAATGCGTTGCCCACAATATTATCAATTGTAAGCTGACCCAGTGAAACAGAAGGATCTGCGGCCTCTATGATATCAGCATCGGTATCTGAATGGGTTCTTAGTGTTAGGTCGCGTACCGTATTGTCGGTAGTTAGATTTAAGACATCTGTTTCTGCATCAAAAGCATCTAATGTGCCACCGCCTGATAGTTTGGCAGTGAAGGTTTGACCTTCTGCTTCAAATACATGACGGCCACCTGTAATTGCCTGATCTGTAGCGAGTATTTTGGTATCGTCTTCAACAATAGTACCATGTACAGCAATTATGTTGGTATCAGTGTCTGCAAGCGCGATGTCGAGTTCTGCTAGATTGTAAACATCACGTACATTAATCACCTTGCCTGTGCTATCGGTCAGGGGTTTAAGTACTTTATGAGTTGGAACTGACACCAGATCCACATCACGTAATGCTGGGTCTAGCATATGTCTTGCTATACCATGCAAAGGTTTATGCCCTCTGCCCAATGTTACCCGAACTTGCGCACCCACGTAGAGACGTGTACCACGTGGTTCATCATGTTGTA
>PIWD01000106.1 GCA_003354005.1 Gammaproteobacteria bacterium | reverse complement strand
ATACATGGCGAAATATAGCATAAAAAATATTGGAAGAGGTGCAAAAACGCAAAGAGAAAATCAATTATTAGATTGGGAAAAGAAAGAAAAACAAATAAAGAAATATTATAAGAAAGAAAAGAGCACGAATGGAACGCCAGTGTATTCAGGAATATTTTTATATAAAATAATATTGCTACAACAATGGTATAATTTGAGTGATCCCAAAGCAGAGGAAGAGTTAAATGATAGGATATCATTTATTAAGTTTCTAGGAATATCTGTAACAAGCGAAATACCAGATCACAGTACAATAAGTAGATTCAGAAAATTTTTACTAGAAAAAAATTTAGGGATAACCTTAACAAAGGAAATAAATAGACAATTAGAAGCGTCAGGGTTTCTAGTAAAAAAGGGAGCAATAGTAGATGCAACAGTAATAGAATCAAGTAGAAGAGCAAAGAAAGAAATAGAAATAATACCAAACGATAGAGAAGAAGAAAAAGTAGAAATAAAGGAAATATGTTCAAAAGATAAAGATGCCTCTTGGTTAAAAAAAGGGAGGAAAAGCTATTATGGCTATAAAATTCATGCTGTAACTAATCAGGATGGATATCTTGTAGGAGGGCATGCTACACCAGCTAATAAATCAGATATAAAAGAATTAGAAAAGATGATAAAAGAATCCGGTATAACAGAAGGGACTATGGTTTTAGGAGACAAAGGATATTCAAGTAAAGAAAATAGAGATATATTAAATAAATATAAATTAAAAGATGGCTTAATCATAAAAAAAACAAAAGGCCACGAACTAACAGAAATTCAAAAGAAATTTAATAAAGGAATAAGTAAA
>PIWD01000105.1 GCA_003354005.1 Gammaproteobacteria bacterium | reverse complement strand
TTTTCCCAATCCTGATAGGAGTCTCTGCTGGAATATTGTTTTTTTTCCTTAGTAGTACAGTAGCTATAATTGGCATTTGCGCTATTGTCCTCGTTACTTGCGTCTGCGCATTAATTTTCTGTGTGCATAATAATAATTACAGTAGTAAGGCCTCAGATGATGATCGCTATCTTATTTCTAGTGATTCTTTAAATTATAGTGTCATCGAGGCTTCATCTAGAAAAATTACTGACTCAAAAGCAGAAGACATAGCACTAAATAAAATAAAAGCATTAATTCAGCAGGCAGATGGTGCTCTAAACGAAAACTCTGGCTTAGATTCAGAGAGTGATCCAGATACATATCTAATAGGTCTGAAAAATATAGAAGGGCTAGACAGTCTAAAAAGTAGTATTAAAGTTCTTGTTATAAGTGTCTATAATTTTGATTATAGCAATGACAAGGAGTTTAAAGAGTATTGTGATAACTATCGTAACAGTTACAAAAATGCTACTCTTAAACTTGATGAGGATCAAGCAGCCTATGTATATACACTAGCATATACCTTTATCTCGCATTATATATATAATATAGGGCAGTCTATGGCTGTTGGTAAAGCGATTAGTGCCGTGATTAAATCTATAGATCCTACTAACGAAGATTACAAGCTGCTTGATGCTATGTGTCTTATGCGACTCACCCTAAAAGTAGACAGCGACACGGTAGAAAAAGAAATGCAAGTCACTAGTGTTTCTGCCAGCAAGTAGTCTATGAGGTCTTTCAGCGAGCTTGCTGAAATCAGAACTTGTGTTGCATCATTGTTTTGCGCTCCAATTGCAGCTATGCAAAAAAGGCAGTTTCCA
>PIWD01000059.1 GCA_003354005.1 Gammaproteobacteria bacterium | reverse complement strand
ACTACAACAATGAAGAAAAGACTGAAGCCCTACTCTTACCTCTTAAGCAAACCATCAGCCAATTGCTCAACTACGTAAATATTGCTATTAGATTAACCCATAGTCAAAAAGATGGTAAAAATAAGCTACGCAACCTATTAGAGAAGGATAAGGCCACAGAACTTATCAACACATGCCATGCTTTTTTTGAAGACAAAACTTTTAGCAGGGCAGTGGACTATTCAAATTTAGCTATGGAACTCACTAATCAAACAAAATCAATGGAAAATAATCTTGAAAGATTAATCATTAGATTTAAGGAGATACGTGATACTGTTATGGCTCTATCTACCCTTAATAGTAGTGCACTTACGCCTAGGGAAATAAGAGAGAACACGCTATCGACCAGCAGCCTAAATAAAATAAAAAATACTTTCCCACAAGGTGTAAATTATGAGAATTATGCAAATACTCTAACAACCCTGCAAGAAAAGATACCTGAGATACAAAAAAATCTAAAAATACAAAATACAAAAATAGCACTACTTTACCTGACAGGCTGTATTCAGGCATTCAAAAATAAGCAATCTGTTTTAACAGATGGTGCGCACGCTCTTAGTGCCTTAATGGAAAGCAATCATTTTGATATTCGCTTCCCAAACATGTTGAGTGCTATAAAAAAGACTGCAAAGTTAGATAACAATTATACCGCTACGGAGATACTTCAATACACGCAAAATGCCTTTGCCCATAATAATCCATGGAATCCTGATTACACTCTGATGGCTATAATGTCGGCTCTTTCTTATCAATCTACGGATGACCTATCACGTAATTGCAGCGCAGAAAATGCAAGCGAATCAATGCAAATGTTACTCAAAAAATCAATAACGTCTTCGACTACGTGCCCCCCAGAAGTAGAGAAGCAACTCTTAACAAATATTGCACTGATTCTTTTTCCCAGGTATCTCGAAAAATATAAACATAATGATAAGCTTGTAAAGGAAAATGATAATGCAATAAGATGGCGTTGGACTACTAACTACATTAATAACTATTCGCATTACAAGCAGAACGAAGGCGTACCACTTGAAGAAAATGTCATTGATTATTTAGTATCCGACATAAATGACAGACTCTCCAAAAATTTTAGAATAGAAAATTTTCAGGGTAGTGCTATTCGTAACCTAAGCTATCTCAGATCCTTTATCCAGGAAATAGAAAAATTTGACCTTTTATCCACGCAATTAGATGATATTTTTTTGAAACTTGGAGGAGCAACTAATAGTAAGGAGAATTTTGAAAAGCTACTAAATCAATTTCAAACCGTGCGTAATACAATTAGTCAACTTAAAAACGAGTATCTTGAAAAGAATGAGAGGGACATTTTAGAGAAAACGGAAAAAAGCGTATCTCCCCACCAAATGAGTCGTTATTTTACAAACATGCAAACAGTGCGCAATCAAAACAAAACTAATGTTGTATTTAAAAACTCAAAGAAGGAAATAGACGCTCTATTCTCACTCATCTACTTCATGAACTATCTTTCAAATTCTAATGACAAGCGGGCAAGCAGTACAAAGGATTTTATCAACGATAAATTGTCCCAATTATCAACCCTAGGTATGAAACATTTTATAGACACAACATGGCCTAACAAAGTAAATATATTATTGAGTATATATAAAGAAATAGCAGATGAATTGCGTCCATCAATCAAAAAGAATAAAAACTCGGAATTAGATCAGGTCAATGCATCATTTTGCAAGCATCATCAAAATCCACAACAATTTATTTCTTTTGTAAAATCAAAATCTCCCATAAGAGGGAGACATATCACACTACCTGATACTATAAAATTTGGGGTTCAATCTAATCTGGCTTTCTTCTTCCCTTATGAGTATATAAATATAAGGAAGGCTACTGAAAGGATAAAACAATCACTGAATCAAACTGTTACCGATGACACTTCTAATAATCCAGCGTTTAGTGACTATCTTCTAGAAGATCGCCACTTTACACGTAAAAATTTCAAAAGAAAAGGTGTTAAGGTATATAGTACAGAAGAGCTAATACTTAAGCTGAATAGCGTTGTAGCTCATTTTGGGGAAAAGACAATAAATTTGACTGGGGTACTTGCCAGTAATGATGAGAAATTAGATGAACTCAGTGACATATCTAGTAACATACAATCACTAAGAAGTACGCTTTCTGCATACGAATCACAAAAACAAACCACTAATACACAAACTGATTTAGCACTCCAGGTCATACTCGCATGGAATCAACTCAAACATGGCATAGAAAAAACCCATCCTGACATACTGAAAGCACTACTAGATGAGAATAAGCTGCTAGAGATACTTATAGAGAATTTCCCTCGTATCAATAAGCTGATAAGAGAGATTGAAAAAGAATCTATTAGACTCGAAACCGAATCAAAACTAGACAACCCCGAGATAAAAATAGCAATGGATCAATTCATTGCACTCTGTGTACTTAAAACATATTTAAATCTAGATGCAGATCACCCTATTGATGAAAAAATAACAGAGTACATCGATCGATGTACGGAGAGCAATTATTGGCCTGAAGATGAAACGATTGGGCAAGAAACATTTGAGCAAACACTCACCGCAATAAAACAACAGCAAAAAGATAATGAACTCAAATTAGGAGACATACACGACCTAGATGGTATTAACACTGTCCTGGGAAATAATAAAGATTTTTACACTAGTAGATATTCTTCTAATGCTAACTCGATCGCACAAGTCAATCTAAATGCACTTCTAACTGATAAAATAAATGACGGACTTATCCTGAAAAATGCTATGTTCTACGATCAAATCGATACCTCTAACCTGCCACCCGAACTAAAAGTAAAAATTTCAGAAGCACCAACAAAAGTTAATAAAGGTGCATTTATTGTGACTAAAATTGATCAGCAGAATATTAACTATCAGGAAGAAAAGTGGATAAAAGCTACGACAAAGTATACACCCGAGCACAAAGGTAACGATGATGAACACTATTTTAATGATCTTTTGGAAGAAGCAAATCAACTAGATGATCTGCAGGAAGAGAAGCAGTTTAGAAAAAGATACTACATTTTAGCTGGCACATTTGGCGTATTAGTCGACATAGTAGCTGTCATCCTTGAATTTGCCACTGCCCTATCCATTGTCGCCTTTCTGGGGGCTGGGATTCTCAGTTTTATCGCAATATTGGTAGCTGTGCCTCTCCTTTGCCTTTTAATTGTTCCTATAATCCACTTTGTTTCTACCTCAAAAAACACTCAGCATGATTTTGATAAGTTTGAGGTAACACCAGATATTACCTACACTGATTCCAAGCCACTAGAATATTTGCATGAAGATACGGAATTATGTATCAAAAATAGCCATAGCGATATGGATGACAGTTATACTGATGATGTGCTAAAACAATCCCCTTAAATTCAAAAATTAACTCAATGATATTCTGCTTTCTTCAATCTACATTTAGAAAAATGGGGG
>PIWD01000104.1 GCA_003354005.1 Gammaproteobacteria bacterium | reverse complement strand
TGGTGCTAAAGAATGGCTACAATCTCAAGTAGACGATAAACTAATTGGTGTTTTTACTATGGGTGAATTTACAAAATGGGCAAACCTTGGAAATATTTAGTCTGATACTACCCCTATCTGTTGAATTTTTCTTTGAAAAACTCGATAAAACCATCAAGAGCTTCGTTTGATTTTTTTATAATATTTTCCATGGCGCCATCATTTTCCTGTTGAAAATTTTTGATTAGTTCTCTTCCTATTTCTCTGTTCTCCAGCCCTACTTTCATCATGCATTTAACGTACGCTTCCATCTTGGTTTCCACTCTTTTCAAAGTAGTTTCATCCTCGTCTTCAAATGATTTTGAGAACAAAAATTTGGCATATCCACTTAACGAATATCCTTTTTTTTCGCTTCTTCTTTCAATCTTGTATGCATTTCATCTGGCATTTGCATATTCAAAATCTTCATTTTTCCTTTCTCCTTTTTTTGCGTTAAAAAAAATTACAACAAAAATACTACATAGTATTTCTATGGAAAAATAACACAAAAACACTACGTAGTAAACCCTCATGTAGTGCTTTACTACACTCGTAGTAAACTGATAGAAACTTGTAGTAATTTCATTTGAAAGTCATACTAAAATACTATGTAGTATTCTGATAGAAGTTGTAAAAATCCATCTATCTACAGTATTTTGGCAAAAAAAATATCTTGAAACTCCTGTACAGCAGCATATCCAAGCAGCAAGCCAACAAAAGCAACATTGGTTGCGACATGTGTGTTAGTTTTAGAGACTACTTCCAGTATATAGGCCAATCCATTCAAAATAGTGCAATTTGGAATATTAGTTTTGAGGCATTTTTGAAAGTTCATAAGCCCCTTTGGGGCATTTGGGGGCA
>PIWD01000058.1 GCA_003354005.1 Gammaproteobacteria bacterium | reverse complement strand
GGGGTATTAAAAAAGGTGTCCCGTTCGGCTATATCTTTGAAAAAGAAACTATTACCCGTAGCACCCGCCGGGCCGGTGTCACCTTTAACACCTGTCGAACTTGAGTTATCAAGCCACGTAGAGGCTCCATCCGTGACTTGGAACAATACAACAGGATCGCCACCTTCTGAATACTCAAGACGTATGTTTAAGTTGGTATCAGTATTATAACTATCAATCCAGCCAGGATTTGCGCCATCGTAATTATCACGCGCTAATTCTGCCGCTGTACGATCAGCACCAGTAAAAACATTTTGAGCAGGGCCAAGCGTAAAACCACCGCCAGCACCACCACCATCAGGAGGCAAAATAGGCATTATGTATTATCCTGTACGCTGACTTTCACGTTATCTCTACCGATTGATTTGGCCCATACTGTATTCTCACCAGTAGTAACAACTCGTATGGCATTTCTGTGCGGTGGTTCTTCAAGCCGCTCACCATCAAGTGAAGCAGCAACGGGTTGTGATGCTGAGATCTGCAAAAGTATTACAGAATCAGATTTATTAGATATAACAATCGCAGTTCCAGCAACTAAGCCAGAAAGCGTATTCACATCAACAAACTCAGTATTGCTAATTTCTATATCAGATATCGTATCAGACATCACAAACTCCTTTTAAATTTTGTTTTTAAATCCAGTCCATGGAACTAGATTTTTATCATTCAGTTATAGGCTTGATTCCAGTTGATTTTGGAGGGCCAGGTTTTGCAGGTTCTGCATCAACCTCAGCCTCAACTTCTTTCTTTTCTGGTTTGTTAGTTGACCATCCACCTTTTTTCATGGCTTCAATTTGGCGGGTATCAGCACTACACTCACAGACCTCGCCATCTTCGCCAACTTTGTACATCTTTGCAATTGCCATGATCTTTTTCCAATAAAATTCAGAAGGAAGGGGTGACTAGCACCCCCATTTATTATTAAACCTGGTTACCAAGCAACATAGATAGACGAGGATCAATACACTTGCCACCAATCAACATATCAAAAGACCAGATAGTGCTCTTTGTGGTGATGTCATATGCTTCAGTCATTCGTATAGACATGCCATTCGCAATCGCAACACCAGCCTTATCACCAGCAGCAGCATCAAGAGGTGGAGCAGCAAAACCGTAAGCGCCTTGGTTGAAGAATACACCTTGATAATCAATACTAGTCGCGCCAGATCCAACTACTGTAATAGCAGCACCATTCAGAGCGCTCAAGTTTTCATTGATCTGCTCTTCAATTGCGATTGTGGTTGCACCGACAGTTGCTTGGGTTGCAACAGTATAGGATCTCTTTGCTCCAGCAATAAGTATCTTATCACCAACTTCAAAATTACCAACAGTTGTTGCGGTAGTTGTTATGACAGATTGGCCTTGAAGGTTCTCAACCTGAGTTGGAGATGTTATTACCAGAACACCAACACCAGTACCAATAGTCGTTCTATTTGTGTCAGAATTGGATGGCATATTAACAGAAGAGAACCAATCTGTTCCAAGCAAACGACCCATGCTAGCTTCTTGCAAAGCAGTGACACCAGGCTCACCACGAGTATCAAACTTGCTGAATACGTCCGTGCCTAGCAGGGTGGCTTCAAGATCAACATTCACCAAGCCAATTCGTCCAACTTTTGAAATCTGCTGCAAGATAGCAGACCGGTTTGCAAGGGCAATATCAGCAGCATCGTCCAACAAAGTAGTTGAAGAATAAAGCCCCTGAGATTCAATGATTTTCTCAAGAAGATATGAATCAATCTTCTGCGCCAAAGAAACCATGGCAGGGTTGATAATTTCCTTACGGATTCCATCAAGATTTAAAGCACGTTCACGAGCACCAACAGTCACTGACACGTCAAAATGTCTTTCAATTTGCAACTGAGTGCTAGACTGTTGAACTTCTTGTGCTACGATGTCATTACCAGCAGTAAAGGTATCGGTGCGGAAATCAGTAACGGTACGGATTTGAACAGAGTCGCCAACTTTTAATCCACGAGATGCGGCAAAGTCAGAAGAGCGGTCACGGTAAACAAGGTTGCCTGCAACTAGCTCATATTCAAGCTGGTCTAGTGCTTCTGCGGCCAATACGCTGGGGTTAATGAAATTCGACATTTTTGTATTCCTCTTAGTCAGTTTTATTCCGACCAAGAGTTTAGGGGTGAGTCAAGGCCAGTGTGGGGGTAAAAATTAAATACTCAACGCGCTGGCCTTACCATCGTTTGAGTTCGGAGTGAGTCCTATGTCTGGTTCCTAAAACCGCTTACTTGTGCAATCAAATTAAGCCATGCCGACTTCCTAGAAGTCTTCAATTACACAAGCTACAGCGACCGACATAGAACGCTGTACGCTAATAAATAATAGTACCCTACCTATCCCCTAGAGGGAAGCGAAAAGACGCTGAAAGAGGCGTATATAATTATTAATTCTTTATTATTTTTTTTAATTCGTTACCGATATAACAACAATTACACAGAGCAGTGAGCAACATTAAAAAATTACATTTTCAATTAATTCCGCGTGTTTTATCAAGCCATTCTTTATTCTGATATCTGCTTGTTGATTTGCGATTTCCAATACGTGTTCTGTTTTTGCTTTGCAATAAACCTCACCAGCTTCTTTTGCAGTGTTATGAGTGCCAAGGCTTTTGTTTTTGCCATTTATGCTCATGTTGACTCTAAAACCATCACCATTATTTTCAACACCAATAGGCAATCCACTATTTGTAGAAGGCTTATAATTCAACAAGCTGTTCAGAGCAGGTGATACAAAACAGCAATTTTCAGGAGAGTAATGCTTATTACCTGGCTTAATTATATCTTTATCTAAATGCTTTCCTTTCCAGTCCTGCTTTTCCATCCAGGATTTGAAGCCAGAAAAGTATTTCCATTCTTCGCATACAGTACAATCTTTATAAGTTGGCTGCCTTGCATGAAGGTTTTCAGAATAACAACGTCCAATCATGCCAATCCATCGTTTATAATATGGGCAATTTTTTATTAAATAATCAGCATCATTCACCCCAAAACCAAAAACCGATTGTTTTTTGAGCAAATGGTCTCTGATTCCACCACTTCTTATGTTTCCAGGTGAAGTTATGGTCGTGTATCCAGTGTCTATAAATTCAACTTTGATCCAACCACCTCTGTTGTGTTTTATGACTTTTAATTTTCCACTATTATTAGTATTATGTATTATTCCACACAGCATATCACAAAGTATTTTCACAAACCATCACCGCAATAGTTTTCACCGAATAAAAAATAAATTCACGCCGCTGATCGGTGTATCAGTTTTCACCCGCTAAGGCTATGCGTGAATTTTCATTCTATTATTTGTAAAAATCCTTATTACCTAGCGCGATAGTTATCGCCCGACATTTTCTTGCGTAAATTTCGATAGCCTTCCATATCACCTTTATTTGCAAGATCAGTCAACCTTGCCATGTTGTCATCATAATCACCAACAGCCTCAGATCCACGCGCACCAGCTCCTTGACTTCCAGGCCAATAATGAGGAGATGTTGTTTTCAAACTCTGAACAAAGCGATCGGGATTAATCAACATTTGATCATCACCTTTCAACAAAGCTCCATCAGCACTCCGTGCCTCTAGCGATCCATCATCGCTTATTGAGAAAACATCACCAGCCCGACGGATAACATCATCCAT
>PIWD01000103.1 GCA_003354005.1 Gammaproteobacteria bacterium | reverse complement strand
AATGTCCGCGAAGCCACCGCGGACCTTCCGCGAAGTCAACGCGAAACATTGTGACGATATGAAAATATCCGCGAAGCCACCGCGGACCTTCCGCGAAGTCAACGCGAAACATTGTGACGTTATGAAAATGTCCGCGAAGCCACCGCGGACCTTCCGCGAAGTCAACGCGAAACAGTGTGACGTTATGAAAATATCCGCGAAGCCACCGCGGACCTTCCGCGGAGTCACCGCGAAACATTGTGACGTTATAAAAATGTCAGCGAAGCCACCGCGGACCTTCCGCGAAGTGAACGTGAAACATTGTGACGTTATGAAAATGTCCGCGAAGCCACCGCGGACCTTCCGCCCAGTCAACGCGAGACATTGTGACGTTACGAAAATGTCCACGAAGCCACCGCGGACCATCCGCGAAGTCACCGCGAAACGTCGTGCCGTTATGAAAATGTCCGCGAAGCCACCGCGGACATTCCGCGAAGTCAACGCGAAACATCGTGACGTTATGAAAATGTCCGCGAAGCCACCGCGGACCTTCCGCGAAGTCAAGGCGAAACATTGTGACGTTAGGAAAATGTCCGCGTAGCCACAACGGACCTTCCGCGAAGTCAACGCGAAACATTGTGACGTTATGAAAATATCCGCGAAGCCACAGCAGACCTTCCGCGAAGTCAACGCGAAACATTTTGACGATATGAAAATATCCGAGAAGCCATCGCGGACCTTCCGCGCAGTCAACGCGAGACATTGTGACGTTACGAAAATATCCGCGAAGCCACCGCGGACCATCCGCGAAGTCACCGCGAAACATCGTGACGTTATGAAAATGTCCGCGAAGCCACCGCGGACCTTCCGCGAAGTCAACGCGAAACATTGTGACGTTATGAAAATGTCCGCGAAGCCACCG
>PIWD01000102.1 GCA_003354005.1 Gammaproteobacteria bacterium | reverse complement strand
ATGTTTCGCGTTGACTTCGCGGAAGGTCCGCGGTGGCTTCGCGGACATTTTCATAACGTCACAATGTTTCGCGTTGACTTCGCGGAAGGTCCGCGGTGGCTTCGCGGACATTTTCATAATGTCACAATGTTTCGCGTTGACTTCGCGGAAGGTCCGCGGTGGATTCGCGGACATTTTTGTAACGTCACAATGTTTCGCGTTGACATCGCGGAAGGTCCGCGGTGGCTTCGCGGACATTTTCATAACATCACAATGCTTCGCGTTGACATCGCGGAAGGTCCGCGGTGGCTTCGCGGAAATTTTCATAACATCACAATGCTTCGCGTTGACTTCGCGGAGGGTCCGCGGTGGCTTCGCGGACATTTTCATAACATCACAATGTCTCGCAGTGACTTCGCGGAAGGTCCGCGGTGGCTTCGCGGACATTTTTATAACGTCACAATGTTTCGCGTTGACTCCGCGGAAAGTCCGCGGTGGCTTCGCGGACATTTTAATAACGTCACAATGTTTCGCGTTGACTTCGCGGAAGGTCCGCGGTGGCTTCGCGGATATTTTCATAACGTCACAATGTTTCGCGTTGATTTCGCGGTAGGTCCGCGGTGGCTTCGCGGACATTTTCATAACGTCACAATGTTTCGCGTTGATTTCGCGGTAGGTCCGCGGTGGCTTCGCGGACATTTTCATAACGTCACAATGTCTCGCGTTGACTTCGCGGAAGGTCCGCGGTGGCTTCGCAGACATTTTCCTAACGTCACAATGTTTCGCGTTGACTTCGCCGAAGGATCGCGGTGGCTTCGCGGACATTTTCATAACGTCCCAATGTCTCGCGTTGACTTTGCGGAAGGTCCGCGGTGGCTTCGCGGACATTTTCATAACGTCACAATGTTTCGCGTTGACTTCGCG
>PIWD01000101.1 GCA_003354005.1 Gammaproteobacteria bacterium | reverse complement strand
AGATCATCTGCAAAAGTCAAAATAAATATAAAAATATAAGCAAAAACCATCATTTTATATTAATTTAAGGAATCCATCAATATTATGGTATTATGAATTTCAATTAAATATTAAAAAAATGGACCTTTACAAAAAATTAAGAAAGAAGCCAGTAGTATTTAAAAAGTTAACAGGATTGAATGATTCAGAGTTTCAAACTATAGTGAAAAAAATCAAACCGCTATGGGATAAAAAATATGAAAAAGGAAAAAAGAAATCAGGTCGACCTCAAGGATTAATAAATGTAGAAAATCACTTATTATGCCTTTTATTATACTACAGAACATATTCAACACAATTATTTATAGGCCTTTTTTTTAGAGTAGATGATTCAACAGTAAGCAGGAGTATATCAAAGTTAGAACCATTATTGGCAAAAGTATGTCATATAAAAAAATGTAGAAGCTTATCAGAAAATGAATTAGAAACGTTAATAATAGATGCAACAGAACAAGAAATTAATAGACCAAAAAAAGGGCAAAAAAAATATTATTCAGGCAAGAAAAAACGACATACAATAAAAACAGAAATAATAATGACAAAAAAAGGAAAAATTGTAAATGTGTCAAAATCAGTTCCAGGATCTGTACATGATTTCAAGCTGAGAAAAAAATCGGATCATATACCAAGATCAAGTTTAGTTTTAGCAGATAGTGGGTATCAAGGCTTGTTGTCTATTCATAAAAAAGCAAAAATACCAATAAAGAAGACTAAAAGTAAAGATTTGGATATAGAATCAAAAAAACATAATAAGTCATTATCAAAAGACAGGATATACATAGAACATAAAATTCGTGAATTAAAAAGATTTAATATACTAAGTAATAAATACAGAAATGAGAGAAAAAAATACGGAATAAAAATGAATATAAT
>PIWD01000100.1 GCA_003354005.1 Gammaproteobacteria bacterium | reverse complement strand
TTTGGTGGTAATTTTATCGCTAGATTTATTGCTTTTCTTATGTCTTTCGGATGGTTTCGCACTGAAGAAAGGTGTTAAATGCCTCAAGAGCAAATGATGGATAGTGCTCATCATGAGAATTCTTTGGCCAGAGAGAAATATAAAAACACAGTTGAAGAGATGGAAGCACAATTAGCAAAGATGAATGCCTCAACAAATCGTTTAAATCAATTAATCGATGAGACAGCGGCTAAGATGGGATGTGTGGGATATACGGGATATGTTGAAACTAAATCAGATCGATCTAATCAAAGCTTATTCGTAGATTCTTTCAGCTGGCATGAGGCAGAAGCTGAGTACTTAATAAATGTGTGTCGCTGTGAGATTAAAGATATAACGGAAAGAGTAGATGATGTGGCTCATCATGTTATGGAATATGATTTATCAGGCAAATTACTGGACGAGGTAAATCAGCATACAAAAGAAGTTTCTGCGCATCTTCTGGAGATGGAGAGTGCCAGAGATATTTTTTATAAATCGTCCGAGTGTTTGATGAAAAAAAATCAGCTTTTCACTGAAAAAATACTAAGAATGAAGATCAATCAGCCTGACGGCAATGGCGGAGGAGGTGTTGCAATCACTCAAACGTTGTGTCGTTGAGTTCATTTGTTTTTCATTTTCAGTCAAGAGTCGGTTCACATAGAAGATTTCTGCAAAAACAATCAACAATGCGTATGCATCTGTTGCACTACACGCATCCTTCGCGTGTTCTGCCTGCGCATCTCTAGCTGTTCTTCTTGCTGATGCTCTCCAGCAGGTTGTGTTGCAAAGTGTTATTGGTTCAAAGGATGCTTGTATTCTGGATACAATTATCCAGCGAGTGCATAAAATTGCTCCCAAACAGGAAGCTCACTATTCATTTGCTGTTTTTTAATCATTGCCCACAGCTCTA
>PIWD01000004.1 GCA_003354005.1 Gammaproteobacteria bacterium | reverse complement strand
CGAATTGTTAAGCCTATGATGGGGTTCAAATCATTTCTCTCTGCTAAAGCTACATTGGCTGGCATAGAGCTGTGGGCAATGATTAAAAAACAGCAAATGAATAGTGAGCTTCCTGTTTGGGAGCAATTTTATACACTCGCTGGATAATTGTATCCAGAATACAAGCATCCTTTGAACCAATAAAACTTTGCACACAACCCGTTTCTGTGGAATCTTTGTGCCCTGGAGTAAATTGACACTTTGAATCATTTCAATGTACTCTTTGTTGCATGGATAATCTGCAGGACTTCATACTGATAGCCCGAGCATACTTCTCCTCTCTCATTTTGTGACCCAATCCTTTAAGACTCCGATATCTGAGTGCATCGGGCCATATCACCATCCCGAACCTCCATCCATCTTCGCTTTTGCTTGGCAATACCTTATGTATAATAATCCTCTGCCCTGATCCTCTAGTACCCGCATAGCTGTAAGACAATGCTAACCACTCTCCGTACCTCCCATTCTTACAGAACCATAATTCGTTTCCTCCCGCCTCCCATTTACTTACACTTGCTATGAAGGTAGTTAGCGACAGCCATTCCCTTCCTCCATTTAACATTTTTTTTATCCCGACTGTGTTTGTATTCGTGATCTTAGCTAGGGCAAAAGTATCTTTGACAATAGGCTCCTTGTTATTATTCTGATTGGAAAAAACCGTATTGCTACTAGCTTTTGGGGGGGCTTTTGATTTGAGTAATGTTAACTCCCTTTTGAGTTGAATATTCTGTTCTGTTAACTGCCAGGCTCTATCCTCTTGCTTATTTTTTGTTTTTCCCATTTTTTGTATGATTTGTTGATGCTCTCTAATCTTTTTATTTGATTCTTGCAAACGTTTCTTTATCTTTCCTACAAGTTGTTCAAGGTCTTGATTTGTTTGGCTTGATTTTCGCAATTGATCAGTTAGCTCAGTGATATTTTGATCTTTATTTTGTAGCTGTATACTTAACGTTGTGATTTCTTGAGATTTTTCTTGTATCACTTGCTCTGATTGTTGGAGCTGTACATTTAAATTCTTATTCTCTTGTTTTGATTCTTTCAGTTGTTTTGTTAAAATCACTGTATTTTTTTGTATGATAGCTATTTTTAATGAATCGTTGGCCATATCAAATGGTGTGGCTCCATTCACGTCCATTGCATACATATCTAGTCCAAACTGGACTAAAAAAACTGCTAGCCCACCTTCGTTAAGTCTGGCAGCATTATGCAAGGCACTTTGAGAAAGGTTATTAACCATATCTAGTAATTGCTTTAAGGTGTCATGTTTTCTATGGGCAGGGGCTTGCTCATCTTTTTGTTCATTATTATTGTTGGCGTTTTGTCGTTCTTGCTTTTCCTTTTCTGCTAAGACCGTTAGGATATTTTTTGTTGTTCTTAATGGATATTGTGAGGAGCAGGCAAGATGTATGACTGTGTTTCCAAGCTTATCTTTAGCAAAGGGACTTACCCCTTCTCCTAATATTCCCATAAATTCCTGTCTAGACGCACCACGTTTGGCTGCATCCAACCACTTTCGCTCAATCCTCTCTTGCTTAGTAATATAAACTTGCTCTTGAACACTTTTATTGTAGGCATATTTTTTAATAAAATTATCAATTGCACCTTTCAGCCCAGTATTACAATATATGCCCTGAACCTTAATAGCTTCCCCTGTGCTAGGATTAGTATTGTTCTTAATCGAGTCTTCTATAGCCTCTTTTTCGTAGGTATCTCCATCATCAAGTAGAAAAACTGGATTACACATGATTTTTTTCGTAAATGAACATAAGTAAGCTTGAGGTATTTCAACCGTGTCTGCTTGACAGGCTTCGCCTTCATTATTTGAATTGAGGGTGGCTTGACCTTTACTGACTGTAAACATATTAAATTCTCCTAAATTGATGTGCCATATGCATGGTTCGTGGTATCGACCTATATCCGATACCTGGCAGTCTATTATAATGTTACTGCTCATTAAAAGAAAGCTTCCACTGATACTCCCCATGTCTAAAGTTAGGGCAGGAGTGTCAGTTTAGTTTTATTTTTCTTTTTTTAGTTCCTCTAGATATTCAGAGGACAGCCCTGTTACTTGAGATACAATGTTGATAGATTGTCTTTGTTTAAGTAAGCACATCGCGATATGTTTAGCAGCTTCTTCACGACCCTTTTTTACGCCTTGCAGCATACCTAGATCCATTCCTTCTTGATGAATTCATTGGGCTATTGACATAATTTCACCTCTCTTGTCCTCCGACAGTGTATCGCATAAGTCTTCAACAACTTTCGATTTATTGGGAGAATCACCTTTTACAAGTGTGTATTTTACAACAAATTGAGTAAAATCGCCATATTTTATTGCAATTTTTTAAACAACCCGATTCTTTTAGTTTTCTCACAGCAATACCAATATCACTGTCATAGATATGCTTTTGAAGCATTTCAACCGTGGCAGCATCATCATGTTGTAAAATTGCTTCATCTGATTCTTGCTGGATATCTACCAGATGAAAGTGTTGTAAAAATTGCTCTTTAGCCCAAGCTGGATTCTCAAACAAATCAAAGAAGTCCTGACTATACGGATAAGGATTCCTTTTACTATGATAAAAGACCATCAAAAAGAATGGTGGTAATTTCTTAGCTCCTTGTCTGACCTGTTTGTTCAGAAAATTCATCAAGTAAGTTTGCATTCTAAGTGCCATCCAGCGATCGGGTGTCGATTGATGTTCCAGCAAGTAAAAAAGGTAGCCTGGCTTTTCTAAGATACGTGTTTGATAAATAACGTCACTAAAGCGATACCCGCCATCTTTCTCAATAAATGAGTTGGACTGTAAACTGAGAGTGTTGAGATCAACAGCTTTTAGACTATCCTTTGGGCAGATGATGCTTAAAGAAGTCTCTAGCGATGCCAATCTCCTGCAATGAACGCTTAAAAAAGGCATCGTGTGCCAATGTCATGATGGAGGACTTTTTAATGGGAGACAAATCTGGCATGTGAGGAAGATCAACAGATCAATATGGCAGTTTCTACCAAAAATGAGCGTAAAACTATATGAGATCAGCTATAGAACGATAATAAATAGATCGGCTAATGCCGACTGCTTCGCAGATCTCTTTTACAAAGAAAAAGGCAAGCCTTTGTCCCAAAAACAATAGTTTTTGGTCTCAAGAAAAATATCCTTTTTTCGCTATTAACTGAGTCAATGAGCATCAGAGGTGTTTGGGTATAAGTTGAAGTCTGAGAAAAAATTTGTCTCTTGCTGATTTCGTTCAGCGAGCACTGAAGACGAAATAGTTAAGAGACGCGTGCCTTAGTGGGCACATACGAGCTAGTGCGTTTCTGTGGGATCTTTGTGCCCTGGAGTGAATTGACACTTTGAGTCATTTCATTGCACTATTTGACGCTCTGGCCTCCCGTTCTCTCGTGAGTCTACACGCGTCTCTGTATCCTGCCCCCATTAGTGTCCTCATCCACGCTTTCCTTGGATCATCCCACCCTCGCACATTTGCAATGGGATAATTCCCCATTACACCTATCATGATAAGATAGCCACTACCATCTATACCGAATACATCACTCGTGCTTTGTATCCACACCCATTCTCCGTGACATCCTCCCTTTTTATACAGCAGCTTACCTCCTTGTTCCTCCTTACTCTTAACACTCGTTTTGAAGGCTTCTAGAATCCCCCATTCCTTTCCGCCATTTAACCACAAACTGATACTACGTGTGTTCGTTCCCGTGATCTCCGAACTCCTTAGTCCCTATGGGCACATTGTTATTATTATTTATATTCTGATTGAAAAAAACCGTATTGCTACTAGCTTTTGGGGGGCTTTTGATTTGAGTGATGTTAACTCCTTTTTGAGTTAAATATTCTGATATGTTAGCTCGCTGATATTTTGATCTTTATTTTGTAGCTACACCTTTAAGCTTTTGATTTCTTGAGATTTTTCTTGCTGGAGGTGTTGGAGCTGTAACTTTAGATTCTTACTCTCTTGTTTTGAGCTTTGCAATTGATAATTTAGCTGACACCTGGTTCAGATCAGTCTTAATAATAGATTTCAATGAAAAATACAAAAGTTCTCCTATACTTATTGTGAACTTTGTGATGAGAGCCTAATAACAAAGGAAGAGAATATGATTAATCTCAATATTTGCACAACAGATGGTAGGGCTGTACTACTTATTGCCGATTTGCTGAGTAGGCTACAAAAAATAAAACCAATATAAGGGATTTAAGATTGCAATATAGGCAGAAGTCTGGTCTTGATGCCAGTGATAGTTATTTTCAACAAAAAGAGACATAAAGGTAATGTTACACTCAGCAAAAGAAGTAATTGGCACTTTTTTTACTAGCATTATTAACTTTTTTCCCCAGATATTCAGTAAAATTAAAGATTTGCTTACTCCCAAGCCATCTAAGCCAATTGTTAGTCTTGAAAATATGAAGTTTAATTATATTGGGACAGAAGGTAAGCTTGAAGAAGCTGGTAAGAATATTCTAGGCATTCTATCAGATAATGAAGCTCTTTTAGGTAAGTATAGTATGGCTGGAGAGATTGAGTTTAAATCTGGTGTTACCAATTGTGATACTGGACTCTTTCTTACGAAGTTCTCTAATAGAGTTATATCTAAAACTACTCATAATTCAATTCCATTATATAATAATACACTTGCATACGTGCTTCTCAGTAAAATATTAAAAGATGCTGCTAAGAATCCTGAAGAGGAATTAGGTAAAGAGAATTTAGAGAACTACCTAAAGGATTTTAGTTATGAACAATACAGTATGCTTGTGGTAATGGGAATGCCTATTATGACTCATTCCGATATCATTGAAGAAGAACCACCACCAGTAAAATCGGAAAATCTTAATTCTAATACTAGTATTGTTTGTGACAATAATGTAAACCCGACTGCGACAGAGAGCAATAACATAGAATCAACTAGGATAAAAACTCATCAAAAATAGACATAAAAAATGACTTATTTGACCAGCTAATTCTTAGTTATGGCTTATTTGCACACAAGAATTAATGTATCGGATACTGGTGTGGGTTGCGTTAGTGGGAGTAACCGTACAGCACTGCTGCTAATGGTTAAATGTGAGGATTGATGGTAAGTTCGGTTAGTCAGCAGGTTAAAATAGTGTTAATTGCAATTTTAACTATGTAAATCCAAAAAAACGCAATATTTAATTTTTCTGATATCGCCCTATTACCAAGCGATTTCGCAAATTAAAAATCATTTTAAACACAATATAAATGTTTTTATAACTTTTTTTAATTTTTTTCTTGCATTTAATTATTTTTTTATAGTATAATTAACTTCGTTGATCTTTTTATGGGTCAATTTAGCTTTAAAAAAGGATTATTAAGTAAAAAAAGGAATGAAATAATGGATGATAAAATTTACTTCACTGAAGGATTTTCTAATACCTCTATAGATCGTTTGAATATCGATACGTTCATCGATAATTTAGAAAAAAATGATCACTTAAGTCATACTGAAAGTATCTTCGATGATCTGTTTGAAGAACAGGTATTCGATTTTGATTTTGATGATAATGATATGAGTGAATGGTACGACGAGTAGTCCATCTAACTACTACCCATGATTTTGAACAAAATCAGCTCATTGCAATACGTTAGTTTTCGTCATCTGGGCAGGCTTTTGTAAACAATTTCATGCAGGTCTGAAGATAGGTGCTTGCCTTGATCAGCTATGTATTGCAATGCCTCTCGCATTCGAGCTTGGCGTTCTGTGTCAAATTTTTCCCACTGTGTGAGTGGTCTGACTAAACTAGCTGCTAGGTTTGCATTACGTACGTCGATTGCGATGATTTGTTCTGCTAGAAAGTAATAGCCCCCCCCATCCTCAGCATGGAAACCCAATAGGTTGCCAGCAAAGCCACCTAAAATGGTTCGCACACAATTTGGGTTATGCTTGTTGAACGACTTATGTGCCATTAATGATTTGACACGCTCCAGTATGTAGGGTAAGCGAGAAGAACTTTGTAAGTTAAACCATTTATAAAGCACTAAGTCTTCATGACACCAGGCTTGATAAAAAGCATCCATAGCCTTCTGTCTTAATGGGGTATCACTGTCGTTCAAGGCAGATAAAGCCGCCAGTTGGTCTGTCATGTTATCAGATCGCTCAAACTGCTCCCAAGCAAGTTTGTGCATATCTGTTTCATCTAGTTCCAGTAAGTAATGTAAGGCTGTATTTTTCAGACAGCGTTCACCAACTTGTTGCCTGTTAAATTGGTAGGCACGTTGATGAGGATAGCTCTGGTAAAGTTCTAATAATTCTTCACGCAAAGCTGTCGCAAACTCATGCCGTATGCTACATCGCGCTCGATGTAGTTGCAAAATGTTGGCTCCTGGCACAACAACCGAAATTAAATAGTGTTCAGTCGGTAAAAACCATAAGCAACTGATAAAACTCGGCTCCAGTTGTTTGCTTTGCAGAAGACCCTTCCATGCTTTGATCCCTGCCTCTGGTATGTGCCACATTTGATCAGGTGAGGCTTGCATGGCTTCATATTTCTTCAATATCCAACTGGCAAATAAACTCTGCCCCGCCTGCCAACGGTTAAATTTGTCTTCATCATGCGCTAATAAGAGCAATAGATCATGCTCACTCTCATCATGTGTGCAGATTACCGGTGCTGAGAAGTGACGTAGTAAGGATGGTACTGGCTTTTCTCTAACTCCTGTGAAGCAAAAACGCTGCTCAGGCTGCGTGATCGTAAGTACCCCACTGGTTGTTGACTGATCAACTAAGCTAAAAGCCATATCATCACTATGTAAGGGTATGGCCTGACCACTCTCCCCCACCAAACCAACAGCTAGGGGAATCATGAAGGGTTTTTTTTCTGAGCCATCCGCAGTCTCTGGGCAAGACTGATGAACGTCTAAGGTATAGGTTTTCTGCTGTACATCATAATGACCGCTAAGCTTTAGATGTGGTGTGCCAGCTTGCCAGTACCACCGTCTGAATTGCTTCAAGTCTACGCCACTTGCATCTTCCATGGCTTTAACAAATTCCTCTGTTGTGACAGCTTGACCATCATGGCGTTTAAAGTATAGAGACATCCCAGTATGAAAATGCTTTTTACCAAGCAAGGTATGGAGCATGCGAATAACTTCCGCCCCTTTGTTGTAGACGGTCAAGGTGTAGAAATTATTAACAGCCATGTAAGATTGAGGTTGTATAGGATGTGCCATCGGTCCCGCATCTTCTGCAAATTGCAGGTTACGAATGACATTTGCATCAGAAATACGCTCAACAACGGGATCAGTTTGATCAGCGGTAAAATTTTGATCACGGAATACGGTAAGACCCTCTTTAAGGGTGATCTGAAACCAGTCACGACACGTGACCCGGTTACCACTCCAGTTATGAAAATATTCATGAGCAATGACCGATTCAATACTAGTGTAGTTTTGATCAGTTGCAGTCTTGGGGTTTGCTAAGATATAGCAGCTATTAAAAATATTTAGCCCCTTATTCTCCATCGCGCCATAATTAAAGTCGCTGACGGCAACGATCATAAATAAATCAAGATCATATTCACAACCATAAATTTCTTCATCCCAACGCATAGCGCGCTTCAATGAGTCCATCGCATGGTCAGCTTGTGATAGTTTGCCTAGCTCAACGTAAACCTGTAGGATAACTTTACGCTTAGAACAAGTTATAAAATGATCTTCAAGTCGCTCATACTGACCAGCAACTAACGCAAATAAATAACATGGTTTTAATGATGGGTCTTGCCACTTTACCCAATGGCGACCATCAGGCAGATCACCTTGCTCTAGCAAATTTCCATTGGATAATAAAAAGGGATAATGTGTCTTATCAGCTATGATTTTCGTTTCAAAGTAGGTCAATATATCAGGACGATCGATAAAATATGTGATATACCGAAAACCATTGGACTCACACTGTGTGCAGAAATTACCCTTGGATACGTATAATCCCATTAATTTTGTATTTTCTTCAGGGTTAATCAATACTTCTGTGGCTAATTCAAATGCCTCATCAGGTAGTTTTGTAAGCAGCAATTGTGTCTCTTCAAGCTCATAATCACTATCTTGTAAAGACTCCCCATTAATCCATAAGCCTTGCAACTCTAGTTCTTCACCATCCAATCTCAGTATGTTTTGTCGGGACACGGAAGGATTAGGACGAATGAATAAGCGACTTTTTACGCGTGTATGCGATGGCTCTAGTTCAATCTCAAGCTGGATACGGTCGATTAAGAAGGCTGATGCCTGGTAGTCACGCAGGTAGGTTGTACCCCTTTTTTGTATTTTTTGTGTTGCTTTTTCCATGAGGTAGTTTTCCTTAGTGTTTTATGATGCTAACCATTATACTAGTTAGCCAATGTGAAATACAAGAAGGTAACCATGGAATTAAACCGCATTAAACATCCAAGCCATTATGAGGTCACACATTGTAGTGCCCACAAGTTGATCATTCAGGATAAAATTTATAGGCAGCCCGTGATTGTAACACCGACCCGTGTTATCACTTGGCCGATCAGCGATATTACCAGGCTCTCCGAAAGCGATCTGCAAGCTTTATTGGATTTACAAGTCACTTCTGTCCTACTCGGTACGGGTGAGATCCCGCATGTTATCCCCACTAACATTTTTCATCAATTCGCTAAAAGAAAAATTGGAGTTGAGGTGATGTCAACACCTTCCGCATGCGCGACGTTTAATATTATGAGCTGGGAGGAAAGAGCAGTTGTCGCTGCCCTATTCATTCGCTCAGAATACATCTAATCAATTGGACAAGTTCTTTGAAGTCGGTGTGATCAGCAGAATGTCCCAGTACAAGCCACTCCAATAATGTCACATCACCTAGGGCTAACAAATGCTCAAATTGCTCGCGCTGCTGATGATCAAGCTGAAAATAAGCACGATCTATGAAACGCTTCAGCAATAGATCAAGCTCTAACATACCACTACGACAACGCCAACGTATGCGCTTTAATTCATATTTTTGATGGGGTGATAAAGTTGCTATATTCGTGGCATGCTCAAGGTTCATGCTACGCCTTCTTTCATTGCCTGTGGAGGTAGTGCACAGATAACTTCTTTTTCACTGGCATGATTTTCAAAACGCAATAAATGAGCCAAAAAGGTTAATCGTACACGACCAATCGGACCATTACGGTGCTTGGCAATGATAATTTCGGCTGTACCACGATCCGCACTATCTTTATGATAGACCTCATCACGGTAAACAAATACGATTAAGTCAGCATCTTGTTCAATGGCTCCTGACTCACGCAAATCAGACATCATTGGGCGCTTCTCCTCACGCTGTTCCAATCCGCGATTAAGCTGTGATAGCGCAATCACTGGGACAGATAATTCTTTTGCCAATACTTTTAAGGAACGTGAGATTTCAGAAATTTCTAAGTTACGATTACTTTTATAGCCTGGCACATGCATCAATTGTAGGTAATCAACGACGATCAAATCAAGCCCCCCCTGCTCACGTGCTAATCGCCTCGCACGTGATCGTAGTTCCATAGGTGTGAGTGTCGAACTGTCATCAATAAATAAGCTCTTAGAAGAAATCATGCTTGCAGTCGAGTTAATACGAGTCCAGCTATGAGCATCCACTTTACCACTTCTAATCCTATGTTGCTCAATACGCCCTAAGGAAGACATCATGCGCATCACCAAGCTATCGCCAGGCATCTCTAAACTAAAGACTACAACCGTCTTTTTAAGCTGCAAGACAATATGTTCTACGATATTCATCACTAAAGCCGTTTTGCCCATGGAAGGTCGCCCAGCAAGGACGACTAAATCACCTTTTTGTAGACCACAGGTTAGTTTATCGAAGTCTCTAAAATTAGTACGTAAGCTGTTCTTATCAAATTCTCCATTGGACAAGGCTCTAATGCGCTCAACTGCCTCAGCAGTTAAATATTTAACCCCCACAGGCCCACGCTCTGAATGACCCAACTTTGAAACCTCTAAGATATAACGTTCCGCCTCATCAATCAATTCAGTTGACTCTCGACCTTTTGGAGAATAAGCCAAATCAGCAATATATTGACCAGCAATAATCAATTTACGCGCAACAGAATGATCCCGCACAATCTTAGTATATGCTTCAATATTAATAGCTTTAGGGGTATTATTTGTTAATTCATATAGATAGCTTTCTGTTAATTTTCCAGTTAATAGATGCTCTTTTTTCAGTGCGTCTGTCAGTGTCACCACATCACAAACCTTATTCACTTCAACTAATTTCATGAACATCTCAAAAATAGTTTGATGCTCAGGCTGATAGAAATCCTTCACGACCAGGGTATCAATGACACGCTCCCAGAGGCTACTATCAAGAAGTAAGCTTCCGATAACTGATTGCTCTGCCTCAACTGATTTCGGTGTAAGACGTGCTACATGGTCAGCCATAGCTATAATACCAAAACTTAATCATCGATCTTTGTTGTGTGAACGGTTAAATTCAATTTTGCTTGTACCCCTCCTTCTAGGTTAACCATAATTTCATGTACTCCTGTTACACGAATTGGTCTCCCTTCAGGTAAAATAATCTGCTGTTTACTCAGCTTAATACCACGTTTCTCTAAAAAATTCACAATATCAACTGCTGTGACTGAACCAAATAATTTGCCACCTCCACTACTCTTCACTTCAATCGATAAATCTAGCTCTGCAAGCTTAGCTGCCAAATCTTCTGCTTGTGCTTGCAGGTTAGCAGCCTGCTCCTTAAATACATCTAATTCTTTTTCTAATGTTGCTATATTTTCGTCAGTTGCACGCCTGGCTTTACCAAAACGCAATAAATAATTACGTGCATAACCAGGTTTAACCTTTTTAAGCTCACCAACCTTGCCTAAGCAATGGATATTTTCTAATAAAATAACTTCTACACTCATACCTTTACCTCATTGATTCGGCATCTTACAATTGCCACGGAGAACCCCTCTTAGGGGACATTATAACGCTTTCTGAAATGAATGCCACAATCTAGTGCCCCAATACAGGCTAGTAGCAACAACATATACGGAAAAAAGAGAACGAGCAGTAAATAAAAAGCGATAAAAAAAGCTTTATTGAGCTGCTTCAGACGCAATACCGCATGGGTAACAGATAACCCTGTCAGTGCAAAGGTAAGCAAGATTAAGGGTAGTAAATCAATAACAACCCCAACGCCCATCCAAGCCAACAGCAAACTCACTGCCAAAACACCTAATTCAATCACACCTAAACGAATAGAAAGCAGATCATGCAGCAATCGCAATCTGTGCTTCAAAATTACTGATTGCCACAATCGCGCCAATAATATATGTAAAAGCACGGATAGCAACACAAATAACAGTTCTAAGCCTGTCGCAAAGCGCGCAATAACAGATGCCACATGCTTAACTTCAATATGCGTTAGCTGCGCAACCTCGCCCAACAAGAACTGCAAGCGTAACTGCCACCATGCCGATACATCAAACAAGGTGTGCATTAGCAAAATAATAACGATACCCACACACGCACCAGTCTCAATGACTAGTGTCCATGACTTAGTTGCGCGTAAGACAGAGGCCAACAACCAGCTTACAAGCATTAAAACCAAGATCGTAGTACCCGAAAACCAATGCGCTGTCCACAACAAAGCTGCCGACGGAAGCAGCGACCAAAACATAATATATGCACCAGCCTGCCAACTCACACACAAAGTTATCAGAGCAATGAGAATACTCGCAATCCAAGCCATCGGCACACCAACAACTGGCAACAAGGTCGCAAAAAAGGCCACCAAAGCCGTCACTCTTGTATGTTTAACGAAGTATTGCCCCCACTGTCGCAACAGGCCTTTCATTATACCTTATGGGCATCACAGTACTTTAGCAGCCCCAAGTAACGCGCACGCTTAATCGCTGTCGCCAATGGACGCTGATACTCCGCACGTGTCCCCGTAACACGGCTAGGAACAATCATACCTGCTTCATTAATAAAATTTTTTAAAGCTTTGACATCTTTATAATCAATAGTCAACTCACCTGCACTAAAACGACAGTATTTTTTACGCCGAAAATCGGACATCACACTACCTCTTTTACTTTGTTTTATCTTCTTCTTGCTTTCTCTTCATCAAGGCCGATAGACCAGTGATCGCTCGATCGACTTTTAGAACTAAGTGACGCATCACAGCATCATTACGCTTCAATACATCGACTAAAGCCTTATGCGTCTCCTGATCACACTCAATATTGAGGAGCAAAAAGTATGCCTTACGCACACTATTGATTAAATAAGCAAGTGGCAAACGTCCGATATTTTCGTAGCGATGTATAATACCTTTTGCGTCCGTCACCGAACTTCGGCAGCGCTTGCCGATTTCATCAGCCTGCTCACTATAGCTCGGATGAATTAGTAGAATAATTTCATAATGTTTCATACATATACCTATACTTTATAGTACACCAAACCTTTGACATCCTCACCACCAAGAAGGAAAGTTTGCCCTGAACAAAGATCCAGGCAGCTACTAGACTCAAGTGAAACCCAATGAAGCTACCAATGGCATCTTCTCCACAGGCCAACACGGCACGCCCTGCCACTAAACGGCTCTGTTCCATCTTGTTTCAAGCAAAGTGGCAACAACCCAAAAACTGTTTTAGTTGAACGACTTGCTCAGTACTCAATTTTACCCTAAATTTGTACGCTCTACTTACTTTCATGGCTAGAGTATATTGTTGCTCTATGAGAATGTCAAGAAATATTAAAACAGGCTAGCTGCTCACGCTGATCCAATACTCCACATGTCTAAAGACAGTTGCTTCTAAGAACAAGGTTACCAACTTTCAAAATACTTTGCTTTGTGCTACAATTAGGGTTGCTTAGCTTTGTTTAGATTGAGGAAAATTTATGAATTTAGCACTAAGTCACTATGAATCCTATAAAGATAACAGCAAAGATAATGCCTATTTCATCAGAGGCGAGGAAATATTGACCCAAGGTGGATTTAACAAAAAACAAACTCAAGCTCAAATAATATTTTTCGAAAAAATGTTTGAAGAAAATAGGGCAGAGTTGCATAGCCTTAACAAGGCGTACAAGAGAAAAAACTTGGAAATAGAGATTTTTAAAATTCGTGGGGAAGTTGAAAAATCAGAAAATGCACTAAAGTCTACTATTGTAAAGGCTGAATACAACTTCAAACTAGACCTTGAAAAATCAGAAAATGCCTTGCGCATTGAAATAGAAAAGATTCATGCTGAAGTTAATAAATCTGAGAATGTGCTACAAGCTAGAATTGTAGACTCTGAGAATGCACTACAGGCAAAAATTATAGAGTCTAAAAATGCGTTGCAAGCTGAAATAAAAAAGAATCGAACTGATATTGAAAAATCTGAAAGTAGATTACAGGCCAGAATTATAGAGTCTGAAAATGCCTTGCAAGCTGAAATAGAAAAGAATCGAACTGATATTGAAAAATCTGAAAATAGATTGCAGGCCAGAATTATAGAGTCTGAAAATGCCTTGCAAGCTGAAATAGAAAAGAATCGAACTGATATTGAAAAATCTGAAAATAGATTGCAGGCCAAAATTATAGAGTCTGAAAATGCCTTGCGATTGGAAATTGAAAAAATTCGCGCTGAAGCTCAAGGCACCGAATATCGTTTAGGCACAAAAATACAACAGTCTGTTTGGCAATCTGCTGCAGCAATAACTACTTTGATGGCTCTCTTTTTTGGTTTATCCAAATTCTTTCACTTGTGAGTAGATTTTAGGGGCTGTGCATTATCCCAGAGTTATCTCTGTCATTTCCTTTTTCTCCTGTGCAGATAGATCCCTGATTTTGCTTTTCCTCTAGATTATTATATAGCCTTTCTCTCTTCATCATTCTACTACTAACTCGCTGCAAATTCCTATAACTACGCTCAAAAAAAGCATTTTATCAATAGGACACCCTTCCCAAAAAGATGGTCTATTTTGAGTTTTTTTATCTAAAAATTTGAATTGACTGTTGGAGTAATAGGGCTTAAATATTTGAACAAAATCTTCCAATGTGTTCATCCACTTTATCAACTAAACGTGCCACCCCACCTGGTTTGCATATTTCTAGAATACCTTTGTAATAGGACCTCATATCCTCTCCTGTGCCTTCGCCCACGCCATTAGCTAGAGCCCCCCCCCGTGTAACATTGCTGGATTGTTGCTCTTGACAAGTTTGGGAAGCAAGCTCAGTAGTTATTGCTTGAACCTCTTTGGTGATAAAGTTATCGGCTTTTGTTATAATATTTTGAGTTTCTTTATCGCCACATTTTAACCCTTGACTTAGTTTGTGTTGAATGGATTGAGCCCTTGTTACGCTGGACGGGGAGAACGATTCTATACAAACCATAATGACTAATACATAAAAACAGCCGATAATGGATTCTCTATGAAGATGGTATCTATAGTATCTAATGAATTCTCTATAAAGAGTGCCTCTAATGAATTCTCTATAAAGAGTGCCTCTAATGAATTCTCTATAAAGAGTGCCTCTAATGAATTCTCTACTAATGAATTCTCTACCAATCAAAGAACTAAACATGTACCCGGGTAGTAACAACCTTGCATTAGATGCCTTTTGCACTTTTTTTATGATTTTTTGCTTGCCTTCAGAATCTGCTCTCTTTTTTTGCCATTCTTCTATTTTTTTCATGACTCTATCAAAGTATTTAGCACCCGACTCTTCTTGCTCTTCTTTTGTTTTTTCTATTTCTTTTTTTGTTTTTTCTATTTCTTTCATGTTTAAATTATCCTGAATTGATGTAATATATGTACGGTTCGTAATAATATCGACCTTGCCAAGGCCTCTAGCAGACCATTGTAGTCTGGTTGTTTGTTGAAAGCAAGCTCCCACAAAGAAATTTAAATTGATTGGCACTTCTAGTTATCACCAACTGCGGTTTCGTTTGTCGCTTAATGAACAATATACTTTTTTGACAAAAACTAAGGTGATAAAAAGTATCTCAGCACCACAAAAAAGAAGGAGTTTGATAAAAATCCCTTCTGTGAACCCGTAAGAGTGTAACCCCACACCAATAAGATTGGTGCCAAACCACGTTATGGCAACTATGATACTTGTCAACGCCATAGTCAGTTCAAAATAGAAATCATTAAGAAAATAAGCTAATCGACCATGAATTAACAAGATAAACCACAACACTATAAGTAGGGCACCATTTTCTTTAGGATCCCAGCCCCAGAACCGTCCCCAAGACTGATCGGCCCAGATACCACCCAATGCTGTGCCTGTTAATGTGAAAAGTAACGCAAATAGGCCAAGGTGCATCAAAAATTTATTAAAGATAAGCTGATGTTTTGTATGCATCGGTTTGATCAAACGGTGTATAAGTGCACTATGAGCTAATAGGCTAACTAGAATACTGCAACTATAGCCTATAGAAATAACAATGACATGTGTAGCAAGCCAAAAATGTGTATTCAGTACAGCCACTAGCCTGCCCATGGTATCCCCTTCCATCAAGTAGTGTCGGCTCATATAAAGCAGAAAAACCCCAGTTAGGGAGCCAATGAATGTGCCCACCCTATCACAACGTTTTTTTTCTATTAATAGAGAAACGAAAACAACAATGCATGAAACGAAAAGTATAGACTCATACAAAGTAGCTACAGGTGGACGACCCATAATATAAACACGCGATATAATCCCCATGGCATGTAGGCAAAAGCTAAACATTAGTAGTGTAAAAGCAGTTCTGGGGATTATTCTATCTGCTTTGCTCAGAGGTACAGACTCCTGCCTTTTTATCACGCTTGAAAATAAGCTAAAAATAATCAAAAGCAAAGATGCAGCATACAATAAAAGACTTTTGTTGAAAAACTTAATCTTGTTGTAAACAACCTCTAGTTTTAGTGTAAGTGCTGAAGTGGAAAGGTTTCCCACCCCAAATTCTCCTACCTTAAGTTGTTTGCTGGATTTATCCCAGTTTTCAGAATCATTAGCTCGATAAGCAAATGCTAACTGCTTCCATAAATTTAAACTATTCTTGTTGGATGCTGAAAGTGTATGCCCAACTATAAATAGCTGCCAAGGAGCGATCAGCCCTGTTTTTGAATTATCAGTCGAGTCCTTATTATACGACTTATGAACACTTGAAGGTATTACTCTAAAGAGTTCGAAGCCTTTATCTTGCCCAATCAAAGTAAACTGCTTTACTAAAGCAAAAAAATTTGATTTTTTTGAATCAGTTAATCCAAACTCTTCTTTTCCGTCTAGCTGTTTAATCAGCTTTGAAAATTGTGGATTTATAGATAAATCAAAATAAGACAAGCTCTTATCTTGAAGTACTTCCAATGTCTTCGACAATCCTTTATCGCTCACCTCAAAATAAGGTAATACCATTGATAAAGAGCGACTCGTCTCAAAGTATAGCATTGCACTAGCATATAGCTCAATCAATTGTTTTTCCTCTGCCGATAAACTTGTCTCTTCTTTTTCATGAAGCAAAATAATTTCATCTCTATGACTGCGTAATGCAGGAAGCAGCTCAAAAAAAGAATAATTGTATTTATCCCGTTTCTCTAGCCCAAGTATGTCGATAATATGGGAGGTTGAAATAATAAAAACTGGCCGTAGGTAAGCTTTTTGAGGGTAAAATAACAGCTCAACCAACCACTCTAGTGCGGTCATACCTGGCAAGGCATCTTTGCCATGGATAAGCCTTAAATGTAGGCGAGCAAAGGTGTCTAATGGCTTTACTCTGCCTTGATGCAAAATAGGGACATCAGCTAATTTAGCAATATGTAAGGTGATAGGTCGCTCTGTTTGCCCTACGGCAATTAATGCTCCACAACCAAGTAATAAGAAACCTAAAAAACAGCCTAATGCCTTTTTAAAAATACTATCAAATCGCATGCTGAAATAACTCAAGTTGGTGACAGGGCATGCCGTGTTAGCCTGTGGATAGATGGCATTAGCTAATTTGATGAAGCAGAAACTCCTGGTAATTAGCGACCAACAACGAGCCTATTAATAAATCCCCTTATCTTTGCTTATATCCCCATGCCCGAAAATAGGGGCTTTATACTCCATGTTTTGGTAAATCTTTCACATCCAGGTAGCGCTCTTTAAATTTACGCCGCTGTTCTTCTCGCATTTTTTTAACTTTTACTGGTATTTTGCCTGTATACCACTGATGTTCAGGTCTTTTCAGTATCGCTTCAAGTAAATCAGATACTTTTTTGGCTCCATCATGGTTGCCTGCTTTCTTAGCTCGCTCAATCAGTTCCCGCACTTCTGGTATAAATTCTGAATAAAAATGCTGTGCCACTTCAAACATGCCGTGCCATTGTACATAATCTGGGGCCTGCATGGATGCCCCCTGTCGTGCACGCCGTCCAGAATGATGCCAAATACGAAACCATGTCCACTTTACTTTTGAATCAAATGGAGTATCCGTTATAAGATTATATTTACCCATCATGCCCATTAGTTGGATTCCAGGTATCGCAAACTTATTGTTGTACAAAGTAACCAATGCATCAAATTGCTCATAAAAACTCTGGATCATATTTTTACCGTGGCATGCAGAGCAAACATTTTTCATATCCCCTCGACGTTGTTCCCAAGATTTAGTAGCATACCCAAGCTCTCGTTCTTTTTGATCAACTTTTTGTGAAATTGGTGGGCGTAATGTCCAGCTAATCCTATCTCCTACATCGTGCGTGACAGGTAAGTCTTTAGTTGCTGACATATGGCAGGTTGCACAAGTGGGGGCGGCATCATAATCTTCACCTGGAATCCATTTGCTTGAATCTAAATTCATTCTTTTCACATTAGAATAGAAGTTGATGCCATGCTTGGATTCATCATAAATTTCTTTTTGTGGATGATCTGGCCCAAGATGACATTTACCACAAGTTTCTGGACGACGCGCCTGGGCGATGGAGAATGTATGTCTTTGATGACACGCAGTACAAGAACCTTTAGAGCCATCCAGGTTGATACGACCGATCCCTGTATTTGGCCATGTCGTAGGATCTAAGTCACCATTAGGCAGTAGTTTAACTGTGCTTCCATGACACTGCCAGCACCCATTCACTGTGACTGGTGATTGTTTGTAAAATGTCATGGAACCCTCGACAACTTCACCTAGCGCATTATCAAGTGATCCAATAATTTGCCCCGCTCTGGCATGATGGCTTTTACTGAACTCTTTTGCCTCATGTGTATGACATTGACCGCATTTTTTAGGTGAAACAATCACCGAAATAATAAAATCTTTATGGCGTGTTGCCCCCAAATCAGTCGCTTTCGCAACATGACATTCATAGCAACCAACACGTGCATTAAAATGCTTCGAACGACCCCACTGCTGATAAATCCCGCTACTTTTTTCTTTGTGGCAAGAAATACAGGTGCCTGTTTCTTTGCTAAAATGTTTTAAAGGCTTGAGTACACTTATCGGTGTTTGTGACTTTAGTTCTGTATGAGCATCCACTAATGATGGTAATAGCAGCAAACACAAGGCAGATATAAACAGTCGCATTATGCAATAATATCCTTTTTCTTTTCTTAATAAGCTAAACAACTTCTTCATTACAGCTACCCAGATCTTTACATACTCCCCTACCTAAAAGGGAATCCCTATTATTAAGCTGGTTGTTGGTCACCCATTACCAGAGATTCCTGCTTCATCGAATCAGCTAATGCCATCTATCCACAGGCTAACACAGCACGCCATGCCACTAAAGCGAACTGTAACAACTTAGTGTGGAGTAGTCAAGAAATATTAGAACAGGTAGGCACTATTCATTTGATGTGCACATGCGTTTATTCTTTGCTGCAAAATACTGAAGATCACAAGAAACGCTCAACTGGCAGGAGCTTTATATTCCCCACCTCAAGGAAGAGGTTTTACTCAAAATTACTGAAATGTAGGTTGCTAACTAGACAAGAGTGCTGTACACTGCCCGTATGTGTGCAACAAACCCCGTCAATTTTTCTAATCAATTAAAAGAACTGTCCGTTCTTGTCCGTCAACTCGAAGGAGACAACGTCAGCTTAGAGCAGTCAGTTGAATTATTTGAAAAAGGTGTAACCCTGGCCAAAGATTGCCAAAAACAATTACAAAAGGCAGAACAAAAAATCCAACAACTGGTTGAATCAGATGGTAAGCAGCAGTTACAAGACTTTCAAACTGATGTAGATTAATGCTTAACTCTGCCCTGAATGCCCAGCCTGAGCCATTAGTTAGGCAACAGCAACGTTTTGAACGCCTGTTGCGTTGGCAATTACAGCAACAGGAAGCTGATACACCAGAGCGTCTTTATAAAGCTATATGCTACACAGCTCTATCTCCTGGCAAACGTATAAGACCTCTGTTGGTCTATGGTGTTGGCCAACTGTTAAATATACCTCTGCCCATATTAGACCCTATTGCCCTCAGCCTGGAATTAATTCATTGCTATTCGCTGGTACATGATGATCTACCTGCAATGGATAATGATACCTGGCGTCGTGGACAAATAACGTGCCACCTGGCATTTGATCAGGCAACCGCTATCTTAGTCGGCGATACGCTGCAAAGTCTTGCCTTTCAAATTCTCTGTACACCGAATAATAATTTACCTGTCCACCAACAATCTAAATTAGTGTATATATTAAGTAAAACTATCGGAATGCAGGGTATGGCTGCTGGACAACAGCTAGATTTAAATTTTAGAACGTGCCCATGGTCACAAACCGATATAGATCGATTGCATCAACTCAAAACTGGCTATCTGATACAAATTAGCTTGCAAATGCCAGCAATTGTAGTCAATACACCGTCTGACCTTGAATCTTCACTTTGTCAGCTAGGACGGTCGATTGGTTGTTTTTTTCAGTTGCAAGACGATATTGCCGACTACCCAAGTCAATATAATGAGCCAAATTATTGTCAGTTACTCGGCATTGATAGAAGTTATCAGCAATTAAAAGAAATACACACCACTATTTGCGAGCAATGTAAGCAGCTTAAGCTACAACCCAATCATCTACTCACAATGTTATTAGGGCAAATAGGCTGCCAGATCACCTAATCAAAACGATATCGATCATGGGATGCCTCATAATCAATTTCTGGCCCTTGTGGGATGATCCCCATGGGGTTAATAGCTGCATGACTGGTATAATAGTGCTCTTTAATGGAAGCGATGTGAACGGTTTCTTTGATACCCTCAACTTGATAAAGCTCTCGCATATAATTGGGTAGGTTAGGATAATCGATTATGTGACGTATATTACAGTTGAAGTGGTTAACGTAAACGATATCAAATCTGATTAAGGTTACAAATAATCTCCAATCCGCTTCTGTAATGGTGTCACCCACAAGATAGCGATGCTGTCTAAGACGACCCTCAATCACATCTAAAGCATCGAACAGTTTCTTGACTTCCTTATCGTAAACACACTGTTCTGTAGCAAACCCAGCCTTGTAAACACCATCGTTGATATCGGTGTAAATAAATTTGTTGATATCATCAATGCTCTTCTGTAACGCTTTAGGGTAATAATCATCTGTATTTCCAGTTAATGCATCAAATTCAGTATTAAACATACGGATGACATCAGAGGATTCATTATTCACAATCGTCTTTTCTTTTTTATCCCACAGAACGGGCACAGTAACACGACCTGTATAATGTGCATCGGCAAGGGTATAAATTTCATGCATAGCATGCAGACCATTGATAGGATCATCAAGTGTCCAACCGAATTCACCAATATGGGCGTTAACTGCGGTGAGTCCTATGATAGTCCCTAAGCCCTTTAATTGGCGAAAGATAACGGTACGATGCGCCCACGGGCACGCATGTGCAATGTAAAGGTGATATCGGCCAGTTTCTGCTGGAAATCGATCTGACCCAATAAAATTACGGAACGATGAATCTTTTCTTACAAATTTTCCACCCACACCGCCCGCGCATGGCTGCTGATTAACCCATTTTCCTTTTATCATCGACATTTTCACCTCCCTGACAATGTGCAATTCCTGAATAAAGATTCAGACTGCTACTTAGATCACACGATCCAGGGACACCTGACTTCACAGAAACCACTAACACACCTTCTCCACAGGCTAATACAGCATGTGCCCACCAAAAGCCCACTCCCCACCTTGTTCCAAACAAAGTGGTAATCACACGAAAAATGTTCGGTCGAGTGATGCGTTCAGCACCCAGCTTTATCTTTATCCTAAAATTGGTATGCTTCTCCTTCTTATAGCTAGAGTATGCTGTTGATCTATTAGAATATCAATAGGGAGGTACTGTTCATTCTGAAAAATGCCCATGTCTAAAGATAGTGGCTTTACACTCATTTTTGGTAAAAAACAACCTATTTGACCAGCTAATTCTTAGTCTTGTCTCATTTTTTCTCAAGAATTAATGTATTATTAGACTGCTAGTTTGGTTTGTGTTAGTGGGAACAGTTGGTCGCTGCAAAGCATTTTTTCAGATATGGAATATAATGTAACATTATATTGTTATATGTGATTATTTGTGAGGCAAGTCACCATGTTTCAATTACAACAACAGATTATGCAAGATCGAATACTATTGAATGAATCCAGATCTTCCCTGGAAGGAATCTTGAATAATCAAGATGTGCAAACGATAGATACGGCTATTTTTACCAAAGAAGTTAATACATTCGACTTGAGGGTTAATAGAAATGCAGATTCAATAGACAGATACAAGAAGATGCTTGAAAGCGAAGTATTGGAATTATTTAGGAAAATTCCGAAGGCTCCAAAAAAGTGGGAGATTGAAACCTATGGACTATCTAGAAATGATACTTATGAAGAGACCAATAATAAGCTAAAAGTGTTAGGGGTAACAGATTCTATAGACTTCAATGAATTATCTCCTGAAGATAAAGAAAACTATATCAAGTATTCCATTTCCATAAACAAACTATGCCAATCAAGAATTGGAGATTTAGATGTTGAAAAGCACAATAATATAGTTGAACTAGCTTTCAACGACTTTAAAGGTACTCATGCTATTCTTAATCGGAAAACAAGAATGAGTCGCGAACTATATGTGGAAGAACAAAAGGAAATGTGGAACAAAGATAATAAAAAACTAGAACACTATAGAAAAACTCTCGCAAGTATAGATGAGGGAAAAATTCAGGCAGTCAAAGTAGATGAAAATTCCAAACTGAATATAACTAAAACTACCTTCCAAGACTCCTACGATTTTGAGCAACATATGATAAGTGCAGATACTCCATATGTAATAGCATATTTTAACTCAGGAGATGTATACGTCGGAGTTCGAGATAAACATAAAAACGTCAGTATACGACCTCTCAAATATTACATCAAGCACTCATATGGCAATGTAGCGGAACAACTGTTAGAAGAGAATAGAGTTCTGAAGGCAAACGAACAAGAGAAAGGTCTGCTAGTCGAAATGATTGATAACATGCTAGCTTCAAAGCTGGTTCAAACAGTAGCAACTACAAATAAGTTGGAACATATAGTAAAAAAATTGTTTTATATGGATGATGAAAAACATATTTATGATGTTGGAAATAGTGAGGGAAAGGATGAAGCTCAATATATTGCTATATTTGATACTGATAAGTCCGACTGGTACTTGGGATTTTGTAGGAATGGGAGGCTCAGCGGTGGCTATGTTTTTGAAGATGATAAAGGTGATGAGGAAAATCAGCAACCTCTAGTGGAAAGGTATCCTAAATTAACCTCAACTTATAATCCATTGCTAACCCATCTGGGAGATATTGCTTCAACAGGAAATTACAATCGCTCACATACCTTTACTATCAACCAGATAGAACGTAGCGTTGATAAAGAGGAAAATGTCTCTTACGATAAAGCTCTTGCTGATAGATGGTTGTCTAAAAAACAATCCGAATATGAAGGGACTGGGTTAGCAAAAAATATGATTTCCAAGGAGCATGCAAGAAGTATTGTCACACTTCTTGCTGGATTATATGGTGATATTCACTATAAGGTTCTCAATGAAGTGGAGCGCAACAATTTTGTTGATTATACCTCTAATAGATTGCAAAGTGTTGATGGTAAGTTGAAGGTTATGTCTGATGACTTTATAATAACTGATGATATAGATAATAAGTTTAAGCCCCTACAATACAATCCCCCCACCGTAAGAACCAGTTTCACAGATAAAAATAATGTAGAAGAAATTCTGCATAGTTCTTCAAGTAAGCAATCCTCACCAACCTATCACTCTCCATTTGTATCAGAATCAAGTTTAGGTTTTACTTATAGTGCTGAGCATCGTGCTTTGGACTTTGTGGTAGGGTTTCTTGCTATAATTTTCACTTTAGGTATAGCTGCTATACTCTGGAAGCTTCCTACCCCAGGTTTGAATAGTGCATATAGAACACATCAAGATAGTACTCAAAATAATGAAGTAATAAAAGTGCCAGTGTGTCCTTATATAGCTAAAAAAGACAACCCTCCTATACAACTTAGCTATGGTACAGACAAAAAAGATAATGTTCCCCCATCCAGCCAGAACCTCAATGATTTCCATTAGTTACTAAGCTGGTTGTCGCCCATTACCAAGGGTTTCTGCTTCATCTAATCAGCTAATGCCATCTCTCCACAGGCTAACACGACATGCCCTGCCTGCTGGAATAGAACAGCTTAGTGTGGAATAGTCAACAAAATACCGAATATCACGAGAGATGCTCGACTAGCAGGAAGCCTCACATCCTCCACCTGAACGAGGAGGTCTTACGTCGAGCTTGATAAAATGAACTGTAACAGCTTGGTGTGGAGTAGGTAAGAAAAATTAGAACAGGCAGATTCATTTAGTCCTTGTTAAAAAATGCCGAAGATTATAAGAGACGCTCGACTAGCAGGGTCTCTTATTAAGTCCATAATAATCAGAAGCTCCAATTATAACTGCCCTATTACAGGTGCTGGCTACCCCAATGACGGTTCAACAAAAAAGGGCACTTTGACTTGACATTGCTAGCAAATGAATAGATTTTGTTTTTTTGTTTTGCTATAGTCAATGGTACGTTGTCCTTTAAATCCAAGAGAATAGCATCATGAATCAATCCCAACATGGTCAGTGGTCGTCACGTTCTGCCTTTATCTTGGCAACAACGGGCGCAGCAGTTGGATTGGGCAATATATGGAAATTCCCTTACATGGTCGGCAGTTATGGTGGCAGTGCCTTTATGGTAGTGTATTTAATTTGTATTGTGTTAATTGGTTTGCCGATTATGATAGCGGAAATTCTCATCGGTCGCCAAGCACGACAAAATTCAGTAAGTGCTCTCAATATGCTGGCCTGTCAAACCTCATCAAAACAGACTTCTGCCTGGCGCTATCTAGGCTGGTGGGGGTCAGCTACGCTGATTTTAGTCTTGTCTTTCTACAATGTCATTGCTGGCTGGTCATTGGGTTATGCTTATTACGCAATAAGTGGGCATATGAAAGCGCTGGATGCAGAAGGTTTTAAGCAATTATGGCAACATTTCTCAGGCAGCCCTGTGTTACTTATCTTCTGGCATAGCCTTTTTATGCTGTTCAATTTCTGGATCGTTAAGCGTGGTGTTAAACGTGGACTCGAGCAAGCAACACATTATATGATGCCTGCCTTACTGGTAATTCTCGTTGCGCTCGTGGTTTATGCAAGCCAAATAGGTGATTTCCAAAGTGCTTGGAATTTCTTATTCAATTTTCACCCCAAGGCACTCAATGCAAGTGTAACTATCTCTGCGATGGGACATGCTTTCTTTACTCTTGCCATTGGTGCTGGATGCCTTTTAACATATGGTTGTTATCTTGGGAGTACTATTTCTATTATTGAAGCAGTTGTTACAGTTGCTGCATTAGATGTTTTAGTTGCTCTGCTCTCTGGCATGGCAATTTTTCCGATTATTTTCCACTATCACCTCCCCATAAGTTCAGGGCCTGGTTTGATGTTTCTGGTACTGCCCGTTGCTCTTACACAAATGCCTGCTGGTCAGTGGGTCGCTGGATTATTCTTTATATTAATGGCACTTGCAGCACTAACTTCAACTATCTCTTTAGCAGAACCCCCAGTTGTTTTACTGATGGAACACTATAAGTTATCCCGTACAAAAGCAATCACTTCTGTCGCACTGACCAGTTGGATAATCGGGCTAGGTTCTGCACTATCCTTTAACCGCTGGCATAACTATAAACTTATGCACTGGACATTCTTTGATGCATCAACTGATTTAGCAACGAATATCATGTTACCTATAGGTGGCCTGGGGTTTTGCCTGTTTGCTGGCTGGATTATGCCTAAAAAACAAAGCATGGACGCATTACAACCTTGCCCAACATGGTTGTATCGTACCTGGCTTTCTTTAATACGCTATGTCGCACCTGTTGGAATCTTGATTATTTTAATCGCTAGCCCATTTTGACATTCTCACTTCCCTGAAGGAAGGCAATTCCTGAATAAAGATTTAGGCTGATACTGAATCACTCCTTTGCAGTAAAAGTTGCCAACACATCTTCTCAACAGGCTGATATGGCACGCTCTGCCACTAAAATATTTTTGCTACATTTATATCAATATTTGCCAAAAAATAAATTTTTTATTTCCCTATATGCCCTGTCTACCAATGGCTTCAAAGAAATTTTTAGACGTGCATGCCTTTACAAAAAGTACAAACTATGATAGAATTCCAAGACGTTGGTACTCTAGAAATAACTAAATATGGAGGAAAAAATAACACACACATACCATAACCGTATTAGGTATGTGCACCGTGCAAAATTATGTCGCGCACCCACCATCTGATCCAGGTCTGGCAGTCTTTTTCAGATAGTGGGCGACTTCAACCACATTGTAACACGAGATAATCCTATTGTCATCTCCCAAACAAATTGTCATCTCCCAAACAAAGGTGCGCACATATTTTTCTTAATCTTTATCTTTTCAGAAGGAGAAAGTATGATGCCAGTATCCGAAACAATAGCCCGATCAATTACAAATATAGGTCGCAACCTCAATTTCACAAAGCATGTCCGAGTGTATGTTCCCTACTTCGGAAATTCCAATGATTACACTAGTTTTGAATGCTGGGAATCCTCGGAAATCTACAGGCACGCGCAGGATGCATTCAAAAATACCTGGTCTTTTGATTATACACAATACTTCCTAGCTACAGAATCAAAACTTAAAAAACCCGTTGCAACAGGAGAAATTTTTCCAACTATAAGCGAATCAAACGATCACAACGCCTTTCATGGAAAATTAACCTTCATCCATGAAGCATGTAGATCATTTCTTTACAATTCCAGGCAAAACCGCATAATTGGCAAAGGACACAGAAATGATCCCATCAGTCTAACTTGCTTTGCCATTGCTCACTGCGTTAGTAGTCTCGCAGATATGGCAGAGAATAAAAGAACTGAAAGCTACCTGGAAATGCTTAGAGATTTTAGTTTCAAGATTAGACGCTCTAATCCAAATGCCCCCGATATCTACCAAACCGAATGCACAGATGGTGAAGGTAGTTTCTATGACTTGCTCACTACAGTACATAAGGCACTTGAGAATATTTACCTCGATATGAACCATAAGAATGCTAAAAGGAGCATCACAAATAAACTGAATACAATCTTTAATCAACAAAAAAGGCTTCGCGATCTATTCACATCACTCACTTTTCATCTTAGCACAACAAGTGCATCACAACCGACTGAAAAAATAAGTGAGTGGATTCTATCGATTGAAAATTTAGACAAGGCATTTGATACGCCAATTTCTAAGCTCTTTTTGAATACCATTTTTAGTAGTGCACAAGCAAAACAAAAATCTTGCACCCCTATTGATGATCATCACATTATGCCCCTTCTGACAAAAAATGGAAAAATAAATAAAGCCTGGATCTCACAATTCAAAAAAGAAGCGAGCAACAGTACAGGTATTTCTTCTAAGCTTATGCAGGATAAGGTTTTCTTAGAACATCTCATACACCTATACAGTTATTTCAATATTTTTGATACCTACCTCGAAAAGCGCAGTGTCCTTTTAAATGCCGCAGGATTCGCTGGTGATACGATTCTCTTAACCCAATTGCCAGATTCAGTTAAAAGAAATTTCAATGGTTCAATTGCTATACATAAGAAAATTTTAGAGCAATCAAACAAAATTTTCTGCCATATCCATACCCACAAAAATTATCAAAAACAGATCAAGCAACGCGGTACAGCATGGGTAAGCCATCTTGATACAGCACAACTCTCTATAAATCAATTTAAAAAAATATCCGAGAACCACAGAGATACCCTAAAAGCATGCATAGCTGAATTTTCAAATGTACACAACTTCGATGAAAGAACAAAAGCTATGCAACTAGCCTTAGACAACTATCAACAGACTGAAAAAACCTTTATTCAGCGTGTAAATACAGAAACTGGTCTTAATCTTACGTTGCCAAAAGAAGATGAGCCTCGCATTGTTATATCCCTACCTCAAATAAACATGTTAGACAAACTCAATCCACCAAAAGCAATTATAGAAGAGGCAAAACATCAAGAACGCACTATAGTAGCGCATAAAAATATTGAATTGCGCTCCAATAATCCTTTTTTCGAGAATGAGTACAACATAAATGAAGAAAAACAAAGCAGCATACCAAATCCCAATAAAACTCATATCGAAAAAAATCCCCTGCTTACCTCACATACTTATAACCCTTTTTTCAAGCAAATAGACGAAAAAAAGCAGAGGTACACCCATTTTTATAAAATGAACTCTTTTTTAGGAAAACGACCAAAACATAAAGAAGGCCAGTTAATTGAGGAAGATCAACTATTCAAAAATCGACCCAGCCTTAAAAAAATGGGTTGGTTTAGCTTCCTACATTATGGCAAAAATTTATGCTTCGATTATGCAATGAGAATAGAAGATGAAACAGCAATGTGGTCAACTACACTACACAATATTGAAATACTCAATGAGAAAAATGGAGTGCTCTACACACCAGAAGATCATAGCAGCATAGAAAAATTCCTAAACAAGGTTGCCGATGAAATTAACACTATTAAAGCCCTAAAAAAAACACTATGGCCGTGGCATAGAGCAACACGCCGTTATCTCAACAACTGGTTAGCAGGTTTTCAGAACCTAGCAAGCTTTTCTAAAAATATACTAGAAAAAATTCTAGAAAATCTTGCATCAATAAACTTGATGCGAGAAACCATTAAAAAACCACAACATACCGAGCAGGATTATAAATCTGTAAGAAAGATACTAAATATTTTATATGATCATGGTATAGCACTCGACAGTGAGTGTTACAGACTTGGCGAAATGGCATGGGAAGGTATTGGAGGAAACCAAAATACAGAACTTGCCCTAGCCTGCTTCAAGCAATTAGCCAGCCCTAACTACCTTGATCAGCACACCCCAAAGCAGGTCGTCGAAAAAGCAAGATTATGGCTTGCAAATTATTACATCAATACTGATAAGATGTTGCCATACTTTGAGCTGATTATATCTCCACAATGGGCACATCAGGTTGAACATCGTAAGGGATGGTTTAATGTAGATGCAAATAATATTGAGCAATCTTTTCTCAAGCCCTTTCTAACTGGCTCTCTTTTTTACGCGTTAGGCCTGGCTTATCAAGGTAAAAATAATAGAGACAAAACAATAGCCTGCTTTAAATGCGCGCTTCCCTACGATTTTCCTAATCGAGAACTTGCACTATTGGGCTTGCTTAAACAATATCTGACGAGTAATCGAAAAAAAGACCTTGAACTTGCAGTGCAACTTACCTATAAAGGCTTCAGAAGATACAAATTTGTTACTGGCATTGCCTTGCTCATGGGGAAAATTGAATCTATCTTAACAGAGAAGCGTAGTCTTCATATGGATGCCCGCACATTCAACAAGCTATTCTTTCTACTTGAAGAAATCATTTTGTTAGAGTTGCCTAATCAAAAAACTCCACCAAAACTTACATCACTATGGTTGATGCCAGAAAATCTTACAACAAGAAACCCCGTCCGAATTGCAAAAACTGCATTTAGATTATGGAAAAATTGCAGGCAAGACACAGTAGCAATATATACCCTACAAGCTATTAAAACTGTGCTACAGAAGCCTCAAACAAAATGCAAAGACCATCTATATAGCTACCTTGAGTCCATTATGCTCTCCCCACATGTTAGCCCTGGAGTTGCTAAAAATGCTGCTCTCTCAGGTGGCTATAGTCTAGATAAAGCAAACAACTATTCAAAAGCTTACCAATTCTTTAAAAGAGCAGCCGAGCTTCATTGCCATGGAGCAATCAACATGTTGAGTTACTATGCCCTACTTAACTTAGGTTGTAAAAGAGATGATAAGTATGCACGAAATCTTCAAGAAAGGCTTGCTACACTCGCTGTCCAAAATAAGTGCTTACTACACACTAATAGTAGTTTCCTACTCTGCTGGATGAATTGGTACGGAATTGGAGGAGCATGTAATCAACAACGAGCCCTCACCTATGCAAGAGCTGCTATCTCCTCCACACTAAATAAGGGATTCATAGAATTCATATTACATGTATTTTATTTTAGAAAAGGTGATATCATTTCCGCAGAAAAATATCTTAATGATGCTTCAAAAAAAGTAAATAAAGCCTCACAAAATAATCGCCTATCTTTAAATAAGCTTGAAATCTCTATAGGCTACTACAACCTGGCAAGGCTCTATCTTAAACAACCTACACATCATTACCACAAAATAAAAGCACTACTTAAGGAATCGATAAAATACGGTGATCACATGAATAATGCCTACTGCCTACTAAGAGATATTACACTTCACCTGAAAAACAACGAAAAATTAATCCCACATACACACATGGAAGAATACCATGTCCACATAAGGCCAATGAATCCTAAGCATTCTCTTTCCCAAGTAAGCACTGGCAAGCAACATTGTTTCTTCAAACGACAGTATCATCCACAAGAGAAAGAATTGAGGCAATCTCACCATACTACTGATGCACGACATACAGAGCGGAAACAATTTTTCAAAGTCTAGTGCGGTAGGAACTGTCTAGTGCGGTAAAACGAGGTGTGGCACAATTAGGTGCATCGCTACATATGACAACCCCCACAATCACTATCTTGAGCTTGTGGTGCACGCAACGTAGGCTTGTGCAGCAACTGTTCTAATGTGAGCCTTTCACCTTAGTTTGAAAATCATACGCCCAACAAGACAAACTAAGATAAAGAAACAGATCGATGACAGGATTGGGAGTATAATAAAAGCTTCTTCACCATGCATTGCACAAGCTTGACCACCATGCCATAAACTCGCTAAGATATGAGGCCATGTCTTGTGTTCGACCATGTTCTGAACATTCGACAAACATTGTAAAGGTAGTCGATTGACCACCCGTGCACCATATGTGATAAGCCATATTTGACGTGTCGCAATCAGCAATCCAACACTTGCGAACAGAAAGTTCATACCAGCAAAGATCCAGCGCATCACCGAGGTCGGTCTAAACCAAAACCATAGCCAAATCGTTAATACAAAGCAGCTTAAGATCCAACGCTGAAGCCCACAAAGTAGACAGGCTGGGAATGGAAAGAATAACTGGGAAAGCTCTCCTACTACCAACACAAATGAGCTAAACCAAGCAGCTAACCAATCTAGATGCAGTAACGAGAATTTGATATAATTTTTAGCAGACATTTTATTTTATACTCACTAAATCATCCATCATGCACAACATTCCTAATTTTTCATGCCCTGTTAACACCATTACCACATCTAGTGCCAAAAAGGGATATTCTCTTTATAGTTTCGCAAACCTCACTTTAATCCTAGGATGTGAACAACGTAGACACCATTATAGCACGTTTGAAAGGTGGGTTTATGATTCTGATACATGATTATTTTACTCTTAAAGTACTGTAACTGGTAATGTGGCAGTCAGTAAGCAACGTGGTTTTATTGCGTTAAAATGCCCTATCTGCGCGATGCCTAGCAACTGTTTATTATCTCGTGTGGCCAGACGTACCCAGGTATCGAGCCGAAGCAGTGGATCTAAGGACGGTTCTACTACAGAGATGATCTGACCTTGTTGTATACGCACAGACTGATCATCGTCTAACCAAACAATAGGCCAAGATACAATAGCCTCATCCACTGGCCGTAAATAAGCATTCTTCAGAAATTGATCTGGCAAATGCTTTAAAGCTTGTAATGTAATACTTTCGTTAAGTGAACTATTTCCAATGGATGTACGGCGTAAAGCCATCACAAAAGCACCAACACCCAGTTGTTTCCCAATATCTTCAACAAGGCTGCGAATATAGGTTCCTTTTGTACAGGTCACATCTAAGCACAGGTAAGGATAGCTGTAATGTAGCAGGTTTAAATTAAGAATCGAAACATGCCTTATTTTTCGTTCCGTTTTAATGCCCTGTCGCGCTAAACGATACAAGGGTTTTCCTTTATGCTTAACAGCCGAATAATGAGGTGGAAGCTGTTCAATATTTCCCCTAAATTGAGAAAGTACTTGCTCAATTTTTAAGCAATCAATCGTGTGAGCAGCAGTGTTGTGGCTTAGCACTGTACCTTCTGCATCCCCAGTCGTGGTGACTACGCCTAAGAGCGCAACTACGCGGTAGCTCTTATTGGCATGCAGCATGAAACGTGCGAATTTTGTTGCCTCACCTAAACAGATGGGGAGCAAACCAGAAGCAAGTGGATCTAAGCTGCCTGTATGTCCTGCTTTTTTAGCTCTAAAGTAAGATTTTACTCGCGCTGCTGCTACAAAAGAGGTGATGCCAACTGGCTTATCAAGTAAAACAATCCCGTGCACACCCCCCTGTAATAAAGTCTGCTTCATGGAGTTCCAAAGGCAACATCATCACTAGGCACTTGATAACGAAATCGTAGTTTTGGCATACGACGCAATACAACTCGTTTTGTCAATAAAGATCGAATGGCACCTTCTGCTTTATTCAGTACAGTCAGTATTTGCTCGATTTGTGCGTAGGAAGGATTGTGATTCAATAAGAATACAGCAACACTAGCCTGCGATTTATCCCGTGATAATTCAACATGGTGTATTTGTACGCAATTTAAACGTGGGTCACGCATCTGATAAAGGAGAATTTCAGTTAAATGACGGTGTAATAAGCGTGCTATTTTCCTGTGTCGAACTGTATCTGCACTTAGAGGGTGCTTAGTCTGCAGCACAGAAAACACAAGCTTAATCTCTGCTATCAAGTGTCGCTTTTATTTCAACACGCTGATAAATTTCAATACGATCATTGACACGTACATCATTATAATCTTTGACACCAATACCACACTCATCACCAAATTTCACCAAATCAATATCCTCTTTAAAGCGACGCAATGACTCAAGTTCACCTTGATAAATCACAACCTGATCCCGTAATACCCGTATTGGGTGGTGACGACGTACTGTACCTTCTTCAACCATACAGCCCGCAATAGCGCCCAGCTTACTTGAACGGAATACCTCCCGAACTTTTGCAACACCAATAATTTCGTCTCGATACTGTGGTCCAATTAACCCCAATAAGCTAGACTTGACAGTATCAATCAATTCATAGATCACACTGAAGTAATGCACATCAATTTTTTCCTGTTGCATTAATCTACGTGCCAAAATATCTGCACGCACATTAAATGCCAATACAACAGCTCGTGAAGCAATTGCTAAATTAACATCCGATTCAGTAATTGCTCCAACTCCAGAACCAGCAATATTAACTTTGACTTTATTAGATTGTAGTTTCTGTAAGGCATCACAAATTGCATCCAAACTACCATGAACATCCGTTTTTAATACAATATTCATGGATACAACTTCCTGATTACCTAGGCTTGCCTTAAAATCAGCTAATTGTGTGGGCAGATGACAGGTTCGAGCTAATTGTTTCTCACGATACTTACGCTGACGTAAGCTTGCTATTTCACGCGCTCGTTTCTCATTAGGTACTGTCCAAAATAGATCACCTGCTTCGGGAACATCCGACAAACCAAATACTGATGCAGGCATGGAAGGGGTAACCTTCATTGTTTTCTTGCCTGTATCATCCAGTAAAAGACGTACACGACCAAATTGTCGCCCTGCAACGATGAAACTTGATTGACACAAGACACCACTTTGTACTAAGACATTTGCAATCACACCACGTTGTTTATCTCGTTTCGCTTCAATTACCAAGCCTTTTGCCAGTCCTTCTGCCATTGCGTACAACTCCATCATCTCTGCTTGCAATAAAATACTCTCCAAAAGTGCATCAATACCCTCTCCAGTTTTAGCAGAAACTAGTTGCATCATCGTATCACCACCCCAGTCCTCACATACAAGACCATGCTGCGCAAGCTCAGAACGCACCCGATCTGGGTCAGCCTGTTCTTTATCAGCCTTATTGATTGCAACAACAATTGAAGCTTTGGCAGCTTTAGCATGTTGTATCGCTTCAATAGTTTGTGGCATTACACCATCATCCGCTGCAACAACCAAGACGACAATATCTGTACACTTCGCACCACGTGCACGCATCTCTGTGAAAGCGGCGTGCCCTGGCGTGTCAATGAACGTAATGACACCACGTTTTGTCTCAATATGATAAGCACCAACACCCTGTGTGATACCGCCAGCTTCCGAAGAGGCAACTTTAGAATTCCGGATGTAATCTAAGAATGTCGTTTTTCCATGATCAACATGTCCCATTACAGTGACAACTGGTGGTCTAGACAATAATGGATAATCCTGTTCTTCCTCAAAAATCATTTCATCAACAGCATCATCTTTCATCAATTTAGGCTTATGTCCTATTTCTTCAACAATCAAGGCTGCCAGTGACTGATCAATCACCTGATTAACACTAACCATTTCCCCCATCTGTATCAGCAGTTGAATCACCTGATGTGCTTTTACTGCCATACATTTTGCTAAATTCCCAACTGTAATAGTCTCTGGAATCAGAATCTCTTTCACAGAAGAAGCAACTGGCTTAGAAAAATGCTGCTGCAATAATGACGATTTCAATACAGATTTCTTATTGACTCCAGCTGCAATAGCCTCACGCCTGAGCTTTGCTTTTGATTTTCGTTTAGTTTTCTTACCTGTAGTCGACAATATAGGTTGCTTCGGCACTGTCTCCGAGGTCGACACTTTTACTTTCTTAGTCTCAGATGCAGGTTTTTCGGTCAATGACTCCGTTTTAACAACCTTCGCTGACTCCTCAATTTTCTCACCACGACGTTGTAAGTCACTGATTTGAATCCCCACATGGCTCAACTTAGTTGATGCTTTTTTAGGATCTTTTCCTACACTTTCAATAGTTGGCGACTTTTCAGCAGTCTTTTTACTTCCAGATGTTTCTTTATTAGATGCTGTATGACGTTTAATGGTGCGTACAACAACTGGTGGTTTAGCTAACCGAGGTAATGTACCTAATGACAAGGCAGATTTTTTTGTCCTCAATGTGATGGGTTTACGGCACAGATAAGTAAGTAACTGCTTATTCTGCTCTTCAGAGAGCAAATGATCTTCTTGTGTTACACCATCAATTTTAGCTGAAATAATCTTCTTCAGTAATACTTCAGGGGACATTCCAACGGCACTTGCTAGCTGTTTAACAGTTTTCTGTTTGGTCACAATTATTTACTCTTTTTCCTGTTGTGTATCTTTTTCAAGCGGTTGCTGATCTTGCCCAGATTTTAATCTCGATGATTCATTCGTCTTATCTGGAGCTGTGATCGCAAGAGTTAATAAGCTATCCCTGGCACGTTCTTGTAAGGCAGATGCGATCTCATCATCAAATTCATCAATTGTACTTAATGCCTCTTTATCACAGTGTGCAATTTGTTCAATTGAAGTAAAACCTTCACGCAATAAAATATTGGCAATCTCTTCATCAACGTCTAATTGCTCACTATAGGATTGTACCGGTACTTTTGTCTCACTCACTTCTTTTGCTGCAAATTCATCAGCAGATATCACATTTATGACCCAACCCGTCAATTCACTAGCTAAACGAACATTCTGCCCATTGCGACCAATAGCTTGTGGTAGATTTTCCTCAGCAACAGCAATATCAATACTGTGATGCTCTTCATCAACAACAATTGAAACAATCTCCGCAGGTGCCATAGCATTTATGGCTAGTTGCGCAATGTCATCATCCCACAGCGCAATATCAATACGCTCACCATTCAATTCACCTGATACAGCTTGAACACGCGTACCTTTAATACCTACACAAGCACCAATTGGGTCAATACGCCCGTCATTTGTCTTCACTGCGATCTTAGAACGGAAACCAGGGTCACGTGCTGCTGCTTTAATCTCAATAATGCCCTCATCAATCTCTGGCACTTCTAAGCTAAACAGTGCCACTAGCATGCCTGGATCGGTACGCGTCACAATGACTTGTGGTCCTTTTGTTTCTGTTGCGACATTACGCACGTAACAGCGTACCTGATCACCAACACGAATAATTTCACGAGGCAAAACATCGGATCTAGACAGCAATGCCTCGGCATTATCACCTAAATCAAGTATAATCGCATCACGTGTCACGTGCTTGACTAAACCAACCATTAATTCACCGATTCGCTTACGATAGCGTTCAATAAGCTTTGTACGTTCTGCTTCTCGCATAATGCGCATCATCACTTGTTTTGCCTGATGTGCAGAAATACGACTTAAATTAATACCCTCTACGGCTTCTTCAACATAATCACCCACTGCCAAAGCAACGTCATGCTGCTGAGCCTCTTCTAAGTTTATTTCAGAAGCAGAATCAATTGATTTTTCATTCTCAACAACCAACCAGTTACGAAATGCTTGAAATTTTCCAGTATCTCGATCAATACAAACACGAATACTAGCTCCTTCTTCAAACTCTTTTGAAACAATTGATTTCAGTGCCTCTTCTATGGCTGCAAATACAACATCACGATCGAGTCCTTTCTGATTGGAAACCAGTTCAATAGCATTACGTAAATCAAAACCTTTAATCATCACCTGCCCTCAATCTATTACTAAGTAAGCTTTTACAATATGCTCAAAAGCAAATGTGTGAGCCATACCTTCAATTTGCAGAACAATTTCACGCTCTTTATCTCTAACCATTTCTAATATACCGATAAAACGTTTGCGTTCTTGGTAAGGAACACACAACAATAGGCGTAACGTATGATTCACATACCGCCTGTACTGTGACAACTTAAATAAGCGTCTCTCTAGGCCAGGTGATGACACTTCTAATTGTAAGGCTCGCATGTGACGTGCCTCTACCTTTAAAATAGCCTGCAACTGCCGATGGACGCGTGCACAGTCATCAACGGTAACCGCTGAGTCTTTAATAAACTGTGATGCATCTAGTGCATCAGTCTTGCAATTCAAGTCATCTGACCCATTTGAGCCTGTTGCACCTTCTACATAGACGCGTAACAATTTCTGCTTATTACTCAGTACCCACTCACAGCCCCACAACTGACACCCAACGACCTGTACCGCAGTTGCAATCACTTCTTCAAGTGTGACTGTATCACACAATACTGGCATTCAATCACCTCATTACCAAACCAATATAACAACCTATGCCACCCCACTACCTATCTAACCAATATAAAAAATGGGCACTCCGCCCATCTAAATTCTAACAAAAATAACCCATTATCATCTGTTACGATGACAAACCTTCGAAGAACCTAAACTGCGTTATAGCCAACTACCTCCTGACAGCGTATCAGAAAAACCCCCTTGATGCAAAATAATTCCCATAATGATGACGGATGAGGCGGAAAGTATATGGGAGGCAGTATTGAATGAAGAGGATGATGGTACGATAATCTAGATATATGTGATCACCTTGGAAGTTACAAACAGTGACTACCACGGGATATAGTAGAGCCTCTTATTTCACTTACGGACACCAATTGCTAAACTTAGCATAATGCGCTACACTTTTTCTTTAGGAGATTTTATACATAAGGGTTTTTTGTATTTATGATACATATTGATTTCCCATTTTTGTTGATGAGTGCTGTCATATTATTTGGTCTGGTCGCTTTAGTCTCTGGGCTGATTAAGTTATATCGACGCTTTCGCTCGCTACCTGATAAACCTTCACCGACTCTTGTCGAGTCTGTGGTCTCACTTTTTCCGATTATATTGTTGGTCTGGGTAATTCGTTCCTTTATTGTGCAACCGTATCGCGTACCAACGGGTTCTCTTGAACCAACTGTTTCCCCAGGTGACTTTATTATCGTAAATCAATTTGCTTATGGCTTACGTATGCCAGTATTTCACACTAAATTTCTGTCAATTGGCGAACCTAAACGTGGTGATCTTGTGGTATTTTACTGGCCACCTGATCCACAGTTAATTTTTATCAAACGGATGATTGGCCTGCCAGGGGATTTGATACGCTATCAGGATAAAGTACTTTATATTGATGGTAGAAAGATCTCACAATCATTTGTGAAGCCAGCATATGATCGTGAACCTGACCGTGCCCCCGTGGAGGTTTATCAATTTAAAGAGCAGCTTGACAGTATTGAGCATGCCATTTTTATACGTCCTGATCATGATACATCTGGTGATTTTGAAGTCCTTGTACCTGAAGGGTATTATTTTGTAATGGGTGATAATCGGGATAATAGTAGTGATAGTCGTGTATGGGGATTTGTGCCAGAAGGTAATTTGATCGGAAAAGCCTGGGTAGTGGCAGTCAGTTGGGATCATAATCATAAACATATACGCTGGCATCGTATCGGTCGCTTGATTCATTAGGGAGGAAGTAGTATGAATAAAGCTGAAAAACCCATCGATTTAGATGAACTATTTCATGTGCTTTCCTACACATTTATTGATATCAGCTTATTACAACTGGCACTGACCCACCGTAGTGTGAGTCAATATAACAACGAACGCTTAGAGTTATTGGGCGATGCAGTGCTAAGCTTTGTTATCACTGATGCTTTATACAAAGCCAGTTCATCAACTGATGAGGGTGAACTCAGTCGGCAGCGATCCTACCTGGTGTGCGAAAAAACCTTATCACGGGTCGCACAGGAACTTACAATTCCCAGCTACCTTATTTTGACAACATCGGAAATCAAAACAGGTGGGCAAATGCGCCCGTCGATTTTATCGGATGCGCTTGAAGCAATTATTGCTGCAATTTATCTAGATGGAGGGATCGAAGTCTGTCGTTCTTGTGTACTTAAATGGTACGCTTCTCGTTTAACAGGGGATTTATTCCAGATGGCAACGAAAGATCCCAAAACGCAATTGCAGGAGTATACGCAAGCGCATTCGCACGTCTTACCCTGTTATGAGATCATTGAAGTTTGTGGTAAACAGCATCATAAAAAATTCCATGTTCGTTGTACTATCTCTGGCATCTCATTTGTAGGAGAAGGCTCTGGTCATTCACGACGTGAAGCAGAAAAAGAAGCAGCTCAGCATTATTTGGAACAACTAAAAATAAGATGAACTATCAGAACCCTAATTCAGATACCTACTGTGGTTATGTCGCCTTGATTGGTCGACCTAATGTAGGTAAATCAACACTATTGAATTGTATACTTCAACATAAACTCAGTATTACGTCAGCTAAACAGCAGACTACACGGTCTTGTATTCGTGGCGTTAAAACTGATGGAGTCTACCAAACTATTTATGTGGATACACCTGGTGTACAGAAACACATAAAAAAGCCACTCAATCGCTACATGAATCGGCAGGCCATGTCTGTTTTGCTTGAAGTTAATATAGTTGTCTGGATACTCGATCGCTGTCGCTGGACGGCTGATGATGAGAATTGGTGCCATTACTTAAAACAAATCGGACTGCCTATCATACTCGCCGTCAACAAGACAGACCGACTACCCGATCGAGGCATTTTATTACCACATTTTGACTGGCTTCAAAAACAGATCAATTGTGTCGCAATTATCCCGATTTCAGCTAAGACAAGTTACCAAGTCGATAAACTAGAATTGGAAGTGCGTAAATACCTGCCATCTGGCATCCATTTATTCCAAAAAAATCAACGTACCGACCGTTCATCCATTTTCTTGGCATCTGAATTGATTCGTGAAGCAATGATTGAATATTTGCATCAGGAGCTACCCTACGTATCACGGGTACAGGTTGAGAAATTTTATTGGACATCAAAAACAAAGGACAAGAAAAAGCTCTTAATGATCCATGCCTTAATATGGGTTGAAAATAACCGACAGAAACAGATTGTGATCGGTAAGGGTGGCCAGCAATTAAAAATAATAGGCTCACAAGCGCGACAATCCTTACAGCATCAATTTAAATCACTTGTTTGCTTAAAGCTATGGGTAAAAGTAAATCCAGGATGGTCAAGTAACCCCGATATACTGCGTCAATTGGCATAAGTATGCATGTCTTATTGCAGCCAGCTTGGATTTTACATACACGAGCATACCGTGAAACGAGTCTTATTGTTGATTTATTAACACAAGACCATGGGCGAATCACACTTGTTGCAAATGGTGTACGTGGACATAAAAAATCTAGTTCATATGCGTTACTACAGCCCTTCACAGCAGTTCTAGTCTCTTGGTCTGGTAAAACATCCTTATACAACTTACGACAGGTCGAAGCGCAACAGAAAATGAGCTATACCCTTGTAGGCCGTCGTTTGATCAGTGGGTTTTATGCAAATGAACTACTGATGTATTTACTACATCGTGATGACCCATGCTATGAATTATATCAGCGATACACACGTCTTATCACACAATTAGCACATAATAACAGACCATATCACGCTAAATTACGTTATTTTGAAAAAAATTTGCTAGCTTTACTCGGTTATGCCTTAAACTTAACCTGCGAACGAAATGAACAAGGCCAGATGATCAAAATGGATGCGAACTACAGCTTCGACCCTGAGATGGGTTTTTCTCGCTGCCAGAATCGAGTGGGCAAGCCAAGTTTTTGTGGTGCTAGCCTATTGGCACTCGATCAAGAAATACTAACCACGCCAAAACATTTACAAGATGCCAAACAATTATTACGCCTGGCCTTGCAATATCATCTAAGAGGAAGGGTTCTGAAATCTCCTTTATTACTTTAATCCCATATTTTGTCGGTAATTTTGGCCTGCAACCTACCTTCAGATTTCTTAATCTTCAGTATGAATCTTTTCTATTTCAATTTACAAGTCATTTTCTAATTTTTCAACTTCCCAATGAATTTTAAAAATAGCTACTTTTAAGCTTTTTTTCTTGTAAGCCTTGTTAAATCTATTTGATCTTAAGTTTGTTTTTTGTTAAACTTATTCTAAGTTAGTACGTAGTGCAATGAGTGTTATCTTTACCGCTATTTTTTCGTAAGGGGTTAGTATTGTGGTTGGTGTGGCATAGATTATGGATAGTGGTTCGGATGATCAGCTTGTTGCGCACAACAGTGATGAGAAAAAATGGCACGAAGGACATGAACAAAGTTTATTTTTGACATCTCTGATACTGGCAATAGTGGCAGCAATTGGTTTGGTTCTGACACTTATACCATTCTTTTCTGGCATGGCATTTATGGTAACGGTGGTAGGAGCACTTGGTAGCTCTGCCTTATTGCCAGGTATTTTCCTTTTCATGTTTGATGTGGCTATGCTGCTTCCTCTGGTTCTGTCCATTAGATACATGAATAGAGTGCCTGAAGAAAGAAAACGTGAAGGAGATGTGTTAGGGGGCTACTGCTTACTAGGGAGAATAATCAGATTGCTCATCCCCTTAGCCATTAATGTGTTGATAATAGTTGGTTTCGTAGCTACGTATTCTGTTATGTTCCCTGTGGCTGTGCTTCTAATTTTTTACTGTAGCATGTTTGAGTACTTTATTGCCTACGTACACTGCGTTGGTGTTAGTGTTATGTCTGATCGTAGTTCATGGGTAGCTTTTTGTTTAGTAATTGCATCCGTAGTGATGCAATTCATATTGCTTACTTTCCCAGCGGTTGGTTTAGCAGTCGGTTTTACGTGTCCATCGGTAATACTGTCTGTACTCACATACTTTTTAGTAATATATACGATGCTTATGTCTGGTACTGCTTATAACGTGAAGCATCAATACACAGAAGTTTATGATCGTTTATCGAAAGTATCTAATAGATATTCAGGTGAGGCAATAAAAGATTGGAATGGTTATGTGCTATTGCCCGATAATAAGACGCTTATATCAAAATTGCATCTTGAGTCAGGCGTATTTGATGCAATTGTTAAAAATTCTAACATGACTGCTATGAGTGATGTTAGTATCCATAAGAGAACTAAAAAACTGGAGGTTGTACGCAATTCTAACTGGGACTTTTACGTACACAATTCCCCTTATCCCACAAAAAACCTTTTTTATGGTTAATGTACAGCAACCCCACACCGATCACAACACCTGCAAGGCCTATGATAATCGGAATCACACAAGACCTAACATGACTGATAAGAAAGGCCATACACTCTCCGTTGCGTATAATGTCAGTACCTCTCCCACCTTCAACCAGTTAACCACTAAAAGCGAAACGCTAACCACAACTGGAACAATTAAAGCTAATACAATCTTGAATGGATCCCAAGGAAGCAACACGCCATAACTAAATCTCTTTAAAATAGTCTCATTATTTTTTAAGTGTTCTTTATAATCACTCTGTACTAATAACGACTCGAACATTTCCTTCTGTTCATCACCTCCTATTTTACTAAACTTTTTAATTACCCTGCTCATTTTCGCCCATGAAGAGGCCTTTAAGATATGCTTCTATAGCCGCAAAATCATCGCTTTCAATATATTTTTTTATTTTCTCTATTATCTCCTTTCTACTAACAGTCATAATTATGACCCATAATATTATTATGTACTAGCTTAATTATAGTGTATATTCATAAAATACCTTGATTTACTCTCAGATATAGTGCTGAACGTCAAATTGAATTACTGGGACTGGTAGCGGGGGTAGGATTTGAACCTACGACCTTCGGGTTATGAGCCCGACGAGCTGCCAAACTGCTCCACCCCGCAACTACATTATATTCATCTCAACCTAACATGGTTCTAAGACACAAATATAGGCCATCTCCCCATCTCTCACGGTATGCCAAACATCCGAAAGACTATATTCGATCTCCTGTTGGTCACGATGAACAACTGGACAATATCATAACTTATTTTAGCTTAGTGTTCAACTTATTTGTGCACCATTTTGATACTCATCGTTCCTCACCGCGATTAATACGCAGTATTGCAAGAAAAGCTTCCTGAGGTATTGTGACGGAACCCACTTGTTTCATGCGTTTCTTACCTGCTTTTTGTTTTTCAAGCAGTTTGCGTTTACGTGAGATATCACCACCACCGCGACACACATTTGTGACATTTTTACTGAAGGCTGATACAGTTTCACGTGCAATAATATGTGAGCCAATTGCTGCTTGGATGGCGACAACAAACATTTGCCTGGGGATGATTTCTTTTAGTTTTTCAGCTAATTGACGGCCATAGCTGTAAGCCCGTGAGTGGTGCACAATAACGGTTAGGGCATCCACCCTTTCACCATTGATTAGGATGTCGAGCCTCACTAGTTTAGCTTGTTCAAAGCATTCAAAGCGGTAGTCTAATGAGGCATATCCACGTGTCACGGACTTAAGACGATCGAAGAAATCTAGTACAACTTCATTCATAGGCAGGCGATAGACAATGGATACTTGCCGTCCTAGGTAGTCGATTTGTATCTGTTGACCTCGACGTTCAACACATAAACGAATAACGACGCCCACGTGTGCTTGTGGTACAAGGATGTGGGCTTTAACCATCGGTTCATATAAGGACTCAACAGTGCTCATATCAGGTAGGGCAGTGGGGTTTGAGACTAGTAAGGTTTTGCCTTTTTTGGTAGTAATACGATACCTCACGCTGGGCGCACTGGTGATTACGGGCAGTTGGTATTCATTTTCTAGACGCTCTTTAACAACGTCCATATGTAACAAGCCTAAAAAACCACATCGAAACCCAAGGCCGAGTGCATCCGAGTTTTCTGGCTCGAAGGTAATTGCAGAATCATTGAGGCACAATTTATATAGGGTATCTCGGAAAAGTTGGTAGTCTTCAGAGTTAACGGGAAATAAACCAGCAAATACCTGAGGTTTTACTATTTGAAACCCACGCAATGCTTTTTTAGCTGGTCTCTTTGTTTCCGTGATTGTGTCGCCAACGGGCGCATGCTGGATATCTTTGATACCAGCAACTAGATAGCCAACCTCCCCCGCCTGCAAACGATCCTTTGCTTGGCGCTTGGGTGTGAAAATACCCAGTTCTTCGGCATTGTAGTCTTCAGAACTTGACATCACCCGAATACGTGCACCTTTCTTAAGGCAACCTTCTTTGATACAAATGAGCGATACAACACCCAAATACATATCAAACCACGAATCAATTACAAGGGCTTGCAAGGGTGCATCCCGATCACCAGTAGGTGCTGGGATATATTGCACCAGTTGTTCTAGCAGTTCATCGATTCCTTGACCATTTTTAGCACTTACCGAAATAGCATGCCCAGATGGCACACCGATCACTGCCTCAATATCTTCTCTTACAGCCTCAGGATCAGCCTGTGGTAGGTCAACTTTATTGAGTACTGGCAGTATCTCTAAGTTCTGGTCAATGGCCATGTAACAGACAGCAACGGTTTGTGCCTCTATCCCTTGGGCTGCATCAACAACCAACAATGCACCCTCACACGCAGCCAAGGAGCGCGACACCTCATAGGCAAAGTCAACGTGCCCAGGAGTATCAATAAAGTTAAGCTGGTAGTCCAGCCCATCTTTAGCCGTATAATTTAAGGTCACGCTCTGCGCCTTAACGGTTATACCTCGCTCACGCTCAACCTGTAAACTATCAAGCACCTGGTCGCTCATTTCACGCTCAGACAACCCACCGCATAATTGAATAAAACGGTCGGCCAAGGTAGATTTCCCGTGATCAATATGCGCAATAATCGAAAAATTTCTTATAAGTCGCTGCATAGTCGCTCACATGATGACAGAGTAACTGCACAGTACTTGTGCGTTTTACTGGCTGTCTTTTGTTTTACTCGCCCTTATCAGCTTTATCCGTTGCCTCTTTTTTACCAGCACTCTCTTCGACATCTTCCATCTTTTTATCTGATTTTTCCGATTCTTTCTCATCAGAAGTTCCAGTACCAGCCTTTAAGACCTCAAGTTCCTTAAACAAGCGACTCAAATTAATATGAATCTCATCAAGGGTTTTCGTTTGTGCAGCATGAACACTCACAACTTTTTCAAGCTCCGCTGAAAGGTTGTACATAATTTTTGTGATTTTATCACTCGCATCTTCTGGTATAACACTACCAGGACTGACTATTGTTTTCACATTACTCATCAGGTTATCAAGATTACGTGCTAATTTTCCTACACTTAATTTACTCATCGATCATTTCCTATGTATTTCAGTTTATACAAACCAAGCATTTTAACAAACACCTGATGTTTAATGGCTTGATTGCATGCAGATCATCGCTAGACGTTGTTTAAAATCATCTCGCAATGACTGCGACAAATGGGCGGTAATCGACAAGCAAAAATGCCGTTTATCAGCAAAATCACGATATTTGACAGCATCCTTCTCTGTCATAATAACCAAACCCAGCAAGTCAATATCACTGGCCACAAAATGATGGTGGTCAGGATAAATGCAAAAGCCTGTTATATTATAGCCAATTTTTTCCAAAGTAGCAAAGAAACGTTTCGGATTTGCAATCCCCGTTACGGCGTATATTTTTTTGCCCGAACACATGGCTGGTGTGAGCTGCTTTGTAGGATCAGTAATGGCATATACCGCCCCTGGCATTGTTTGCATTGTGTAGTAGCTTTGAGTAGGCTGGAGTTTAGGGTCTTGACTAGGTGCATTATTTTCAATTAGAAAGTCGATAGGTCTATTGTGTGCATTTGATGAGTGCTGAGGTTTACTCGGATCTGTGATACGCGTTAGAGGTTCACGCAATGGTCCAGCCGGAAAACAACGGCGATTACCCCATTGACGTTGTCGGTCAAAAACTACGATCTCAATCATTCTTTGCAAGGCGTAGTGCTGTAATCCATCATCACTCACTACAAGGTCGCAGTTATGATGTGCAAGCAGGTAGCGTAATGACTCAACCCGATTACGACACACAACAACTGGGCATAGTGTGCGAGAGGCAATTAAAACTGGCTCATCACCAACTTGTTCAGGTGAGCTGTCTGGCTTAACATCGTGCACTTGTTTTGTATCACGACCACCATAACCACGACTAATCACCCCTGGCCGATAACCCAAATCATGCAGATATTCAATTAAGGCAATGACACAAGGTGTTTTACCAACTCCACCAAGCACTAAGTTGCCAACAACGATAACAGGTACCGTACTGGGATGGGTAGTGAAAATTTTATAGTGATACCCATAACGACGCAGAGTGACAATGCAAGCATAAAGCCATGCGACAGGTATCAGACAAGCAAGCCATGGATGAGGACGATCATCATACCAAGCCTGTTCAGTCTGAAGACACAGCTTGCTCCACAGCATGTACGCGCTCTTTATTATTTTCCCCATCAAATTGCATGGTGCAGAATTTTGCAGCATAATAGCCCTGTTTTTGCAATAAATCTTGATGATTGCCAGTCTCAACTATACCCCCTTTGTCAATGACAAAAATACAGTCAGCACGCTCAACGGTTGACAAACGATGAGCAATCACGATGGTTGTGCAATATTTCATGTGTTTTAATAAGGCATCTTGTACATACCACTCGGACTCACTATCCAAAGCCGCCGTTGCTTCATCCAAGAGCAAGATTGGCGCACCTTTTATCAATGCACGTGCCAATGCTAAGCGTTGCTTTTGCCCGCCCGATAACATGACACCATTTTCACCAATCTGTGTGTTAAAACCATCAGGTAGTGACTCAATAAAGGGCAAAATATGGGCTTTACGTGCCACATCAACCACTTGTTCATGTCGTACACCTCGTAAACCGTAAGCAATATTAGCTTCAATAGATGTATTAAATAAGATGATGTTCTGTGATACCATCGAAAATTGCGTGCGTAGGTTCGATAGTTTATAGTCTTTTATGTTGATACCGTCAATTAGGATGCTGCCCCGCTCAATTTCATAAAAACGTAGCAATAGATTAACAATCGTGGTTTTACCTACACCTGATTGACCGACTAAGGCAATCGTTTGACCTGGCTCAATGCTAAATGAAATATTGTTGAGAACAGGATTTTCCATATAGGGGTACTGGAATGAAACTTTGTTCAGCGTAATATGTCCTTTCACACGCTTAACAGTATGTTGACCCTGGTCACTCTCAATTGGACGATCAAGCAAGCTAAAAATGCTACTCGCAGCCGCTATACCTTTTTGAATGACAGCATTAATTTTGGCGAGTCGCTGTAATGGGTTGAGTAAACGTAACATGGCCAGCATAAAGGCAACTAAGCTGCCTGCTGATAACCCACTATGCGTGCGCGTGACCCAATACAATATCGCTGCTATCGGTAAAATTGCGATAATTTGAGGTATCACGACACCTAGTGTATTGGTAATGACGATTTTTAATTCTTGCTGACGGTTTGTACGCACTGCTGTTGCGAATTTTTTGCACGCATCGCCCTCTCCACCGAATAGACGTATGACTTGATAGCCCTTAATCATTTCACCTGCAATATGAGTGACTTCACCAAGGCTATCCTGTGCATTGATACTTAGACGGCGTATACGATGACTCACGTACCTCAAAATCCACGCAACTAAGGGTGCTGTGATCAGAAAGAAAAAAGTCAGCTTCCAGTCAAGCCATACCATTGCACTCAGGTAGCCAATGGCTAGTGACCCTTCACGCAATAAGGTGAGTAAGGCATCGGTGGTTGCACTTGAAATCTGTTCAATATTATAAATCATGAGGGACAGTAATTTACCTGATGTGAAACGGTCATGTTCTTTTGCTGGCAGTTTTATCAAATGTGACAATAAGCTTTTCCTGAAATACATGACCATATTCCGCCCAACACGATTGATACAATAGGTCGCCGAAAATGACCCCGAGGCTCTAAGCACGAAAAGGATGATGATCATATATGGCAACCATCGAATAAAAAAGACATCATGACCAACAAAGCCTTTATCAATGATCGATTGTACTACGAAAATTAGTAATGCATCAGAAAGAGCTACAATTAAACTACCGATCACACCCAATAAAAAAGGACACCAATATACCTTACATACACCTAACAAACGTTTGTAAATCGGCCAGCCTTGACCATCCGTTACGATGCCAGCCAACCCTATTGTATCTTCTTTGTGATCACATGAAGATGACATAAGCAAGCATGATTAGGTTTTTTCAATTTCTTCTTGTTCGAGTAATTGCTTCCATGCTACTTCAAGGCGATCCATTTCATTTAGCACGTTATCAGATGCTTCAATAATGTGTTCAGCTACTACATCATTTGCATCAACCATACGCTCCAATAGACAAGTGGTTTCCTGCAATGAGGGAACTCCTATATAACTCAAACCACCGTATAAGCGATGCATAAGTCTTCCGATCTGATCCAAATCCAACTCATCCACTGCTGCCTTAAGTTGTTTTCGCTCATTCGGCAAATGAACGATTAAGATTTTGAGCATTTCTATTGCAATAGTACGATCACCACAAATTAATTCCATGCCCAATTCAAGATCAATTACTTTTTTTTCATCCATTGTATTCATCCCATTCTCTCTTTTATTAGTAAAAAACTCTTCAAAATAATAATTTTCATGTATCGACACCATCACTTCCCCTGAGGGAAGCAACTCCTGAATGGATATTCGGGCTGCCACTAGACCAGCAGAAGTTGCCGAGACACCAACCACACAAGGCCAACACAGCACGCCCAGCTACTAAAAGCTCACTCCTCACCCTGTTCTAAACAAGGAAACAACCCCTACATTTGACGACAAACCTAGCATTCAACTCTATCCAGACAACATGCCCGCTCAGCTTCACGCACAGTCCGAGTATACCGCCACTCTGCGAGAATGTCAATAAAATTCCAGGTGAAACATGTTTCAAATTTTGCTAGAATGGAGTGATGTCTATGTTAAAAATCTCATTCACCATGGCACTTCCAATATTACTTGCCAACTCTGTTGTTGCATACGCTATAATACTACTTAGTGGTCGTCTGCCATTTTACTTGGCGCGACAATGGCGCCAACAATGCCTGGTCTGGCTCTCCGAAAAACACCATAATAATATACTGTCCGAACAGCAACAACCTAAACCTATTATTCTTCCAGGATACCTAATGTGGCTTATCACTGGATTATGCACGCTGCTGACAATCAGTGTTCTATGGAGTTTCCAATTAAGCTGGCAAACTGTTTTTACACTCTTCTTCGTCTGGGGGTTGTTGGCACTGAGTCTTATCGATTGCCAGCATCACTTTTTACCTGATGGCCTAATTTATGCCCTCTTATGGCTTGGATTATATGGAAACACCTACGCTTATTTTGCAAATATTCAGGATGCGATCATCGGTGTAATCGCTGGTTATGGATTCTCTTGGTTACTGCATGCTGGCTTGCAGCACCATTACCGACGCGAGATGATGGGACACGGTGATGTTAAATTCATGAGCATGTTAGGTGCTTGGTTTGGTTGGCAATATTTACCCATATTGGCCTTACAAGGCTGCCTATTAGCTGGCTTATATGCTATCACACTCTACTTGTATCAATGTTGTTGGAAGCATCCTTATGATCGATCGATTGTTTCTCTCCCATTTGCCCCTTTCTTAGCTTGTAGCAGTTGGGTGACGTTATTATGCCTAAAATATTATCCATGGTATGTACAATGAATACATCGCAACATAAACAAATTTTCAGTGTTAGCCTAACTGGCGGTATCGGCTGTGGCAAGTCAACTGCTGCACATTATTTTGCTCAATTAAATGTACCGATCATTGACGCAGATAAGATTGCTCGAACTTGCACACAACCTGGCAGCACCACATTAAAAGCAATTATTAAACACTTCGGCTCACACTTCCTAGATGCAGATGGACAACTCAACCGCACTATGCTCGGCATCCATATTTTTCAAGATACAGAAGCTCGACATTGGCTTGAACAACAGTTACATCCTTTGATTCATCAACATATCCATACACTGCGCCAAACACTTAGCACACCTTATTGCTTATTGGTGATTCCACTTTTAATTGAATCTGCTAGTGACTACCAACTGGATCGTATACTTGTGATCGATGCCCCTGAATACCTACAACATCAACGCATTATGCAGCGTGATAACCAAAACCCAACTAGTATCCAACGCATTATTCAGGCACAAGCAACACGAGAACAACGCTTAGCACTAGCAGATGATGTTATCATTAATGACAGTGATAAAATATACCTGAAACGGCAGGTATGTCAATTGCATCAGAGGTATTTAATAAGCAAGTAAAGTAGTATTCATAGAAATGGTAGCATTACACCTAAGCTCCATATTATCAAGCGAAAGTGTTTTCACATGAAATCTTAGTAGATTTTCTCCATTTAAATGATCTATAAAACCTTTGACAGTATTATTATTGTCTAGAAAAATTTTTTCCTCCGTAAACATATCATTCGACATATCCACCCATTGAACCAGTACAGAAGGTTTATCTTCTGGAGGTTTATCTTCTGGAGGTTTATCTTCTTGTTCGATGATCTCCAATGGCTCGCTACCTTCTACTTCCATTATTTCATATAAAATTTTACTGAAATACTCATTAACCACTGCCCAAGAATCTTCTTTAATTCCAAGATAATTACCGAAAAACCTACTATACCTTACTTTATTGTTAAAAAATATTAATATTTTATTCTTAGATAAGACGTTACTAATAATATCTGTATTAATATCTGAGTATAAGTCTACTCTCAAATTATTTTTTCTCAAATTATCTGTTGCTAGTGTAAATTTAACTAACAAATAGATGAGCCATATTGTTAATGTACATAAAACGGTATATTTGGCTACAAATACTGATAAAAAGGTGGCTGGAACGAACATTAAGGGTAGCAAAATATGGGGAAGCAACATTGCTATAACCTCTATAAGTTTCTTACCTACACTGCAACTCCCACCGTAACAAGTGTGAACCTTACATTTTATATAGAACCAACAAATAGGTAGGTCGATCAATAGGTCAGATGAAGATACAAGAATAAAAAATAGTGGATGAAAAACAGTACAAAGAATAGACGTTACGCTAATCATGATTAAGTATGCAAGAGGTCTGCATTGCACAAGACAAAGATAAATATATCCATACTTGTTTTTTTCATTTTTACTCACTTTTCCATAATCTTTATACCACTCATACACAAACTTAACAAGAAAAGAAACAGAGAGAGTGACTAGAGGTATGAGACCATAAGTGACCATATAAATGCCCATAATGACAGTAATCTTATTGGTGGTTATTATAAGTACACTGGACACATCAAGCCCAAGAGCGAACTTATACATATATATGAACGCGAGTAAACGAATAAGGTATGCGCAAAAAGGGAAGAAACAAGACTGTAGCAACATATAACAAAAAAGGACAATTTTACTGTTTTCTCTCACCTATATCTCCAAGAAAGCATCACAAGATGCTCATGATACCACAAATAACATACACCATCAAGTTGTTGTGCTTTCAATTTGAGTTGGGCACGCAGGTAGTGAGCAATTGGTAATTCTATACCTCCAGTGTAAACCATACGAAAAATGGCGCGCCTGGAGGGATTCGAACCCCCGACCACCTGGTTCGAAGCCAGGTACTCTATCCAACTGAGCTACAGGCGCTGATAATTTAACTAAGAAGGTGCATAGCGATTCTTCAAGTAATGATACATGGCTCGCAATCCCATCGCAGCACCACCCTTAGAGCGACCTGGCAGGTTGCGTATATAAAACCCCATCAAATCAATATGTACCCAATCAATTGAGTCGTTAACAAATGACTGTAAAAATAAAGCTGCAGTAATCGAACCACCACGATTTGATGATGCATTAACAATATCAGCTATGTTGCTTCTCAAAAATTTACGATACGGTTTGTATAAGGGCATATGCCATAATGGGTCATGTTCCTGTATACCACACTTCATAATCTCTGTTGCAAGCTGATCACGGTTGCTGAATAGAGCTGGCAGATCTGGCCCAAGTGCAATACGTGCAGCTCCCGTCAGTGTCGCAAAATCAATGATCATGGTGGGTTTCCAACTACATGCTTCAGCCAGTGCATCGGCTAATATTAACCGCCCCTCCGCATCTGTATTTACGATTTCGACATTAATATTTTTACGAGTTGCTAGAATATCCCCAGGTTTATAAGCTTTTTCAGATATGGCATTTTCAACGGCTGGAATCAATACACGAAGTTGTACTGGTAGGCGGTAAGCCATAATTAATTTGGCTAAAGCTAGAGCATGTGCCGCCCCACCCATGTCTTTTTTCATACCCAATAAACCTGCTGGTGATTTAAGTTGTAAGCCACCACTATCAAAACAGACACCTTTCCCAATCAGTACAAGCTTAGGATGTGTGGATTGACCCCATTTTAGGTCAATTAAACGTGGTGCATCACCGCCAGCACGGCCAACATGATAAATTGCTGGGTAATTTTCGGAGCACAATTCTTCACCAATAATCTGTTTAACCTTGGCCTGGTGTTGCTCAGCAACTTGACAAACTGACTCGGCAAGCTGGACTGACCCCATATCCTCTGCGGGTGTGTTGATTAAGTCTCGCACTAAATAAGTTGCCTCAATCTCTTCTTGCAAATGAGCCAACTTAAAATCATCTGGCATAACTAAACGGCTTTTAATCATCTTGGATTTCTTATAACGTCCAAACTGATAACAGCCTAAAGCCCACACCAATGCAATGTCTCTTAGTGAATGAAGTGTCTTACCTTCAATACGGTAATTACCAGGTGGTAATTTTTTAGGTAATCGCCCGATATTCCAAAAATCAGTATGCTTGCCATAGCCTAGCAGTACATATTTTAACTTGCCCTCCGCATCAGCAATTAAGGCTACTTCACCTTCTTTGGCCTGATAATGTATGCTCTTCACCCACTGACGCGTCAAGCTATCCTGTGTCTCAAGCCATCCGACTAAGTCTGACTGCCTAAGCAAGTAAATAGGGATTGCAGTTTGATAAATTTCTTGACTAAGAATAAGCTGTTTGCAGTGCATAACTGTATGATCTCACTTTAATCGTCACACCAACTCAATATGGTGATGGCTTTTGCCAAATATGGACACCTAGCTCATCCTCAAATATCAAGTATCTATTTTGTGTGCCCACTTTAGCAAATCAGCTAAACAAAGTCCATTGACTCATCAAATTAGTTTCTATTTGAATGAGGATATGGGTATAATGCAGGTATGCATATTGGTCATCATCGACATCAGAGGATTCGCTTTGCAACTTTTGTCAGTTTGTTTGTTAACGGTTTGCTAGGCATCGGACAAGTTGCTATTGGTATAACGTTTGGTATTCACGCCTTATTCGCCGATGGTATTCACTCATGTTCTGATTTGGCAATTGATTTTTTGATTATGCTGGCAAGCTATTATGGTAACCAAGAAGCTGACAGTTGCCATCCCTACGGACACGGACGTATCGAAACGGCTGTAACGATTGTGCTCGCGGCAATCATTAGTTTGATAGGCGCCACTATGCTGACATCTGGTATCCAGCATATATGGCATCCTGATGCACTGCCCTATGCACATCATTACGCAATTTGGATCACTTCTTTGTCAATTCTTGCAAACGAAATGTTATATCACTATATGCGGTTTGTTGCAAAACAAGTCAATTCCGATTTGCTGTTTGCCAGTGCCTTGCACAATCGTAGTGATGCAGCTTCCTCACTCATCGTTGTTATTGCATTGCTCGGTATACGATTCGGCTTTGTTTATGCTGATGGCATCGCTACAACATTTGTCAGTATTATTATCATCAATATGGGCATAAAATTAGGGTGGTCAAGTATCTGTGAATTGATCGATACAGGCACTAAACCAAAGACACTAGCGTATATCAAGCAGATCATTCATGAAACACCAGGAGTGCTTGCTCTACACCAGTTGCGCACGCGACTGATGGGAAAGCGCATACTCGTCGATGTTCATATTATGGTTGACTCTCATATCAGTGTATCAGAGGGTCACCATATTGCATCGCAAGTCCATCTTGCCATTGTCAAAAAAGTTGAGAATGTGATGGATGTGACGACACATATTGACTCAGAGGATGACGAAAAATTTACTAGCACCAAAAATTTACCTAGTCGTAATGAGTTATGGCCCAAATTAGATGAACGCTGGAAGGATTTACCAGGATTTCAGCAACTGCTAACCTACAAATTACATTATTTGCACAACACAATCGAGGTTGAACTGTGGTTCCCCAATAATACCCCTCGTATGACGCAACTAGATGCCGTCACCAAACAATACCGCGACGCCTGCCATGATCTGCCTTTTATACAACAGGTTCGTTTGTTGTTGACAAATCATCAATGATAACTACCTCGATGTCTGTATTATGACATTAATATTTCTTCAGATGGTATGCATTCTTTTTTCAAGTCACGCGCAAGTACTGGATGTGTAATATGACCATGGCACACATTCAGGCCATTCAATAAATGCTGATTATCCAACATTGCTTTACGATACCCTTTGTTCGCCAAAGCAATTGCAAACGGTAGGGTCGCATTATTGAGCGCAAATGCAGCGGTTCGTGGCACTGCCCCAGGCATATTGGATACACAATAATGAATAATGCCTTCTTCAACGTATGTCGGCTCTGAATGCGATGTAGGACGGCTGGTTTCAAAGCACCCCCCCTGATCAATCGCAACGTCAACAATCACTGAACCCGTTCGCATCTGTTTTAATAAATCACGGTTGACAAGCTTAGGTGCAGAACCACCAGGTACTAAAACTGCCCCAATCACTAAATCTGCATCACGCACGTATTCAGCAATAGAATCTTGTGTAGCATAGACGGTGTTAATTTTTACACCGAATTGCAAATCAAGTGCTCGTAATCGCCGTAGGGAACGATCCATAATAGTAACATTGGACTCTTGTCCAATTGCCATCCTCATGGCATTTGTACCAACAACTCCACCACCTAAAACAACGACTTTAGCTGAAGGAACACCTGGCACACCTGATAATAAAATACCGCTACCACCTTGTATCTTTTCTAAGTAACGTGCGCCCATTTGGACAGATAAGCGACCTGCAACCTGACTCATGGGTAATAATAATGGCAACCCACCTTGCATATCTGTTACGGTTTCATAAGCAATTGCAACACATTTAGACTTCTGTAGTGCCTCAGCTTGCTTGAGGTCTGGAGCTAGATGCAGGAAGGTGAATAAGATTTGATCTTCGTGCAACATGTCGCACTCATTTAGTTGTGGTTCTTTTACCTTGACAATCATGTCAGCTTCTTTAAATATTTTTTTAGCACTTTTCTCTACGGTTGCACCAGCAGCTTCATAATCCTGATCTGTAAAACCAATTCCTATGCCCAAATCATGTTCTACAACAACCTCATGTCCACGCATGACCAGTTCATGCACGCTTCCAGGCAATAAACCTGCACGATATTCCGATTCTTTTATTTCTTTAGGCACACCAATACGCATAACTTTCCTCCTATCAGGGTGATTTTCAAAAATTGATTTAGCAATCTAATAACTTACTCCTTACACTTGTGTATTGTAATGTTCTTCGCAATAATTACAAACGATATGCCTCCAAAGTTGTGGCATCCCGAAAAGAAAAGGACTACAAAGATGAATTCAACGATAAGTAACCTGACATGGAAAGATGCCCTGGCTGAACAGAAACAAATGCCTTATTTTCAAGCAATTTTAGCTCAGTTGGCACGGTGCAAACAACAAGGCATCACTGTTTATCCATCTCACCACGATATTTTTAATGCTCTACGATATACGCCCATACTAGACGTTAAGGTTGTTATATTAGGGCAAGACCCCTACCATGGGCCACAGCAGGCACACGGTCTGTGTTTTTCGGTATGTAAAGGCATTACACCACCACCTTCCCTAAAAAATATCTTTAAGGAGCTGCACAGTGATTTAAATATCCCTGCCCCCAAACACGGAAATCTTACGAAGTGGGCACGACAAGGTGTGCTATTGTTAAATTCCGTCCTTAGCGTGCAGGCCAGTCAACCACAGTCACACGCATCTATAGGCTGGGAGACGTTTACTGATAAGGTTATCCAGGTTGTTAATGATAGTAAAGATGGTGTGGTTTTTTTATTGTGGGGTTCTTCTGCACAAAAAAAATGCCAACATATTGACCGCAATAAACACTTTGTACTACGTACCACGCACCCCTCACCCTTGGCCGCCAATCACGGTTTCCTGGGTTGTCGTCATTTCTCTAAGACAAATACAATCCTTGAACGTCTGGGAAAACAGCCAATTGATTGGTCGCTGGATTGACATCCTCCCCTACCTAAAGAAAGGAGATTCCTATTACTAAGCTGGTTGTCGCCCATTACCAGAGGTTTCTGCTTCATCTAATTAGCTAATGCCATCTCTCCACAGGCTAACACAGCGTGCCTTGCTACTAAAATATTTTTTTGGCACTTATATCCGCATGCTCTTTATGTTCACAGCTTTAACAGTTAAACTGTGATTGACTTTTTCAGTTGCCTTTTACCTTTTTTAATAAGTAATCGCAACTATTTTGCTCGACACCATATATTCTATTGTATACACTGTGTGTGGGATTTTAGTTAACTCAAACATACTGGGTAGGTAATGCAAAATATTCAACTAGTAAATGAAGATAATTTAAAGAAATATAATTACTTGATTATAAAGATTGTAGAATTTATTTTTACCGAAAAAATCGATGCCAATGATATGAACGGGATGATCAACTTTGTCTTGCTTTCGGACATGCCGATATTTGGGTTGCGTACGAATAAGAATAATAATAGGCTTGGAATCTTTAGTTTTCTGTATGTTGCAAGACTTAAAATTATACTCCATGAGTTAACGCGTAAAACGATAGACAGATATACGGAAAAATATATATCTAATCTGTACAAGGAAGGTAAAAGACTATTGGAGATTGAAAGAATAATAAAGAGTAAAGAAGTGTTCCTTACGGCATTAGCTCTAGTGTTATTTATGACTGTATCGGCATTTGGGATTTTAAATGTCTATTTCTTTCTGGCAGCCATACCTTTTTTTGTATTATCTGCTTCACTTTTGTTTTTGGCTTACAAAAAAGAGAAGTATAGATTTTTTGTGCAACCGATTTTTCTTCAAAGAACTTTTATGATGACCACATTCCTCAATTTTTTAATTTTTGCACTGTGCTTATTTTTACCTTGCTTAATCCAAGTAAGTTGCTTATTGTTTATCACTAACTCTGGTATCACCTCCCATTATATAATTTTTAAGCTAATTCATATTTTCATTTCTGACTATAAAGTTTCCAGTAAATTTGAAAAACTGGAAAATTTTTGCTATATGACTATGCTTACTGGCGCTAATATATTCGCTATATCGGTGGCACTCGTGGGCGTAGGTATGAATTTTTGGTGGCCACTTCCTGTCTTAGGTCTGTCTATGATGTTCTTATCGATGCTTGTAGTCTCTCTCCAATCTCTTTATATTTATATCTTCCATCCTGGTTCACCACCAGAGGAGTCACTAACAATGGGAGATCTTGGTCGAATGATTAAGAAGACAATGAGAAGTGATCAGTGTAATGCTAGACTATTCAAAGAATTATTGGCAGAAAATAATACTAACACCAGTTCTCTAAATTGAGGGCGTTACGCTCATTTTTGGTAAAATTTTCATATCAGCATTTTCTCCATTTTCGCAGCTAGAGTGTACTGTTGATCTATGAGAACATCAAGAAATACTAGAACAGGAAGGTGCTGTCGCATTTAATATGCAGGTTGGAAAATCTAGCGTGGAATGCCTGGTTCAGCTAAAAAGCAATTTTTTAATCAAACTATGAGTTAAGCTGCAACAATTTCATATCTTAAGATGACATTCTCTTCTTCCAAAAGTTCACGTAGTGCAAGTAGTAGTGCATTACTGGGGTAGATACGCCAGGCATCGCTTAGTTGTAAGTTGGCGATGTTCCCCTGCGTTGAGGCACGCGCTATCACTACACGACATCGCCCTCCCTGGTGAGCCTTTAAGATAGTCTGAAGTTTTGGTAATGTTTGATGAAATTGCTGCTCTGAACCTTCAATTTTTAGCCATAGGTGGTTCACATAGCGTTCACGCACGCTTGTAATTGATGCAATACGCTGGGCGATGAGGCGCATCTGACCAGTATGTCGGCTTTTACTGATTTCACCTTCGACCATAATGGGCTGGTCTACGACAAGTTGGTCACGGTATGCGGTGTAGACATCCGAAAATAGGAATAGTTCGATGGAAGTTGTATGATCTTCTAGGATGCCAAATGCCATTTTTTCACCATGGCGGTTTATTTTAACTTTCAATCGGGTGATGCACCCAACAATAAAGACTATGCTACGACTGTTTCGAAGTTCATTTAGGGGGTTGCAGTCCCAATATTTGATTTCGTCACGATATGCCAATACGGGATGTCCACTTATGTACCAGCCCAATACGGCTTTTTCCTGTCTTAGACGTTTTTCGTAACAATTGGTAGTGTTTATCTTAATTTTTTTAAATTCGGCTGATAACATCTTGTTCATGCTAGCCGTTCCGTAATCTGTTGCAAAGAAATCTCTCTGACCTGCTGCTTTGCTCTGTGCCCATTTATCAGCAGAATGTAGCGCAACATCGAGCATGGCCAGGCATGTTTCACGCGATTGAGAAAAGCTGTCTAATGCTCCAGACATAATTAATGCTTCTAAGACACGACGATTCACTTTGCGTAAGTTAACACGCTGGCATAGATCCAATAGATCCTGGAAGACACCCGCTTTTTTACGTTGCTCAAGAAGCATTGTTATGGCAGCCTCTCCGACACCTTTAATAGCACCTAATCCATAGCGAATTTCAGATTTTTGATCAACAATAAACTGGTATTGACTTTTATTAATATCTGGCGGTTGAATAACAACCCCCAATGCTCGTGCGTCATTGATAAAGAGGACGACTTTGTCGGTGTTGTCCATGTCAGATGATAAGACCGCCGCCATAAATTCCTCTAGATGATGGGTTTTTAACCATGCCGTTTGATAAGCAATTAAAGCATAGGCGACAGAATGCGATTTATTAAATCCATAACCAGCGAATTTCTCCATTAAATCAAAAATTGTTTCTGCTATTTTTAATTCAATGCCATTTTTTTGTGCGCGACTGGTAAAGATGTTGCGCTGTTCTGCCATTTCCTTTACTTTCTTTTTACCCATTGCCCTACGCAGTATATCTGCTTCACCTAGGCTGTAGTTTGCTAAAATTTGCGCTATCTGCATGACCTGTTCTTGGTATAAAATGACACCGTAGGTGTCTTTTAATATGGACTCAAGTTTTGGATGCAAATAGTTGACTGCTTTACGCCCATGTTTACGTTCAATGAAATCATCGACCATTCCAGATTGCAGAGGGCCTGGGCGATATAAGGCAACTAATGCAACAATATCATTGAAGGCACTCGGTTTTAAGCGTGCAATTAAATTACGAATACCATAAGATTCAAGCTGGAATACCGCTGATGTTTTCTGTGCCTGTAATAGAGCATACGTTGGTGCATCATCCAGTGGAATATCATCTATATTGATGCATACACTTTGATCACTGCCCCTGCTGTGAATCATCTCCAATGCCCGCCGTATGATGGTTAAGGTGCGAAGCCCCAAAAAATCGAATTTTACTAGACCGATGCATTCGATATCATCTTTATCAAATTGGGTAACTAAGCTGCTACCATCTGGTTCACAATACAATGGTGTGAAATCAGTTAAGATTGACGGTGAAATGACAACTCCACCAGCATGTTTACCAACATTACGTGCCTTGCCCTCTAGTTTTAGGGCAAGATCAATGAGTGCCTTAACTTCTGTGTCGCCGTGGTACCGCTCCGCTAGTCGCTCTTCTTGTTCTAGTGCTTTATCTAAGGTCATGCCAATGGCAAAGGGTATCAGTTTGGCTATTTTATCTACAAAACCATAGGGATATCCCATGGTACGCCCCACATCTCGTACTACTGCTTTGGCTGACATGCAACCAAAGGTAATGATTTGTGCTACTTTATCGCGACCATAACATTTGGTGACATATTCAATGACGCGATCGCGCCCTTCAATGCAGAAGTCAATATCAAAATCTGGCATAGAAATACGTTCTGGGTTCAAGAAACGCTCGAATAGCAATCGATACGGTAATGGATCAATATTTGTGATTCTTAAGACATAGGCGACTAAAGAGCCAGCACCTGAACCACGACCAGGCCCTACTGAAATTGTGTTTTTCCGTGCCCAATTAATAAAATCAGCCACAATCAAAAAGTAACTGGCATACCCCATTTTGTTGATCATAGACAATTCCATGCTTAAGCGTTGCTGGTAGGCCTCTTGCTGTGCTTCTGTTAATCCTTGGGTTCTCTGCTGGCATAAGCGTTCTCGTAAGCCTTGACGAGCTTTTGATTCAAAAAACTGGACTAAATCTGTTTTCTCTGGTAGTGGGAATTTGGGTAAAAAAACTTGCTGAAGCTCTATATGTACGTTACAACGCTTAGCAATTTCAACGCTATTTTTTAGTGCCGTAGGTAGGTCATGAAATAAAGCAGCCATTTCTTCGGGGGTTTTTAGGTATTGTTGATCTGTGTAAAGTCGCG
>PIWD01000003.1 GCA_003354005.1 Gammaproteobacteria bacterium | reverse complement strand
CACGCTCTTGTTCTTTTTTTTTATCAACCATTACTTATCCTAGCTGTTTTTCTCTTGTTCACTCTTCCTAAACTGCTATGCACTGCTTACCTTGAAGCCTTGCCTTTAGATGTAAAACGGCTTGCCGTTTTCTACATGATCTTGAGGTAATCGGTGCGTTCTTTCACGGTCATGATATCATCATTAGGCAGAGCTTCAATGTCCTTTTTGGGATATGTGGATTGAAAGTAGTGGAAAATGGATGATTAATCAAGTGAGTTATCGAAGAATCAGCAGTTCCCGATGAATAAATTTACCCTTGTTAAGTAAGGGATAAAGAGGTACGCTAATTTTATTTTTCGCAACACATGAGTTACATTAGTGAGCGCAGCTGTTCCAACTTCCTTGTTTAAGTGGAGTGGTTTGCTATGATATAATCATAAGATTGTTCCTTTTAGAGGAACTTGATCATAAGGAGATTAACAATGTCATTTGAATTACTAAAGCTACCCTATGCCAAGCATACACTTGAACCTTTTATTTCAGAAAAGACGATTGAATATCACTACGGCAAGCATCACCGAGCTTACGTTAATAATTTAAACAACTTAGTTGCAAAAGACGACTCACTCAAAGAAAAAAAACTGACAGATATTATTCGGCAATATGCCGAAGTCGGCGGGGCTATTTTTAATAATGCGGCTCAAGTTTGGAATCATAGCTTTTATTGGGAATGCTTAACACCTCCTAGTAATGAAGATGCCAACGAACCAAGTGGCAAGCTTGCTGATGCAATTATCGAAATATTTGGCTCATTTGAAGCATTTAAAGATCAATTTTCTCAAAAAGCAATGAGCACGTTTGGCTCAGGTTGGGTCTGGCTTATAAAAAATAAGAATGGTAAATTGGAAGTTCTTAGCACAAGCAATGCTGCCAATCCAATGAGTGCTGGACATACTCCTCTACTAACCTGTGATGTCTGGGAGCATGCTTACTACTTAGATACAAAAAATGACAGGTCAAAGTATATCAGTAATTTTTGGAGTTTAGTCAATTGGGCGTTTGTTGCCCATCAGTTTGAAATGGCTTAGTAGTGCGCTATATTTGCCTGGGCTGGATATGGATGAATTAACCATTATTAAACCTGATGATTGGCATGTGCACTTGCGTGATGAGGCAATACTAGAACGGACTGTACCTGATGCTGCACGTCAGTTTTCACGTGTAATGGCAATGCCTAATTTAACACCTCCGATTTGCAACGTAGCACAGGCAGAGCGATACTACCAACGCATTAAAAAATGGGTGCCAAAAGAGTGCCTTGATTTTTCCCCTTTAATTGCACTTTATTTGACGGAGCAGACAACTGTTACAAATATTGCTGACATTCTAAACAGTGTCTGTGTCCATGCCTGTAAACTATACTTTGTTGGCGCAACGACAAATGCTGGATATGGTGTTAAGGATTTAACGACACTATATCCAGTTTTTGAAGCCATGCAGACGTACGATATACCACTGCTTATTCATGGCGAAACAGCAGAAGGTTATGTCGATATTTTTGATCGTGAGGCATATTTCATCAAACATTATTTGCTGAATTTAATTAAGCAATTTCCCAAATTACGTATTGTGCTAGAACATATTTCAACAAAGGTTGCTGTACAGTTTGTCCAGCAAGCCCCTAAAACAATTGCTGCGACAATTACACCACATCATTTACTTTACAATCGCAATCATTTGTTGGCCAACGGTATTCGCCCACACTATTACTGTTTACCCATTTTAAAACGTAAGGAAGATCAACACGCACTGATCAAAGCAGCCACTTCTGGCAATCCTAAATTTTTCCTAGGAACCGACAGTGCTCCCCATGATCAAGCCAAAAAAGAAACATCATGTGGTTGTGCTGGTATTTATAACATGAATGTGGCAATAGAACTCTATGTAACCGTATTTGAACAAGTCAACGCATTAGATAAGCTCCAGGGGTTTGCTAGTAAATTTGGAGCAGCATTTTATCAGCTACCAGAGAATAAGACAAAGATAACATTAGTCAAAAAAAACCAACAGATACCAGAACGACTTGATTATGGGAAAGGCCATGTTGTGCCATTGATGGCAGGGCAATCTCTACACTGGAAGATAGTTACACTTGAAACTTGATATCCTCCACCTAAATGAGCAGGTCTTACGGCGAGCTTGATAAAAAGTTACTTTATCTATTTCTCAAATGGGACTATAGCATTTCATAGAAAGTATCATTATATTTCCCCAGAATAGAGGTCTTCAAGTGCTTGCTGTTGCAGTTTGATCAGTGCTTTTTTGAATGCTTTTCCTGTTAGTTGTTTATTAATCAGTTGGGTTTTATCAACTTTTTGTACGAGTTGGATTAATTTATTTGATTCGTATTGTAGAGAAGAGGGGGCGGTAGATTCTAAGCCTTGTACGAGTGTGATCAGTTGGGTAAATCGCTCTGGACGTCTTAATGCATCTGTATCGTAGAGCAGTTCTAGCTGTTTACCAGCCGATAGATCGAGCAGGGACGCAAGTTTATGCTTATATTTCACCAAAAGTTCAGTGAGGGCACGATTAGTTTGAGAAATAGAATAATGTTGATAGAGTTTTTTACGCTGCTCGTCTATTAATGTATGAAAAATAACTGAAAAGCGAAGTATGCTTTGTTCTTTGGGGTGGTATTTTTTGATTAGCAGGTTGATGGGTTGTAGGGCTTTACGTATGGTTGAGTTGAGAGTAAGTTTTGGAAATAAATATGCCAATGCTTGGCAATCTTCAAGCACCTGAAAAAAACGATGGTAATTTGGGTGGCGCAAGGCTTTTGTTAATTCAGTTATCACCCGTTCAGTTGCTATATCACTTAATTCACCATGAGCAACCATATTTTTCATTAATTGGCATGTATGGGGATGTACTTGGAATTTATGTAACATTGCAGCAAAGCGAGCTGTTCGCAAAATTCGTAATGGGTCTTCTGTGAAAGCAGGTGACACATGGCGTAGTATTCCTTGTCTCAGATCATCCAGACCACCGTAGGGGTCAATTAGTTTCCCTGACAAGGTTTCTGCCATAGCATTTATTGTGAGGTCACGTCGCCTAAGGTCGTCTTCTAATGTTACATTAGGATTTGTTTTACAAGTAAAACCTGTATGCCCACGCCCAGTTTTTCGTTCAGTACGTGCTAAAGCATATTCTTCTTTTGTTTCTGGATGCAGGAAAACAGGAAAATCCTTGCCAATAGTTTTAAAACCAGCATCCAGCATAATTTGTGGAGTTGCATTGACCACAACCCAATCTCGTTCAGCAACAGGTTGTCCGCACTGTTTATCGCGCACAGCACCGCCAACCAAGTAGACTTTAGGGCACTGTTCAGATGGAAGGTTCTTAAAGTGCATAATAGGGTAGCGAGTGAGTTAACTAAATTTTTTCGGCAATACGTGCTTTCCGTCCACTTAAGGCACGTAAATAAAATAATTTGCTTCGCCTTACTTTCCCACGTCGCTTAACGGTGATACTTTCAGTAAGTGGGCTATAAAGTGGTAGCGTATATTCTACACTTACACCATATGCTGTTTTACGTACGGTAAATGTCGCATTAAATTGTGTTCCACGGTTTCGGGCAATTACGACTCCTTCAAATGCCTGTAAACGTTCCCGTACACCTTCTTTGATACGCCTCTTTACGACAATTGTATCGCCAGGGTAAAAATTAGGAATTGACCGTTCTTTAACTTGCCCAGCAATTTGCTCGGCATTTATTTGTTCAATAACTTGCATCATAGCTTGTCTGCCTCATTTCTATATTCAATTATAAATTCATCAAGCAATTGCTGTTCTTCTCTGCTTAGTGGACGTTTGGCTAATAGATCGAACCGCTTTAACCAGGTCTGCCCAAGCGACTGTTTAAGTCTCCAGCGCGCGATTGCGTCATGATTCCCACTTTTTAACACTGTGGGAACGGTCATATTACTAAATTTTTCAGGCCTTGTATAGTGCGGGCAATCCAGCAACCCGTTACTAAACGAATCTTGCCTTATTGAATCAGGGTTATGAAGTGCACCAGGCAACAACCGTGTTATGCCATCAATTATTACCATAGCTGGTAGCTCTCCACCACTAAGCACATAATCACCAAGTGACCATTGCTCATCGACAGCATAATCGATTAAACGCTGATCAACGCCCTCATAGCGACCAGCAAGTAAAATTAAACGCTCTTGTTTTGAAAAACGTTGCAAGGCAGCCTGTGTTAATAGGTGCCCTTGAGGTGAGAGATGTATCACAGGTGAAGGCACCTCACTAGCATTTTTTGTTGCATCAATTGCCAGCTTAAGCGGTTGTGCACACATAACCATTCCGGGACCACCACCATAAGGGCGTTTATCGACGCTACGATGTTTGTTGTGTGTGTAATCACGTGGATTCCATAGATGGATGTTTAATTGTCCACGCTGGATAGCGCGTCCAATAACCCCTTTGTCAATGGCTGAAAACATACTTGGAAATAGAGTAATAATATCAATACGCATCATGCATGACTTAGGTGGATGCATCATCAGTATGCCAGTCAACTAAGATTTTTTTCTGTATGGCATCTATTTGAACAATACTTTGTTTTAGGAAAGGAATAAGTAGAAATTTTTTACGATGTGTTGGTGAGGCGATAGCAATAATATCTTGTGCACCATTGCTAAATATATGGTCAACGATACCTAATTGTTTGCTGTTCTGGTTATATACTGTGAATCCTTCAAGATCAGCATAGTAATAAGAACCAGGTGGTGGTTCTGGAAGTTGAGAGCGATGTACATGAATTGACTTATTAGTGTAAAACTGTGCTTGCTCACACGTCTGGCAGCCGTCTATGCTCACAAGTGCTCGATTTCCTGTTAAATTCTTTTTGACTATGTGACAGGCTTTTAGTTGCTCACCTGTTTTCTTAAGATCGCGCACTTGCCAGGGTTGATAGTCAAATAAATTAGACGGAGGGTCAGTATAAGAATCAACATACAACAAGCCAGCCAAACCTTTTGGTCTACCAAATCTACCAACAACTATATATTGAGAATGATTTGACACTAGTGTTAACCAATCAAATTTATAACGATCTTCTAGGTCTTCTTATTTTTTTTTGATTTAGCTTTTGTTATTTCCGTCACTGATTCCGACTTAACTGTGGATTTGTGCTGTTTTGCCTTAGGCCTGGTTATTTTTGCTGCCGTATCTTTTTCCACTACGGGTTCTTTTTTGGCAGATGTTTTATTTGTTTTTGTTTTGGATGCAACCTTAGGCGAAGTCGTCTCACTTGGTTTTTTGATTGCCTTTGTTTCCATTTTAGAGGTAGCTTTAGGTGGGACTACTTTACTCACTTTTTCCTCTTCAGGTGCAGCTATTCCAGTTGGCTTGCTGCTTACTTCGGCTGTTTGAGATATCTTAACTTTCTCGGCGGGTTTTGTTTTGGGTGCACTTTCAGCGTTAGCTATATCTTTTTCCTTTTTATTTTCGGTTGTGGCTTTAGTTTTGCTTGTGATTTTTTTCGGAGAACTAGGTTTTTTTGCTGATTGGCCTTCTTTTTCTTGTACAACTTCTTCTGCTGTCATAGTCTCTTGATCTTTGTCATTTGCAGCCAGTTTTCTTGCACGTTTTATCAGTTTTTTTACACTGTTGGAAGGCTGTGCGCCACGTTTAACCCAATGTTCGACTGCCTTGAGATCCAAGGCTAATATCTGCTCCTTGCCACGTGCGACCGGATTGTGAAACCCTAACTTAGCAATAAAATTGCCATCACGAGGGCTGCTTTTATTTGCAACGACAATGTGATAAAAAGGGTGCTTCTTTGCACCAGCCCTTGCTAGACGAATAACTACCATAATGTAAACCTTTCTAGTTGTTTGGATAAAAGATAGCTTACCATGCTACTTTATTTTATATAACATTGCAATTGCTTCGCGTGTTTTGTGAAGTTTTTTTCAATTGATATTGCTCATCTTGCTCATCAAAAATTGTAACGCTTTCCTGTACAAATGATGCGGGAAGCAAAGACATAATTCGTAAGAAATGAGAGTGGCACAACCAGTACCTTGGCGAGCATGGGTGCAATCAAAAGATGAAGGACAAGCCATGTAATAAGAGTTGAAAAGACAATAATAGACAGGCCGTAATAGCAGATAAACAACACAAATCGTTTGAATGAGTAGCGAGCATGCGTGAAGGTGTAGCGCACCGATAGCATATACATGAAGCTAACGGCAACAAAACTACTAATCATATTGCTGTTGAATACGTGAACATTTGCACTTGTAAGAAAGAAAAATAGTACTAAGTCTATTGAAAAACCTGTTCCAGAAACTGCAAAATAGCTCCAGAGCTGCTTATTTGAAGCATGGCAGTAAATTTTTTTGTAGATATTGATCATCACTTGAAATCAGTCTCGCTTGATCTCAATAGTAGCATACTGAACCATGTTAGCCAAGCCAGTTCACAATCATATTTTGTGGATATTGTCTCCTTAATTTTTAACTATGCTTGTGAATTAATTTGCGAACTACATACACTAGGCTAGCGTTTGCGTCATGTTATTTTTTCTGGTATTATGTGCCCTCGAGCATTTGGCATGTTCTCTCGTAGAACAGGTCAAGGCTGTTGACAGTTGGGTCAATGTATCGACCAATGCAGCCGTTGTGCAAAGTATTTTTTCTATTTAGGGCCGTTAGCTCAGTTGGTAGAGCAGTGGACTTTTAATCCATTGGTCGGGCGTTCGAGTCGCCCACGGCCTACCAGACAGCCATTGCATTCACTAGCAAGGGCAGTATTGTCTGGCTCAAACGGTACGCACAAGAGCTAGCCACATCAAAAGCAGTATATTCTTTTGAGAAGTTTAAAATTGCTGTAGAATTTTTAGCATCTGCTCGCTGGCGCGTGGCTTTGCTAAGGCATGCGCAGCACGACGCATCTCGATTAATTTTTTGGTGTTGTTGATTAAATTCATTAATAAGTTGGCAAATGGCTCAATTTGTAAAGTTGCTTCCGTCTGTATGATACTTGCATGCTGGGCTACGTAGTAATCTGCGTTGGCATGTTGGTGCTGATCTGCTGCGTGTGGATAGGGTATCAAGATGCTGGCAGATGCTGTTGCTGACAATTCGCTTATGGTCATGCCACCAGCTCTAGCGATGACAAGATCAGCCCAAGCATAAGCTTTTTCGATACTTTCAATAAAGGGTGTGATGTTTATCACGTCATCAGGCAGAGAAAGTTGTTTATAATGGGTTTGGAGTGTAAGAATATGCCTTTGACCACATTGATGGTGCACTAATAATGGTACATTAGCCTTAAGTAAGGCTTGTATGACTTCTGGCAAGAAGCGGTTTAAAGCAAGTGCTCCCAAGCTTCCGCCTAAGATGAGTAATCTAAATTGATCAGTTCCAGCTTTTTCAGGTTGCTTTTTACAAGATGTTGACATATGACCACTATAAGCCTGTTCTTTACGCCTCTTACCAACTTCTATCAATGCTTGGCGTATAGGGCAACCTAAATAATGCAGGGGAGAACGTATCCTAGAATTGTGATAAGCAGATTTTGGAAAAGCAGTAATGATGCCAGATGCAAAATAAGATAAACAACGGTTGGTCAGGCCAATCACCGCATTCTGTTCATGCAAAATAAGTGGTTTGTTCAGCAAATACGCAGCAACACCGCCTGGGGCTGTAAGCATTCCACCAAATCCAATTACTCTATCTACCGACAAGTGACGCAGTATACGCCAAGCCTTTATACAAGCAAACAGTAGTCTCCAAGGTACAAATAACCAATGCCAACGACCCGTACTACGCAAGCGTTTTAGTTTGATAACATGCACCTGAAAACCAGCACGCTCTGCCAAAACAACTTCTTGCCCGCCACTCGCTCCCAACCAATGGATATCATGTCCATGTGCTCGTAATACTCGACTTAATTCAAGTGCTGGCATAATATGCCCACCAGTTACACCAGCTAGTATGCAAAATTTCAATATACTCTCCTTTTAACAGCACTTCTAGGTGATCGATTTTTAGATGCAATAGGTTTTTGACGTTTAAGTACAGTCATTTCATGACCAACACGCAGCAATAACCCCATGGCAATACAACTTATCAATAAACTACTTCCACCATAACTTATAAGTGGCAAGGTCAAGCCTTTTGTCGGCAAGAGCCCTAAATTAACCCCTATATTAATGGCTGCCTGTAAAGCAAACCACAAGCTAATACCGTAGGCAACATATGCCGCAAATCCTTCTTCATATTTAGATGCTTGCCAAGCCCAATATAACCCACGACCAACGAGGAAGCTAAATCCTATTACTAAAGCAAATGAACCCAACAAACCAAATTCTTCAGCAATTACTGCAAATAGGAAGTCAGTATGTGCCTCTGGCAAATAAAATAATTTCTGAATACCATTGCCTAGCCCCATCCCCCACACACCACCACGACCAAATGCGATTAAAGATTGGGTTAACTGATAACCAGAATGAAAAGGATGTTGCCATGGATGTAAAAAACTAGTAAGGCGCGTCAGACGATATGGTGACGAAATTACTAAAGCTGTCAAGGCAGAACCTGCTAGTAACAAGAGTAAAAGAAAACGATGCCAGGGCACACCAGCCCAAAACATCATCCCTAACGTGACTATAGTTAAAACAGCAGTAGTACCAAAATCAGGCTCTAACAATAATAAAATAGCTACGATACACAGTAAGGACATAGGCTTTAAAAATCCCCAGATCCGCCTACGCACTTCATCGTTATGACGAACTAAAAAATCTGCTAGATATACGATCATAGAAAATTTCATCCACTCCGAAGGTTGTAAACCAAAAGACCCAATAAATAACCAACGTCGACTACCATTAACCAAATGACCAATGCCAGGGATCAATACAAGCAAGAGAAGTAGCAAGCCACTTAATAGCATCAATTTAGAAGCCTTTTCCCAGACGTACAAAGGTATACGTGTAATAATCCAACCGAATAGTAGACCAGTTATAGCATAACTGCACTGACGCATAATAAAATGGAACGGATGGTGAAAACGGTGATCCGATATCACCATTGAGGCCGATGCCACCATCAACAATCCAACGAGTAACAGGCTTATAATTGTAATCCCTAAGTAAGGATCATAACGAAATAATTTTCTATTATCATAGCGTGGCATGATGAAAGTTCTGAGTTATGTTAATTAAGATTGATCGGCACATAGTACTATGATACGTATTTACTTTTAATATTGCACACGTATTAGACCAGATAGTGATTAGTGATCGGTTGTGTTCAAAAATGAGTGGCATATAAGAAAATATCTATTGTAGCTGAGGAGGAGGCAAGAGTTCTTGTAGATGAATTGTTAGCTTGGGGAGCGATGGTGAAAGAGCCAGAAGAGCAAAAAGATATCAATAACATATTTCCAGACGATGACTCTTCCTGTTGTAGAAATGCCCAAGTAATACTTAGGCCTGCTTTTGCTACTAGCAACATCCCAAGGATAGGCTCACCACAGTTTTTTGCTCCTGCCTCTCAAACTCAGCAAGCGCAATCTAACCAGCAGGAATCCTTGCTTGAACAGAATACACGCATCCTTTGAACCAATAAAACTTTTCAACACAACCAGTCTCAGCGTAACAACTTGGTGCTAATTATGGTATTTAACAAAATTTTTGGATCGATCCTTGCTATTTTGTTTGGTCTTATACCAATTGCATTAGCAGTTGTGCTTAGCATGTTTACATGGCTCGAAGAATTATTACGTGGCAGAATTTTAAGTGCTTTAAAATATCTTGTTTTATTGCCAATTCTTTCATTTTTAGTGCTTTGTTTTGGTCTGTGTATAGCTATAATCAGTGGGTGGATCGACGGCTTTCTTGTTAGGATAATAACCCAGCATAAAGTTTGGTGGACTGTTATGCGTATGTGGATATTTGAACATTCTCGTTTATTTCGGATAGGGGCAGTAGCTTTAGGAATACCTACAGTTGGTTCGAGTTATTTTATTTGTAAAGAAATCTATTGTATTTTTGCGTTTATGTTTGATATAAGTGAATATTATTCACCACACGACATCCCCTGACTTAAAAATTAACCGCTATGAGTGCTCGTCCTTCGGGCGTCTTTCACGCTTGAAGGTGAAATATAGTAACTACGATTGTGATAAAATAAAAGAAAATATTTTAAAATTTGCTGAAGAAGTTAAAGATAATGAAATTATTAAAAGTGTTCTCATGAAAACTTTTGAAGTTACACTTCTAGTGGATACAGTTTGTTTGTTGTGGAAAGAAATAGAGAATGGTACTTGTTGTGAAGAAGATAATGAAGATAATATCAAACGCCACATAATCAATAGATTGGAGGATTTTGAACGAGGATATAATTTGGAAACAAATGCTAGTTCTGCAATAGATATAAGTGATGCGCCAGATGTACCAAGCTGTCCTAATGGGCAATCTGTTAAATTTATTGTTGAAGTGACCCCTCTTTTGAAGATGTTTGAGAATGAGCCCTTTACAGGGGTCTCATCCAGTAAAATTTCAGAAAATGTTTTACTACAGGCACGGTATTTAAGAAAGAAAAAATATCTTAATACTGCCATTGGAATGGTTTAAAAAAAGTCTAAGAATCGAGATGAAATATATGTACCTTGATGGTATATCTGATAAGACACTTGCTTGTAATAACACTAATAGAGATGAAATCGAGAAGGCGATTGATGATGGAGTTGATGAATTTGATTATAGTTACCTTAATCCTTAGAAAAATGTCTGCCTGAAAACTTGACCATTAATTTTACCTTTAATACTTAATTAAATAGATATTTTCTTGTATACCACTCATTTTTGCAACATAACCCACCAAAGTTACTCAATGCTAGTCTGTGCGGAGAATTCCAAAAGGTTAAGAATATTAACAGCCTGTGGATAAGCTGTTAGTAACTTGTGGATAAGCTGTGGATAATTTATTTTTTTAAAGTTATCCAGATATTGTCCACAGCTTATCCACAAGTTACTAACAGCTTATCCAGTCGAGCAATCCAACAGTTGACAGTGGGTTGCGGTCAATTTGGACACTTATCCACAGCAGTAATAACTACTATAACTTATATATATATATACTTACTATATATATTAAGGCTGTGGATAACTTTTGTTTCGGCAAAACAGTTAAGTTAGTTTATCGTTCTATTTTTGGTGTTGTCCTGGAGAAGCATATTGCAAGCATATACACGTATATGTGTCCTTGTGTCGTGTCCATTAACCAACTGTTAATACAAAATCCTATAAGCATTGTGCATATTATGGCTTGAGCAAATGCTTTGTATGGTTGTGATAAGCTGAAACTAGTCCACCATTGGTGTAACATCATGGCAATCAATAAGAGGATGCCAAATACACCAAATTGAACGCCGATATGCAAATATTCATTGTGTGGGTTATAGTTTGCCCATCCGCTGATGCGTTTATATTGATGAGCAAAGCTGCCCGTTCCAAAGCCAATTACAGGACTCTCTTTTATTAATCGCAAGCTATTTTTTGCATATGCTATTCTCTCACCTGTAGACGCATGTATATCATGCCGTACAACGGCCGTTACTGCCTGCTGAAGCCGTTTTCTAAAGGTAGGTGCATGTTGGTAGGTTATAAGTAAAAGAAATAGCAACAGGAGGCTTACAGAAGCTATCCCTTTTAAACGCCATCGCTGCCATGCCAATAACAGCATCAATACAATGAAAATAATATACCCAGAACGTCCAGAACTTAGATACAGCACGTTGTAAGTGCTTGCGCACCACAAGATTGTGAACAACCAGCGATATGGTCGATTGTATATCATCAAATAAGCTAAAAAGTAGCTGAATAATGCCATTAAGAAATTGCTGGCAATATGGTTTTTGAAAATAGCAGCCTGTTGTTGTGGGTCATTTCTATAACCTGATATAGGAAGTACGTGATAGTAAGCAATGTAGGTGATTAACATAAAAATAAATAATGATACAAGTAAGGCCAGTAAAGACCGTTTTTTTGTTAGCACATCACTGAATACAGGGAACAATATTGCTGCTATGGCTAGTTTTTGATATTTATGCAGGCTATGGATGATATCGTTTATCGGTGCTTGTGTATAACTTACACCCAGTAGCATAAATGTAAAGGCTCCCATAAGAATCAATGCAATTGTGTTACGATTTGATCCAAATTGGTCGTTGTAAAGCTGCTTTAATGTATTTGAGGCTAGATAAGCAAGCACAGCACTAATAAACAGAATATCAGTTGCACTGGTCGAAAATGGTAGTGAGAAACCCACTCCAATCGCACTCCACTGACTCAATTTAAGACATCTGTTTTGCCAAGGAGTTGGTCGCTGTATGGCATCATTTGTGGCTGTTAGCATTTTCACGTTTCCTTTGTATTATTGGATTGACACTTGGACGTAGATTCGAACCATTGTAGAATTACGTTTTGAACTTGTTCAACTGTGATTTGAGTCATGCAATCGCAATCGGAAGCACTTTGGCACTCTTGGCAGTTATTTGATACAAGGTATTGTGCTTTTCGACCGATCGGTCGCCATCTTGTAGAGCCGATATTTTGTTTAGCTGGAAATAGACCGAGAGTTGGAATGCCCAAGGCAGCCGCGATATGCAGAGGCCCTGTGCCCGATGCAATAAACCCGTTGCTGCGTGCGATCAGTATAATATAAGCATCTAGTGAAAGTTTTTCCATTAAATTAGTTGCTTTTGGGCATAAGTCTGCTAGCACACCTTTGAAGCGTACAGACTCCCTGGATGAACCACACAATAAAATATGGTAACGATCCTGCGGTAAGCTGTGAATAAGTTTGACGAATAATGAGGGATTCCATTCACGACCGTGTCCGAGCGATCCAGGATGAATTATTATCTGAAAACGATTTGAAGGTGGTAGGATTCGGTCAATTTTAATATGCTCTGATGTTGGCAACCGATTAATATCGAGTTCTGGCAGTAAAACGTGCGAGGCATTATTTAAGTGAGCTTTAATGCCAAGTGGATCTAGCAACTTAATGTTCAATTCATATTCATGATACTTGCGTTTGTCGTTCGCAGTTATCTTGACACAATGTGTGCAGTTTAACCAGTGATACCAACGCCGAGCTGTTCCAATTCGCATGGGAATCTTTGCTTTTCGTGCAAGTACAGACAACCGTGGTGCTGGTAGTAGATGTATTATAACATGTGCATTTTGTGCTTGAAGCTGCTTGATGATCTCTGCATCACTTTTTGTTTTTAATTTTTCCCAATCAAGATATTGATTGATGGCAGGGCAGCATTTGAGTACTGGGTGGGTATAATATCTAGCTAAAAAAGTGATACGACAAGATGGGTCATATTTTTTTAATTGCTCGATCAAAGGTAGTGTTAGAACTACGTCTCCGATATTATCAATACGACTTATGATATAATGTTTCTGTTCAAGGTGATTCATGTTTAACTTTTTGTAGCAAAGACTGAAGCTGTTTCCATACTTTTTCAGGTGGGATTTTATCCAATCTGTTTTCTTGTAAGTGAATCTGATGACGACCAAATGCTCCAATACGTTCTGCTAGTGTAGGTCCATACAGAGATACCATAGGCAGCGATAAGGCCGCTGCGAGGTGGCTAAGCCCAGTGTCTAAACCCACGGCTCCAGATATTTGATTGTAGAGACTAGCAAATTGACCAAGTGTTAGAGCTGGTAAAACATGTGCGTGAGCATGTTTTGCTGCAATGTACTGTGCTCGCTTTTTTTCCTCTTCATTCCCCCATGGATATAAGATGTGGTAGCCATTGTCTGTTGCTTGGTGTAGTAGTTTAATCCAAAAAGTTATTGGCCAGCATTTCGTGGTTTTGCTTGTCATGTGAATAGAAATAAGACATCGATCAGGTGTTGTGGGTAGTTTGAAATCTTTTGGTGTTGCAGGCAGATTCTTTGTGTTAATGCCATAGTTGGGTGTGTTTTCAGTGATGGACATGGGATACCCAAGTGCTAGACTAAATAGCTGGCGTGTGCGTGTTATAGCATGTAGGTCTTTATGTACTGATACATGATGTTGGTAAAATAAACTGGCGATGGGATCGCGGGCACTGTGTCTATCGTACCCCCAGTTGGGTCCATTACTTAGGTATGTTGGTATTGCACTTTTCAATAATCCCTGTGCATCGATTACGTGGTGATAAGTTGTATCGATGAGCTGTGTCTTGAAGGTACGTAAGGCTTGCCAACTAGATAGGTATAGTGCTTTTTTTTTCAGACGACGTAGAGCAATTGGAATAATCCTATGCACTGCTGGATGCCAGGATGGTATGTCTTGAAATGCTTCTTCTGTTACCCAGGTGAATTTAATATTTGGTATTTGGCTTGCTGAATCACTTAAGGCAGGAAGAGTGTGGATTAGATCCCCCATAGATGATGTTTTTAGGATAAGAACTTTTTTCATAGTACAGATGCATCCAACTGTTGCATGGCGTGTATAACTTTTTGTGGTGGCAATTCGCGCATACACTTAAAATGTTTTAAGGGACAGAGTCGCTTAAGGCAAGGCTGACAACTTAAATTACGGTACAAAATTACATGCTTTTTTGTAAGTGGAGGTGCAAATTTTGGTGTTGTTGCTCCATATAATACAACAAGTGGACGTTTTAGAGCACTGGCCATATGCATTAAACCTGAATCATTGCTGACCACAATACGGGCGAGGGACAGTAAATCGATTGCATCGTTTAGTTTTGTTTTTCCACACAAATTAAAGTAGTAGTCGGAAGAACATGACTGATGAATTTTTTTGGCAATAGGGCTATCTTCTGGGCTTCCGAATATCCAAACTTGCCAATCTTGTCGCAGCATATGTCGTGCTAATACTGAAAAGTAGTTACTTGGCCATTGTTTAGATGACCCATATTTAGCTCCAGGACATAAAGCAAGCACTGGTTTATCAAGTCTTAAATTGAGTGTTTTAAGTAATAGATGCTGTTTATCTATATTAACACTCAACGAGGGCAATAATACGGATTCTATAGGTGTTGTTAAGAGGCTTTGATTATTTGTCTGAGCTAGAGCTAGATAATGACTCACCATAAGTGGCATGTCTTTTTTATTTGATTTTTGTCGGTCGTTAATGATGCCCCATCGTTGTTCCCCAAGCCAACCAGTACGATGCTTAATCTTTGCCAACCAAGGGATGAGTGCAGACTTAAATGAATTTGGCAAAATAATAGACCGACTATAATTACGAGATTGTAATTGCTTTGCGCATTGAAAACGCTTGCGCAACTTCAGTTCTCCATGTTGAAACTCAGCAACAATATGCTCATTAATCTCTGGCATACGCATAAGTAAAGGGTGTGCCCAGCGTGGGGCTAGAACATCAATAATACAAGCAGGCTGCTGTCGTTTAAGTAACTTGAATAAAGCTTGCGCCATAATTAGATCACCAACCCATCCAGGTGAGATGATTAAAATTTTATCCTCGTTGCTTGGGTTCATATTTTATCCAGCTCGCCATAAGACTTACTCGCTCAGGTGGAGGATGTCAATTCATAAAATACTCGGTTCCACAATATGGGCACTTTTCGTGCCCTGTTTTTTCGATGGGCAAGAAAACACGTGGATGAAAATTCCAAAGTGGGATGCCAGCAGTTGGACACGACAACGGGAGATCTGCTGATGTGACATTGTAATGCTTTGCAGTGCACGGTTTATCGTCTAATTGTGCCATAGCTTGCTACTGTGAGAATTAAGTACATGGGATGATGCTATCACCTCAGTTTGTTTTTGTCAAAACTTTGTCGCGTTTAGTGTGTACGCTTTTAGCTAGTATCAATTACAAGTTACGGGGTCAACATCCAATGTACAGTGAACCGAAGATGGCAAATTGAGTTTAGGCCAGTTGTTTAAGACCTGATTTAAAAGTTGATGCAGATTACTACGTTGTGTACTACATAACCAGAGTTGCATACGGTAATAATTAGCACGTTTCATCATAACGGCAGGTATTGGTCCGATACAGTTTACCTGTTTGTTTGTGTACTGTGCGATATGCTGTGCTAATACTTCCGCTGCAGCTTCCGATTTTTGTTTAACCTTGGACTCAATATGCCAAACTGCCAAATAAGCTAGTGGTGGTAGTTGTGCCTGTTTGCGCTCAACCAATAGATGATCCATTAGTGTATGGTATCCACTACGTAAAAGTGCTTGTAGCATAGGGTGATCGATGTAACGCGTTTGTAGGTATACCTCTCCAGATTGCTCGCCACGACCAGCACGACCAGCAACTTGTAGTATTAACTGGCTCATGTGCTCCAGTGCCCGAAAATCAGAACTACATAATCCATAATCAACGTCCAGAATACCAACCATTGTCACATGCGGAAAATGATGTCCTTTTGCTAACATTTGTGTGCCACACAATATGTGGCTGTTATTTTGATGGATATTTTTTAGCAATTCAGAAAATTTCCTCCCAGAACCACGCACAGTATCTCGATCAATGCGAGTTATGGGAACATCTGGGTAGTGCTGACGTAAGGTTTGCTCTAATCGTTCGGTGCCCACACCAACTTGTTGTAATTGCATTTCACTACAGGCTGGACATTGCTTTGGAACACATTGTGCAGCACCACAGTGATGGCAGTATAAGCGTTCTGGCTGACAATGCAGGGTCATACGTGCATCGCAATATTGACACTTCGCCTGCCAACCACAGTTGTTGCACAGTAATACTGGGGCAAATCCACGACGATTTAAAAATAATAAAATCTGCTGTCCTGCCGACAAATGCTTGTCGATGGCTTGTAGCAATTCCGTAGATAAACCATGCAGCAGTTTACGGCCACGTAGGTCAATGGTATGAAATGTTGGCAATTGTGCACTACCAGCACGTTGCGGCAATCGTAAATGCTGATAACGCTTTTGTTTTATATTATGCCAACTTTCCAATGATGGGGTCGCTGATCCCAATACAATTGGAATATTTTCTATTTTAGCACGCATCACCGCGACATCACGCGCCGAATAACGACAGCCACTGAGTTGACTGTAGGCACCATCATGTTCCTCATCGATGATGATAATACCTAAGGCTTGTAAGGGCACAAAGATAGCCGATCTGGTGCCTATGACAATATCAACCTCTCCACGCCAAGCACGTAACCAGCTATCATGACGTTCACGATCGGTTAAGGCTGAGTGTAAGACAATTACGCGACGACCAAGGAATCGAGATTGCACACGCTGCACCATTTGTGGAGTTAAGCCAATTTCTGGCACTAGTAGAAGCCCCTGCCTCCCTTGCTGTATAACTTGTGCTATCAAACGCAGGTAAACTTCTGTTTTACCACTGCCTGTCACACCATCTAGTAGAAAGGATTTGAAAGCATTACAGTTACTAACAGCTTGCACGGCATCGGCTTGCGATTTACTTAGGTCTAAAGGCGACTTAACATCTAAGTCTGGTTTAACGGATGTATTCAGTGCTGGGGAGATCTCTAAGTACTTCTTCTCAAGTAGTGCCTTACGTAACCCTGAGGAAAAACCAGCTTTTGCAAGTTGCTGTTGTGAAGCCCAACCACCAACAGCCTCCAGGTACTCTAATAAGGCTGCCTGTCGTGGTGCACGACGTGATATAACACAAAGATCTGCATTTTTAGCCTGCACGGTCATTTTAACCCCCTTATCACCGATTAACTCCGTTGACTTCCCAGATCTCAGCAATCGTGGCAGGGCACAACTGATGACTTCACCAATTGGGTAATGATAATACTCACTCACCAATTGACAGAGCTTTTGAATAGGGGCGGTTACTATGGGATGTGTATCAAGCACACATGCTGCAGTTTTAATTTGTTTTGGCAATATATTGCTTTCTTCAGTACAGCCCCATACAATGCCAACTACATTACGACGACCAAATGGCACACGTACGCGTACACCAACGAGGTTAAGGTTTGGAATACAACCAGATGGCGGATTGTAAACAAAGGTCATCCGCATTGGAACAGGAACTGCAACTTGTAGGAGCATCGGTTATAACCAATAGACAAATGGCAGTAATAACATGATATCAACAAAATGCTGACACCAAGCTACTGCACTAAAGTCAAAGTGACGTATTTGATCAAAATGTTGTATAAGCTTGTAACACGCCATAACAGGTCAGATGTTAATGCATTTTTGCAGGGCATTCAAGTTGATAGCCTAGGGGAAAATAAATGTTATGTATTTTCTATGTGTTAGTTATCTCAACACTAGTATTACCACTACTGCTAATGGAAACAACGTTCCAATTAACTAAAAACACACCACAAAAACACAATTGTGGTAGCAACTCATCTACTAGCGAACAAAATAAGTTAAAATTCAAGATTTTTTCTAAATTTGTCCTAGAATTAAGGTACAGAGCACTACAAGAGGATAAAACAGGTGAAGTCGTTATTAAAAGAATTGAGTTCTTTATTGCAAGAAAAGCAACGCCTTATTCAATGTATTGAAAAGGAAAAGCATGTCACTAAGTCAAAAAAAGTAAAGAAATATGTTGATCAGCTTATGGAATGCCAGCAAGCTTATCATGAAAAATTTCAAGAATTTCAGGATCTCGTCACGCCACAGAAAAAAACACATGTCTTATTGGTTGAAGATCAACCATTGGCGGCTTGTGTTGCATCATCTATGATGGCAAAACATGGTTGTTCAGTTGATATCGTTGATTCTGGAAGAATCGCTCTTGAACAGGTATCCAAACAAACGTATGACGTTGTGCTGCTCGATCTTAGTTTGCCAGATATGGATGGTTTAGAAGTTGCTGAAAAAATGCATCGTTTGGCAGGGAAGCAAAAAAAACAATTTCATATCGTTGCGTTAACAGCTTATCAAGAACAGGAAGTTAGGCAACAATGCTTGGATGTAGGAATTGATCACATTATTGTCAAGCCATTATCTGATAATGACATCCGTAACCTCATGGATCTTATCATGCCACTATGGGATAACCAGTATTTATCAACCTTCCGTAAGACACATGAAAAAATACATTCAGACATTCACGAAGAACGATCTGAAAGGTGGTTGAGTGATTTCGTCACTGAGTTTCAGCAAAAAGAGAAATTATTACAAGGTGCACACCGTAAAGGCAATTGGGAAAACGTAAAATTTATTGCACATGGATTAAAAGGATCAGCTTCTTATTGTGGGATGCGACGCCTGAAAGAAGCTTGCGCAGAGTTAGAGTCACATGTGAATCAAAATCATAAACAGTACTATGAAGCAAGTTATACCCAATTGCTAGAGGAAATGAGGGCGGTTGAAAAATTGTACACATTTGGTTATTTAGGAACAACACATTTTTAGTTTGGACATCTTCCTCTCCCTAAAGAAAGTGGTTGCTTACTACTAAGCTGGTTGTTGGTCGACCTCTCCCAGAGGTTTCTGCTTAATCGAATCGGATAATGCCCATCTTTCTATAAACTAACACGGCACACCATGTTGCATATTTTTTGTGGCAAACTTGATAATTATTGGCCTGATAATTGATCATAGCATATTAATATTGCATAATCGGCTTGTGTGAGTGGCGTTTGTTTCCATGTTGGAATATGGGGTGGTCGTCTAAGTTTAGTTTATTTCAATAGGTAAATGCGTACAGTTCAGGCCATGTGTTATAAAATGCTTCTGTTGTTATCAAGTTTAATGCTGCTACACAGTCAGGTCTGTCTAGCTAAATTGTATGCCCTCTATAAAAATAATGATACGATCGGGGCTGTACAGTTTACACAGATACGGTCAGGCGGCACCTTGTCTTCAATCGCGCAGCACTATGATGTTGGTTTTTATGAACTAGTCGAGGCCAATCCTGGCATTGCCCCACTAGAGCCTAAAGTAGGCACGATGCTTATTATTCCAAGCCACTACATTTTGCCCTATATTCGTCAAAAAAATCCACTTTATCACGGCATTATCATTAATTCAGCCGAAATGCGGTTATATTATTTTCCAGAACACAGTAAGACCGTCTATACTTACCCAGTTGGTATTGGTCGCCAAAGCTGGGAAACCCCCACTGGTTTGATGAAGATCACTAAAAAAATTAAAAATCCTTGGTGGTATGTCCCCAAATCAGTGCGTGAAGCAAGTGCCTTAGAGGGTATCACACTACCACTTAAGATGTCTCCTGGGCCTGAAAATCCCCTGGGCAAATACGTGATAATGCTGTCTATGCCACATTACCTCATTCATGGAACTAACACACCCTCTGGTGTCGGACGGCGCAGCAGTGCTGGCTGCATACGTATGTACCCAGAAGACATAGAACAACTTTTCTCGATGGTACGTTCCAACACACGTGTTGCCATTATTAACCAACCCTACAAGGTCGGCTGGATAAATAATAGGATTTATTTGGAAGCACATGAACCTTTACAAGAAACATTGGAGCAATTCGGCAAGAGCGATCTAAAACGATTGGCCGTTGCGCATCATATCAAAGATCACGCTAGCACTAACATCAATTGGGCAAAAGTAACTCACATTGGGCAGCAACATACAGGCATCCCCGATCAAATCGGGTACAAAAAACAATGAGGAAATATGCATCACAACATTGAATTAAAAATTATTGACGCTCGAATAGCTAACATTTTTCCAAGCCCTCAATATGCAACGGCTGGATCAGCAGGGGTTGATTTGGTTGCCTGTTTAGATAACCCACTTACCTTGCAGCCTGGAGATACGCATCTTATTCCAACAGGCATCGCTATTCACATTGCAAACCCAGAACTTGCTGCTTGTATTTTTCCACGTTCTGGCCTTGGTCATCGACATGGTCTGGTGTTGGGTAACCTGGTTGGTTTAATCGACTCAGATTACCAAGGTGAGATTAAGGTATCATGTTGGAATCGTCATGCCCAACAAGCGTACTGTATAAGACCTGGTGAACGTATTGCTCAATTAATCCTATTTCCAATTGTACGTGCGCACTTTAATGTCGTTAGTGATTTCCAACAAATGACTCAACGCGGAGTTGGTGGCTTTGGTCATACTGGTCAATACACATTTAGCACAACCACGGATACATAATGTCATCAACCATGCGCTATACTATTCCAGATTACATGCCGACTGATATTTTTCGTGCTTATGATATACGGGGGATTATTGGAAAAACATTAAATGTATCTATTGTCTATGCTATAGCACGCGCTATTGGTAGTGAAGCTCTGCATCAAAATGAAACAAGTCTTATCGTTGCACGTGATGGACGTTTGTCGAGTCCTCAGCTACATGATGCCTTATCACAAGGATTGATTGACAGTGGTTGTGATGTTGTGGACATTGGCATGGTTTCAACTCCCATGCTATATTTTGCTACACATTACTTACCACCTAATACATCTGGCGTTATGCTAACTGGCAGTCACAACCCCTCACAGTACAACGGCTTGAAGATTGTTTTGAAAGGCAATACGTTAACTACTGATGCCGTGCAAGCACTTCGTACACGCATTCTTAACAGGCAACTAACACGCGGTCAAGGGAAGCTTAGCCAACAAGATATTCATACAGCCTATCTCAAGCGTATTTGTGATGATATCGTACTAAAAAGGCCTTTAAAAATTGTGATTGACTGTGGTAATGGGACTGCTGGAGCCATTGCACCCGAACTTTTCAAACGCTTGGGCTGTGAGGTCATTGAGTTATACGTAGAGATAGACGGGAATTTCCCCAACCATCATCCTGACCCAACAAAAGTTGAAAATTTACAGGATCTGATTGCAACCGTAAAAGCGCAACATGCTGATATAGGTTTAGCATTTGATGGTGATGCTGACAGACTTGGCATGGTCACCGAAAAGGGACAAATTATTTGGCCTGACCGACAAATGATGCTATTTTCACGCGATATTTTAACCCGTCATCCAGGCAGCCTAATTATATTTGATGTGAAGTGTTCTAATCATCTGGCTGAAGTGATTCAAGAGCATGGTGGCATCCCTCTATTGTGGAAAACTGGACATTCACTGATTAAAAACAAAATGCAGGCAACGCAAGCAATACTTGCTGGCGAAATGAGTGGGCATATCTTCTTTAAGGAACGCTGGTATGGCTTTGATGATGGTCTCTACACAGGCGCACGATTATTAGAAATTCTTGCACATACTCATCAAACCGTTAGCCAGCTATTTGATCATTTTCCCAATAGTATCCATACACCCGAAATTCAACTGCCCATCGATGAAGGAAAAAAGTTTGCATTAGTACAGGAACTCATTGCACATGCTAATTTTGACAATGCAGCTAAGATTAATACTATCGATGGCTTGCGTGTCGAGTTTTCGGACGGCTGGGGGCTAATTCGCGCCTCTAATACATCTGCTTGTCTAACACTGCGCTTTGAAGCTGATACGGGTGAAGCATTGTCACGTATTCAACAACAATTTTGTACACTTATTACTCAGGTTTCCCCTGGGATTAATTTAGATGTCCTGTTCCAGAAGTAGGAATCATCAACTTAATTGAGGAATTTCATTATGCTAGTGTTATGGGTAAAAGTTTTGCATGTGGTGTCCATAGTCGCCTGGTTTAGTGGTTTATTTTATTTGCCACGCCTATTTATTTATCACATACAAGCAATCGATGAAGAAGGGAAAGCCAGCCGTAGTGTTAAGCGATTTAAGCTGATGGAGCGTCGTCTATATAATATGATCATGTGGCCAGCAGCCATGCTGACAAATATAACTGGCGTAGCTCTGTTTGCCTATCACACTCACTTCTATGTACATGCAGCTTGGATGTACATTAAATTGGGCATGTTAGTACTCTTGTGGGTTTACCATCTTTACTGTGGGCGATTGCTCAAACGATTTTCTAATGGATGTCATCCATACCATCAAACTTTTTATCGATTTTTTAATGAAGTGCCAACAGTTCTATTGATTGTAATTGTGAGCCTAGTTATACTTAAGCCATGAGCTATTATGAGGAAGTGCCCATGTCACCTCCAAGATTTTTTCATCCAAGTAGCACACGCTTGCAGCAACTGATGCTAGAAAAGGATAGCAACCTAGCATTTTCGGCTGATATTACTGATAAAAAAAAGCTATTAGCACTTGTCGCTGATGTTGCACCTTATATTTGTGTTCTAAAAACCCATATCGATATCATAAAAGATTTTGACCAGACCTTTATCTGTGCGCTAACGCGTTTAGCTGACCAGCATGGTTTTCTTATCATGGAAGATCGTAAGTTAGCTGATATTGGTTATATTGCAGCACAACAATGTAGTGAGGGCATATACCGTATTGCCCAATGGGCTAATTTTATTACCGTGCACACCATTGCTGGGCCTGGCACACTAGAAGCACTGCGCCGTGTTGTCAAACAGCACCCCAATTTAGGAATTCTATTGCTCGTACAAATGAGTTCAAAGGATAATCTGCTCAATGAAGATTATCAGCGAGCATCCTTACGGCTCGCTGAACAGTATGAAGATATCGTACTTGGTTTTGTGAGCCAAGAACGTCTCTTGCTGGATTCAAAATGGTTGTGGTTTTCACCTGGAGTCAGTCTATCAGCCGATCAAGATGCACTAGGACAATCCTACCGTACGCCCCTGTCAGTGGATAGCGATATCTTAATTGTAGGGCGAGGCATTGCACAAGCAAAAGACCCTATTCAGGCAGCAAAACAATATCGTCAATTAGCGCGCAAGCAGACATCATGTTGACACACACAAAAAGCTCTACCTCTGATTAATCGGCTCTTTGAATGAGCGTAACATCTTTTTTATGTCAACAACCTCTTTTCTCTTTTTACGAGGGAAAGGACACTTGAGCCGATCCCTGGATTTACAAACTAAATAGCCACTCGGTTGTTTTTTCCAGGTATCACCTGTCGGTGGTTTAATGAGTACCGTGCGTTGCAGTGAAATGGGGAAGGTAAAGCTGTCATCACCATGGTAAAGGCAGATAATATGCCCCAGACTTACGCCCACCCACTGTGCACCAATAAATTTTGTGACTTTCTCAACAAATGATTGACTGTAACTACGCCACGAATTAGGTGCCCACCAGCGCTTATTTTTTTTATAAAGACTTGATGCAGGTGGGCAGTAACTAAATTGTGGTGCTGGTTTAGGCTTAGTGGTTAGTATATGTTCAACCTTTGCCGTATGTGCCGACACATGCGCCAAAGCAGTACGTTGACCTTCTGATTGTGCATAAGTGATGCCTGAACACAAGGTTAAAAGCAAACTGGTTGCGACATACACCGCTTTTAGCAATTTAATCATAAATATATATGTTCCTCTGTATAGTAATTCACTCCATCTAAACAGTCGCTGACTGCTTTAGTAGGGACTTCATGACGCACTCCCATCGCTAACCGCTCTAGCGGAGGCTTATTGCGACCCGCAGATGTTTGGTTACATCCGCCTTTCAACATAACAAGCTCGTTGAATATTCGCAGCAACAAAGCACTAAGGATCGCTGCTTCGTAGGTAGAAATTATAGCGCAACATTAGGTGTGATACCATCATCAGCTTCTTCATATACATCAGCGAGATCTTCATACAATGAGTCACCGGTATCAATATGCACACCATAAAACCCAGGATTAGAATAAGTCTGCTGAATACGAGCAGGATCGGGAAATAAGTATTTTACAGCAAGAAAAATTCCCACAATACTAAATACGATAGTCGCTAACGTTGGTGAAAGCGGTACAACAAAAAAAATAATACCCGCAATAAAAGATACACATGCTAAAAAAAGTATCAGAGCATTAAGTATGGCAGTAGTAGGACTAGTACTGTTTATTCGAAGAGTAAGAGTAGTACAACCTGGCTGCCTCCAGTTTAAAAATGCGTTGATCATAGTTGGAAGTAGTACACTAACTCCTATTGTAACTAAGATAATTGGTAGCGTTGTAACTAAGAATGCCACCAGTCCCGTAGCCATAAACTGTACAAAAAAGTTACCTACAAGTGATAATGCAATTGGTACTACAATAATTAATGCCAGAACAACCACACGATCCAGTATATACATAAGATATACACCAGGAAATGCATATATCTTAAACTTTTCTATAGACCCATGATCAGGACGAGTACTCTCTGTGCTATAAATTATCGAACTAAGCTGAGCTTTACCTATTACGTTAAGATCTTGGCTAGATTCCGAATCGCTGCTAGGGAAAGGGATGGCAGTATTCTCAGAGGTAATCATAATATATCCTCGATTATATAAATTAAATCCCACAAAATAGTTACTAATATCAGCAAAAAAAACAACTGACCCACCCAGTATAAGCAAATGCTTTACACTTTGCAAGGAAAATTTGGCATCCAGCAATTGTGATATACTCCCGTCACTAAGTTAGCGACTGTTTAGCTATGGGGGTATGTCACTTAACTAGCTCTGTCCATTGCGAGAGAAAAATCAGCAATCTTAAGAAATAGTTGGTGTAATTCATCTAATAGGGCTAAGCGCGTTTGGCGTAGCTGTGGGTGTTCACTGAGCACCATAACTTGATCAAAGAAATTTGTTAATGGCTCTGTAAAAGTTGCTAGATGTTGCAAGGCTTTTTCATAATTTCGCGCTGCAATCTGTTTCTCAATATGCGGTTTTTCTTGCATGAGGTGGCTGGCCAGTTGTTTCTCTGCTATTTCAACTAAATCCTCCATCTGCCAAGGCTGATGTACAAAGGATGTTGGATTCTTTTTTAAGATCTGAACAATTCGCTTATTAGTGGCAACAACTGTATCGAAGATAGGTGTACCAGCGAATGCTTGTAAAGCTTGCATACGTGCATTCAAGGCTACAATATTGCTGTCATCACAGGCTAAGACGGCTGCTATGATGGATATAGGTCGATTCTGCTGGCACCATTGTTTAAGTCGTATCTTTAAAAACTGCCATACTTGATCGATTAAGGCAGCATTAAAGTGTTTTTTTTCTGATGCATCTGCTTGTTCTACCCATACTTGGCAGACCTGATCTAATAATGCATGACATGTTAGTGGCCACTGACGTGCAAGTAAAATGCGAATTACGCCTATTGCAGCGCGACGAAGGGCAAACGGGTCTTTATCGCCAGTTGGACGAAGACCTATACTAAACAAACCAATTAAATTATCGCAGCGATCGAGTAATGATACCAAACAGGCAATCTCACTAACTGGAAGCTTATCATCAGCATAAGCAGGTTGGTAGTGTTGGCGAATAGCCATCTTTAAGATCGCTTTTGTCTTTTCATTGGTATGGCTCACATAATAGCTGCCCATAATTCCTTGCAGTTCAGGAAATTCTTTTACCATCTCGGAAGCTAAATCGGCTTTAGCAAGTCTGGCTGCATCTCGACATACTGTAACATCAAGTTTTAGTGAATCTGCGAGTTGCTCTGCTAATTTTTCCATCCGTACAGCTTTATCGTGCAAAGTGCCCAATTTTTTTTGGAAGACAATATTTTTAAGTTGTTCGAGGTGATGTGATAGGGGGTGCTTACAATCCCTGCGGTAGAAAAACTCAGCATCACACAGCCGAGCTTCCATTACACGCTGGTTTCCGCTGATAACCCGTTGTGGGTCACGGCTCTCAATATTGCTTACAAGCACAAAAGAGGCTTGTAAGACTTGTTTTTTATCGCATATTGGAAAATAACGTTGGCGATATTTCATTACGGAAATTAAGACTTCTTCAGGCAGTTTCAGAAAATCTGGAGAAAAGTGTCCCAGTAACACGACTGGCCATTCGACTAAGCCAGTTACCTCTTGTAAGAGCGGTGCATCAATAATTACCTGATACTCATCACCGACCAGTGACTGCATCTTATCGAAAATTTGCTTCTGACGGCTAGCATCATCAACTATCACACGAGTATTTTTTAGTGCTGCTCGGTAATCGTTACTATGCCGTAACACAATCGGCTCAGGGTGATGAAAACGATGGCCATACGTCACACGACCAGCTTGGATGCCCCATAATGTTACCTCGATGACTTGTTTGTCAAATAGTGCTAATAACCAGCGTACTGGGCGAACAAATGCCTGTGTTTGCTCACCCCAACGCATGGATTGTATCAGTGGCATCTGCTTTATACTCTTTTCAATCAGTCCAGCTAATAACTGCACCGTCTCTAGACCAGGTTTTTTTTGATAAAAATGTAGACGTTTCCCTTGTGGGGAGTCAATGATTGCTAATGCTTTAAGTGACACACCGCATTTGCGAGCAAACCCAAGACCTGTTTTGGTTGCTTTTTTCTTTGTATCAAATGCCTTGTTGAGCAGTGGCCCACGAAGTTCAATCACTTGCTCCGAGCACTGTTTTGCCAGGCCATTAATCTGTAGGGCTAAACGCCGTGGTGTCACCCAGCCATTTATGGACTGATAAGATAGATTCACATTGTTGAGTACTTGTTTGATGGAGTAACACCAAGCATCACGTAAACTTGGTTGCAATGTAGCTGGCAGATCTTCGCAACCGATTTCAATAACTAACTGTCCCACTTCTCCCATGGTATCACTCAATCTGTGTTCTTTGTTTTATTAGGATGGAGCAAGGGAAAATTTAATGCTTCACGACTCTGGTAATAGCTTTCAGCCACAGCATAGGCTAATTTGCGTATGCGTAAAATAAAATGCTGCCGTTCAGTAACAGAGATAGCAGCACGTGCATCTAATAAATTAAATGTATGAGATGCTCGCAGCACCATTTCATAAGCTGGTATAGGTAAGCTGTATGTTATGAGACGATGGCTTTCTTTTTCAAAATGGTCAAAATGTATTTTTAGGGTTGTGCTATCTGCCTGTAAGAAATTATAGGCTGATGCCTGCTGCTCATTTTGTTTGAATAGTTCACTATAGTAAATAGTCCCTCGCTCACTTTCTCCCCACACTAAATCATAAACACTGTCGACCTGTTGTAAATACATGGCAATACGCTCTAAACCATAAGTGATCTCACCACTAACAAGTTCACAGGCTAAGCCACCAACTTGCTGGAAATAGGTAAATTGCGAAATTTCCATGCCATTTTGCCACACTTCCCAGCCTAAGCCCCATGCCCCTAAGGTTGGTGATTCCCAATTATCTTCAACAAATCGGATGTCATCTAATTGCGTATCAATACCCAATGTCTGTAATGACTGCAAGTAGCTTTCCTGAATATTTGGTGGAGAAGGCTTCAATAGTACCTGAAGTTGATAGAAATGTTGCAAACGATTGGGACTATCACCATAACGTCCATCAGTCGGCCGACGACTGGCTTGAACATAAACACAGTGCCAAGGCTCAGGGCCAATTGCACGGAGAAAAGTAGCTGGATGAAAGGTTCCAGCTCCCATCATCATATCGTATGGCTGGATAACAATACAGCCTCTATCAGCCCAGAATTTTTGCAATGCAAAAATAATAGCCTGGAATGTAAAATGCACGCCCACCAAACACCTGCCTTGCGTCTTGTCTTAAGCCTCCAGAGTTTTTGCTGGCACTGGTTTACTGTCAGCTACACTAGCTTGATCAATTAAATCTTTTAGGTGTTTCTCGCCTGTTGCACCTGGCACAAAAGCAAACTTTGTACCACTACGGTTGCCAATAACAAATACGGGCGTTCCCATAATCTGCATCTGGTTGGCTAATGTTTTGATTGCGTCAAGTTGCTCTGTTATTTCCTTTGATGCCACATCTTTCTTTAACTGAGTGATATTTAATTTAGCCTTTTTTGCTAAATGCCATATCTGCTTACGTGTAAGGGCAGTTGTTTCTTTTAGCAGTGCCTCATGTAAGGCCCAGGCCTTAGAGCTGCCCTGTTTGTAAGCAGCAACTACTGACTGTGCTGCTAACGTTGAGGTATCACCAAAAATAGGTAGTGGTTTAACGACAACACGTAACTCTGGATTATTCAGCTTCAATGAAGCGATGGTTTTACGCATTTCTTTGCAGTGCCCGCACTGATAATCTAAGAACTCAACAATAGTCACGACACCGTCAACCCTGCCGAAAACTAAACTATTGGGGTGGTTAAACACCTCTGAGGCATGATCGGAAATCGTTTTTTCAACGTGCGTAATATGCTCTGCAAGCTGTTTCTTATGGGCTGCATAAACCGCCTTTACCACAACTTCAGGGTTCTGACGTAAGTATCGTTTAATAATTCCCTTAATTTCTTCCTCTTGCACCACTGAAAAGGGTGATTGTGCCGTTGCTATGCCTGCCACCTCGTGTGCACCATTTATCAAGGAGGGAGGTTTAGGTAAATTATGGCTCGTTGCAAACGCAATAGAGCTGTATATTACAAATCCTAATCCAGCTAGTTGAGGTAAAGTACGTATAAGTTTCATATGTGCTGCTCCTTTAAATTCATTTTTTTCTTAGAAATAAACCTTAAACTGTATCGTAATCGTGTTGCTGTGATGACCCGTTGAGTTAACAAGGTTTCCTTGGCCACTTGCTGTATCACTAAGCTTATAGTCATTAGTATGACGGAATTCAAAACTAGCAATACTGTTCTTAAAATAAGAGTGACTCAATCCTATTGACCAACTCTGACGTGGCAAGTTCAGACCCAATGCTTGCCAGCTCTGATTATAAGCAATTGAAGCAGACAAGGGATTCTTAAAGCCAAGGAAACGGTAACTGATTTCTGCCTGCAAGGCTGCTGGCTTAGCACCATGCTCACTGAAAGATAAATTTTCATAAGCGAAAGAACGTGTTGCTGTTAGATATTCACCTTTTAGAGTGCATGAACCATGTTGAATATGTAAAAATCCGTTTATGCCTGGAACTTGATGTTGCAAGTATTGATAATTAGTAGTGCCATCGATATGGTCAAATCCTGCAAAATCACTTCCACCAGTTGACTGCATGCCACTTGAATCTGCTAGTGTTGAAATATAAGAGATCCCCACCTTTGTTTGTAACTTCGTTTGGAATGGCCTGTACGTTTCGTGGTAATCAAGTTCTGCACCCCAGTTATTAATACCACTGCCTGATGTTTTAGTTTCACCATTAAACAGGTAGGTTGCTCCATGTAAATTTTTATATGCCCCACCAATCAATAAAGCACGTGCGTTCGTTTGTGCCAAGTCTGAAGTTAAAGGGGAAGAAATCATGCTGCTTGAATAATGTCCAAATGGCAGGAACATTTGACCGATTGTTGCATAAGTTTTTGTATCACCGACAACAATAAATCCTCGTTTTAAAAATAAACGAGAATAACCCACACGCGCCCCACTGCTTGATTTGTCGGAACTGTCATACGTGAAAGACATAAATGCCAATATTTTGCTACTCAATTCACCCAACATGTCTAATTTAGCGGTGCCCAAGTCGATATCAGTCGTTGAAGTTTGCTGATTTGGTTTCGACCATGATATTAAACCTGCGAGAGAGCCACTGATCTCTAGCAAAGGATGCTGATCAAAAGAACGAGCCTGCGGATGCAATTTGGATGTAAGTTGACTCCGGTGTTGTAATAAACGAAAATCCTCATTAATGGAAGGTAAGTTTACGATTAAGTCACTTCCATCCCAAGCAGATCGTAACCCCAAATAAGGTGATGTGGTAACAGATGACTCGCTGAAATAGGATTTAAGTATGGGGTGTTCTGGGTGAATATTTATGGGGCTAGTCGGTTTGACTGGCTGAACATTCTGTAAATTTTGGTGTTCTGCAGCCAGCATATTTGTTTGTACATGATTTGGTGTGGTTTTTGCTTGTGGCATTGCTTCGGGTGTAACCTCGGCACTCACAAGTCGTGTGCTGATAAGCAAGGGCAGAAGGGAAGTCATGATGACTAGTTGTTTGTCCATCTTAAAATTACCTCAAATAGTATGGCTAGGGTTAATGCAAATAAATCTCACGAAAATGTCGCTCCTCAATATAGACTCAGCATTTAAACACAAAGTTTATAAAAACTCAATCAAAATGCCGAGCTTTCAGCAATTTTGAATTCAAAAATTTCTAAAATTTAAGTGTCAGGGTAGAGTAAAGTATATAACTCCCAAAATTTATGGATTCAGTGCTAAGTGCGCCACAAGGATAACGCTCATTTTATCAGAGTTTGGGGAATATGCGGATCTTACAAAATGCCTTATTTTATGTTACAGTTAGGACTGGTTAAATTTTGATTTATAGGAAGGTTTATGGATTCAGCACCAAGTCACCTCGAAGTCCGCAAAGATAAAACATGGGGTGGACGATTTACTAAAGAGTTAGATCCTGTTGTAAAAAAGTTTAATTCTTCACTGCATTTTGATTACGTTCTTTACAGGGAGGACATAGAAGGCAGCAAAATACATGCGTTAATGCTAGAAAAGCAAAGTTTAATATCAAAGGCTGAAGCTGACTCAATTATTAATACACTTGATGATATTCAACGAGAAATTGAAGGTGGCAAGCATATTTTAGATGAAACTTATGAAGATATTCATATGTTTATTGAGCAACTTCTGATTGAAAGAATTGGGGATACTGGCAAAAAATTGCATACTGGAAGGAGTAGAAATGACCAAGTTGCACTGGATATGAGATTGTATAGTAGGCGTCAGGCTTCTCTTATCTTAAAGAAGTTGGAAGATCTCATTAATACTCTGAAAAATCTATCATATAAACACCGTCAGAATATGATGCCAGGGTATACTCATTTACAACAGGCTCAACCAATAAGCCTAGGACAGTATCTAGATGCCTACACATCTATGTTCAAAAGAGATTTGAACAGATTAAAAAACTGTTGTCAAACAATGAATTATTCTCCCTTAGGTGCTGGAGCATTTGCTGGCAGTAAATTGCCGTTAGACCGCCTGTTTGTCGCACAAGAACTTGGGTTTGATGGAATTATTGAGAGTACTATTGATGCAGTTAGTGATCGTGATTATTTAATTGAGCTTAGTAGCATAATTTCTATTTGCATGATGCATTTGTCTAGACTTTCTGAGGACTTTATTATCTGGTCATCAACTGAATTCAATTTTATTAAATTAGATGATTCGTTTTCTACAGGTTCATCCTTGATGCCGAATAAGAAAAATCCTGATGTGCTTGAATTAATACGTGGAAAGACAGGCAGAGTATTTGGTAATTTAATGTCAATTTTGACAATTATGAAGGGGCTTCCTTTGGCTTATAATAAAGATATGCAAGAGGATAAAGAAGGATTTTTTGATTCTGTTAATACAATATTATCATCATTAAGTGTTATAACCCCTTTTTTAAATTCTGTAGTGTTTAATACAGATATTATGAGAGAATCTATGCAGTCCGACTTACTTAGGGCAACCGAAGTTCTTGAGCAGCTTGTTTTACAAGGCATTCCCTTTAGAGATGCTCATCATAAAGTTGGAAAATGGATTTTACAAGCTATAGAAAGTGAAAAATCTCTGAAAGAAATTGCACAACAGGAGGGTGTAAATTTAGAATGGTAGCCCTTATCGAGCATGCCGTAAAACCACTTCCTTTTAGTATGCAGGCACACTGTGTTGGAAACTTCTGCAAACGAGTGATCTAGTAGTAGTCCGAGTCTATATTTAGTAGTTACTTCCTTCGGAGAGATGAGGATGTCAAATATGATAAATAAATACATTATAGCGTTAATTCTGGTTTCACTTTCACTCTGTTGCTTATCTTGTAAAGAGCAAAAAGATCCTGATGTGCTCATTTTTGCAACTTCTGCGGAATACCCACCTTTTGAATATAAGGTTCATGGGAAACTTACTGGTTTTGATATCGATCTTGGCCGATTAATAGCAGAAAATATAGGAAAAAAGGTAAAATTTAAAGATATGCAATTTAGTGCTATACTGCCAGCAGTACAAAGTGAAATTGCTGATGCTGCTATAGCAACGATTACAATTACTGAAGGACGCAAAAAGAATTTCGATTTTTCAATGCCATATTATGTAGAAAGTATGTCTATTATTTTTAAAAAAAAAGCTCCTTTTAAGACAAAATCTAATTTAATTGGCAAAAAAATAGCCTGTCAACTCGGCTCAACAATGGAGATATGGCTAAAAGAGCATGCAAAAGGCACAGAAATTATTATGATGGATAATAATCTTCAAGCGGTAGAAGCTCTCAAGGCTGGCCATATTTATGGCGTGTTGATTGATACGGTTCAGGCTAATGCATTTACCAAAAAGAACCCAGAGTTGGGTTACAAAGTAATTGCACAAGCTGATACTGGCTATGCTGTTGCCTTTAAAAAAGGATCCAGTTTAGTAGAGCAAGTTAATCAAGTTATTCGAGTTTTAGAAGCTAAAGGAGAAATAGAAAAGTTGAAGAAAAAATATTTAGAGGTTCAGTGATGGGAGAGGTTTTTTACAATTTTATATTTATAGGCAAGGGAATATTTATAACTCTACAGTTATTGATAGCTGCGATCACCATTGGCATTTTTATTGGGGCACTGCTATCTATCGCTAATTATAAAGGCATAGCTAAATTTTTTATCAATAGGTATATTTCTATTTTACGTGGCACGCCTTTAATCTTACAACTTGCTTTTATTTATTTTGGGTTATCAGGATTAGCTGGAATTAAATTAGGCGTTACTACTTCAGGTATTATCGCCTTTGGCTTAAACAGTTCTGCATATATTGCAGAAATTTTTAGAGCAGGGATTGAAAGCATACCTAAAGGACAATTCGAAGCATCCCAAGTATTAAGAATCTCAAAGACTGCAATGTGGAAAGATATCATTTTACCACAAGTTACAAGAAATATATTGCCAGCAATGACTAATGAAGTTATAGCACTTCTAAAAGAAACGGCATTAATCACAACAATCGGTGGAATGGATATTATGCGCTCAGCTCAAATAATGGCGGCAGAGCAGTTTACATACTTCATTCCTCTTTGTATAGCAGGTGCTTATTACTATGCACTTGTTCTTGCAATAGAGCATCTTGGAAAAGCAATAGAAAAGAAGGTTAATTATGTTGCAAATTAAAGACTCACCTTACGCAGAATCATTAGAATATTTAATCAGAACTGTTGTTAGCCTTTATGAACGAGACTAAATATTTTAGCTGATAATGAAAATAAATTGATAAATCCTTCTGCATCAGCCTGTGTATAAACTTCATCTTCTTCAAATGTAGCAAATTCATGCTTGTATAAGCTGAATGGTGACTCCGCTCCATAGAAAAGAATGTTCCCTTTATACAATTTCAATTTGACTGCTCCTGTTATGTTTTGTTGTGTAACCGCAAAGAATGCATCCAAAGCTTCTCTGGCTTGTGTAAACCATTGGCCATCATAAACAATATGTGAATATTTTGTCTGCATTGATTGCTTTAGTGCCAACATCTCTTTGTCTAGGCATAATGTTTCAAGGATATGGTGAGCTTTATATATAACTGCAGCAGCTGGTGATTCGTAAACTCCACGAATTTTCATGCCAACTAAGCGAGTTTCCACTATATCCGCAACGCCAATACCGTGTCTTCCAGCGATTTCGTTTAACTTAGATAAAATAATAGTTTGATTTTCTTCTACATCGTTTAGAGTGATTGGGATGCCTTTCTTGAAACCAAGAGTTATTATTTCGCTAGTATCAGGAGTGTGTTCTAGTTGGTTTGTTATTGATAACAAATCATCTGGCATTGCCTCTTTAGTTTCTTCAAGAACACCACCTTCGTGGGATATATACCAAATATTGTGATCTCGAGAGTAAGGAGATTTTGGCGTAACAGGAATATCAATGCCATGATCCTTAGCATACTCAATTGCTTGCTGCCTCGACTTGATTTGCCATTGACGCCATGGAGCGATAATTTTAATATCTGGTGCTAGCACATGTAAAGTAAATTCAAAACGAATTTGGTCATTACCTTTGCCAGTAGCTCCATGAGCAATATGGGTTCCGCCTTCCTTTAGTGCAACTTCAATAAGTTTAGAAGCAATAAGTGGTCTTGAAATAGTTCCTAAAATATATTGATTTTCATAAAGAGCACCAGACCTAATTAGAGGGTGTAAATAATTCTCAATAAACTCTTTTTTTGCATCAATAACATATGCTTTAGTAGCTCCACTTTTCAATGCTTTTTCACGTATAGCATCTAAGTTTTCTTGCTGTCCTACATCAACAGTCACTGCAATGATAGAAGAGTTCTTATAATTTTTTTGAAGCCAAGGAATCATGATGGAGGTATCCAATCCTCCAGAATAAGCTAAAACTATTGTATTCATATTTTTACCTCAATAATATTTATGTAAAGTTTCAATTGTATCGCTGCTGGTTTTGACATCAATATCTACTACAATGTTTCCATTTTTTAATAAAATAATTCTGTCAGTGATCTGTATTAAAAAGTCAAGGTCATGAGAAGCAATCACCATTGTAATATCCATGCTATTTTTGATTTCACTTAATAGCGCAACAATATTACTTATGGTTGCTACATCTAGCCCAGATGTGGGTTCATCACATAATAATAATGTTGGCTCCATCATTAAGATCCGTGCCAAAGCTACTCTTTGTTTTTGACCGCCTGATAATTGGGAAGGATAAAAATTTATTTTATCCTCTATACTAAGATGCCTTAATAAGTTCAGGGCACGATTTTCAATTTCATTCATTTTGTGTTGTTTAGGGGCATAAGTCAGATTGTGTAACACAGTCATGTGCGGGAATAGTTGGAAATCTTGGAACATAAAACCAGTTATTTCGTTGCAAATAATTTCTCCTTCATCAGGATGGTCTAATTTTTGTATACAACGCAACAAAGTAGATTTCCCACTTCCAGATGGGCCAGCTAACCCTATAATTTTCTTGCTCTCAACATCAAAATTGATTTTATCAAGAATGCGTTGTTTGCCAAAGGATTTTGATACATTTTTAATTTGCAACATAATTAACCTTCTTTTTTTCTATTGCTTTTCCAAGATGCTTTAGCAGATGATATCTTTCTATTGCATGCTTCGAGATCCTTAATACTTGGGATGCTTCGAATTGTCCTTTAGGCATGCTTTCAATCACTGCAAAAATTGCTGCAATGTATGCAGAGCTGTTCAAGCCAAGGGAGATAATACCTGAAGTAGTAATGCCTAATTTAATTCCAGCTAATCCTGGTAACGCAAAATAAATAAAAGTAAGTTGTAAGATTAAAGGCGTACCACGCAAAATGAAAATATACCTATTGATAAAAAATTTACCTATGCCTTTATAATTAGTGATAGATAGTAGCACCCCTATAAAAATACCAATGGTGCTCACAGCCATCAAAAACTGTAGAGTTATAAATATACCCTTGCCTATGAATATAAAATTGTAAAAAACCTCTCCCATCACTGAACCTCTAAATATTTTTTCTTCTTTAGCTCCTAAATGGAGCTGCCACTACTATTGATATCTGCTACTAATAATTTATGATAATCGAGATTATTAGTAGTGGAACTATAACACTCAGTAGCGATAATGTTCCGATTTATAAGGGCCTCCAATGTTAACATTAATGTAGGCTGCTTGTTTTTCAGTCAATTTTGTGAGCTTAGCCCCTAGATGTGGCAGATGCAACATTGCAACGGACTCATCCAATTGTTTTGGTAGACAGTGGACACCAACATGATAGTTGTTACTGTGCTGCCATAATTCTAGTTGCGCCAGAACTTGGTTTGTGAATGACATTGACATGACAAAACTTGGATGTCCTGTGGCACAGCCAAGGTTGACTAAACGACCTTTGGCAAGTAGGATTAGCTGTTTCCCGTTCGGCAAGTGAATTTTATCGACCTGTGGCTTGATATTCTGCCAATCGTAGCCCTGCAGTGATGCAACATCGATCTCAGAGTCGAAGTGTCCGATATTGCAAACTACACTTTGATCTGGCATTGTAAGCAAATGCTGGTGATTGATAACGTGGAAATTGCCTGTTGCAGTAACGAAAATATTGCCATGCTTTGCAGCTTCATCCATTGTTGTCACACGATAACCTTCCATAGCTGCTTGTAGTGCACAAATAGGGTCAATTTCAGTCACCCACACCCTTGCACCTAAACCGCGTAATGCTTCTGCACAGCCCTTGCCAACTTCGCCGTAACCAGCAACGACAGCAATTTTACCAGCAATCATTAAATTGGTGGCTTGTTTTATACCATCCATTAAGGATTCACGGCAGCCGTAAAGGTTATCAAATTTTGATTTGGTGACTGCATCATTAACATTGATGACTGGGATTTTTAGTTTTTTTTGTTCGTGCAAATGTACTAAACGGTGGATACCTGTTGTTGTTTCTTCAGATGCTCCACGAATATCAGACAGTAGTTCTGGAAATTTTTGGTGCACATATGTTGTCAGATCAGCCCCATCATCAAGTAGCATATTGGGTCGCCATTGTTTGCCATCTGTTAGGGTTTGTTCGATACACCACCAATAGTCCTTTTCACTCTCTCCTTTCCAGGCAAAAACTGATACCCCAGTAGAGGCAATTGCTGCTGCAATATGATCTTGGGTTGAATATATATTGCAGGATGACCAACGTACATTAGCTCCGAGTATCATTAAGGTTTCAATCAGAACAGCAGTTTGTACTGTCATATGGATGCAACCACTTATTCTACAGCCAGCTAATGGCTTGCTTGCAGCATATTTGTTTCGCAGGCTCATAAGCCCTGGCATTTCCTGTTCAGCTAAATTAATCTCTTTACGCCCCCAATCTGCTAATGTGATATCGGCTATTTTATAATCGTGTTTCATTCTATGGCTCCTTTTAATGCTGTTATTTTGTCTGTTTTTTCCCAAGTGAAGGAAGCCCCTGTACGGCCAAAGTGACCATAAGTTGCGGTAGGCAAGTAAATAGGTCGCAATAGGTCGAGTGTTTTAATAATATGATAAGGATCTAATGCAAATACTCGCTTGGCCACACATTCTATCGCAGGGTCACTAATCTTGCCTGTGCCAAATGTATTAATAAATAAAGAAGTGGGTTCCGCAACACCGATTGCATAAGATAATTGTACCTCACAGTGTGTAGCAAGTTTAGCGGCAACAATATTTTTGGCAATATAACGTGCCATATAGGTGGCAGATCGATCAACTTTAGAGGGGTCTTTGCCTGAAAAACATCCTCCACCATGTCGTGCCATACCACCGTAAGTATCAACAATAATTTTACGACCTGTCAGGCCACAATCGCCCTGTGGCCCTCCTTTAACAAAACGGCCTGTTGGATTGATATGAAATAGCGTTTCCTTTGTTATCCACTTGCTTGGAAGTGTTGGCTTTATGATTTCATCCATGACCGCTTCAACAATTTGGCTGTGGCGTATATCAGGGGCATGTTGTGTAGATAAGACAACACAATTAATACCAGTGGGCTTTCCATTTTCGTAGCGTATTGTAACCTGTGATTTCGCATCGGGTCTTAACCAGGGCAAAGTGCCACTTCTTCTTAGCTCGGCCTGTCTCTGCATTAGGCGGTGCGCATAAATAATGGGGGCTGGCATCAGAACAGTTGTTTCATTGCAGGCATAACCAAACATTAAGCCTTGGTCGCCAGCACCTTGTTGTGATGGTTTCGAGACATTAACACCTTGCGCAATATCTGAGGATTGCTTACCAATAGCTGTGACCACTGCACAACTATCAGTATCAAATCCGATATCTGGCGTAGTGTATCCGATGTCGTGTATGACTTTCCGTGCAATTGATTCAATATCAACCCAAGTCTCTGTGCTAATTTCTCCAGCAATCATTACCAAGCCTGTCTTGACTAAGCATTCGCAGGCAACGCGGCTGCGGTGGTCTTTTTCTAGTATTGCATCTAATACGGCATCTGAAATTTGATCTGCAATTTTATCAGGGTGTCCACAAGATACGGATTCTGAGGTAAATAAGCCTTCTTTTAGCATAGTAGTGCCTTTGTTATTTTAGGAGAGAAAATACTCTCGTTAAGTGTACACCATTGTTGACAATAGAGCCATCGGACGATACCATACGCTAGTATATGCTGGGAGCTTTTGTGGTGCTCTTTGAAGGACAGCCAGTCGAGCTTGGTTTCATGCAGTGCGCTGTGTTTTGTGCACCATTTTTAGTATGAGCAGGTGTTTGGTTCAGTATTGGATACAATCATCCTACACGATTGAAGTTGAATGTAGTGTGGGAAGTTATAAGGGTCAGCCACGATGACAAATTTTAGCTACAAAGCGTGCCATAGATATTGGCATGATTACAAAGATCCAATGATTTACCAGGTTATTGTTAAAATGGAAAGCATGGAACACTGGACGTTGGATGGTGACCCAGAATTGGAAGAAGCTTTGGTAAAGCTTGGTGAAACCCTGGAGAATATCGGGGGGGTTGATCTTAAGTCTGAAGAAGAGCTGATTCAGCTATTGGTCTTGCTGAAAGTGAGTCGTGCATTATATATTATGCAGTGCATAGATATGGCATGTCCTGGGGCAGCGTCTAAATTACTCACGTATGCCGAGGAGCATGTGAAAGATGAGCAAGATATTTTCAGTTTATTTTTAAGTCGCAATATCTCATTTGAGCGGTTAAGATTGTTTGCGCGTATTTTCTCTGCTAACCGCTTAAACCTTATTCAGAGAGCTCTTGAAGTTGAGACGGGGTAGGTTATTTTATGAAACAATTAAAAAAGATAGTCTGCCACAGCTTCGTTTTAGCAGTCCTTGCAGCGAATTTCTACATAGTTGACAGCTACGCTGCTGGAAATATAAGTGGCATATCACCAGTTGTGGGAGCTTCATTAACTGATATACTTGAGGCTATTAATGGCTCAAGCGACCATAGTCTCACGAATATACTACACTCATTGCTTGCAGAGACCTATGCAATAGATGCCTATACACCTATCATGTCGGGGCAACAACAGAATCTATTGAAGTTTGAGGATAGCGTCAATGATATAGCATATTCAATCATTTCTCTGAAAATTTCGAACTTATTGGGTGAAAATACTACTGCCAACACAAATAGTGCAACTATGTCAGCTCCTGAGCTAGAAATGCTTTCTACTATATCAGAAGACAATCCTAACCCCCATTTGTTTAATATTGGCTCTCTGCTTGTGCCAATTGCTTATAATGATAGAACAGATTCGGATCTACACTCTAACAACGTTACCTACCCAATCTCAACAGCAAATGGTGTAATTGATTTGCTTGATCGGTATGCAGCTATTCCAGGTTCGATTGATTATAGCCGTCTTTTGAACTACGACCCTGAGGAGAATGATCAACAACTTGAGGATCCGAGCAATGGCCCTCCTGCTGGGAAAGACTATGATCAACGAAACGATCGTACCGCTTGTATTAAAAATACAATGGGCAGGCAGTATGAAGCTCTGCGTCGATCTGCCATTCTTGTTAAATCAATCGCAATGTATAACTTTTACCGTATGTTGACACAGCGTAAAACAGTTAGGCAGTTAGTCAGTGATGCTAATAGTGCTCAAATCAATAATACCAACCTGGATCAAAATTTTTCGGAACAGGCAGATAAATTGCCAGACAAAATAAAAGCCTATAGCCCCAAGCAAATTCAGCATTATCTTGCAACGTGGCGACTATCAAGTAAGAGCTGGCAAAAAGCTATTAAACATGCAAATTCAAAGGATCTCTTACGTGAGATTGTTTTATTGCTTGCAGAGCAAAAGCACCAAGACTATACACAGCAGCAACAGATGGAGCGAATTTTAGCAACCTTATCGATGATTGCTTTGAATACTATTGATCTTACACAAGTGAGCAAGGCAAAAGAGAAAGTGAATACTCGTATTGATGATGCTTTAAAACGAAATACGTGTGGTGATCCGAATATGAATCTTGATGCGCAAACAACAAACTCTAGTGAAGCACTGAAGCAAACTGAGAATTTATAGAATTTGCAGCATTATTCTTTGACCTGGTTTTTAGTTGGGGTTTATTTATATATGGAACGTATGAAATATTTGTTAACGGTAGCGTGTGGGGTATTTATGCTGGTGGCAGCACTGTCTATGGTTGTAGTCGCCATTATTATGCCGTATGTGGCAGAGCCAGGGGCAGCAGTCTTGGTTTCAGCACTGCCATTCTTCTTTATTGTGACCTTGGGGGGTCTTTTGATATTCTCCTACTTTCTCTTCACTATCGGAATACTTGAATCCCTTTTAGCAGATGTAAATAATTCAGCAAATCCTGAAATTAATATCAATGATGTAGGGCACTTATATATTATCGCTACCGTATTGTTACTCATAGCAGTTTTAATTTTTGTTGTAGGTCTTTATTTGTTTTTTGTAACATTAACACCAGCAGTAGCGGCTACTGTGTTTGGTGCGACAGGTGGATGTTTACTTGTCTTAGTCTTGTTCGCTTTAGCCATAGTTATAAAGTTTAAAGGTGTCGATACCGGGCATAGAGTAATTTGTGATAAAGATAATGAAGTTAAATACGATCATGACAATTGCTCGTATAACAATGTTCAATACAATTATGAAATAAAGAATGAGAACGACATGACTCCATAGTATTTTGTTAAATACGCATCGCATTGATAGTCGCCCTGTAGTCTTGGCTGTTAAATAGTGCGGAGCCTGTGACGCACACGTTAGCACCAGCTTCTGCAATCTGTGCGATATTATCAATGTTAACACCACCATCGACTGTGATGTTACAATTGGCTTGATGCTCTTTAACCCATATACTGATAGTGCGTATTTTCTCTAGGGTTTCGGGTATAAATGTTTGTCCACCACAGCCAGGTTGTACTGACATAATAAGAATATTATCGATTTGCATTAGGTAGGGTTTTATCTGTTCAGGTGGTGTTTCGGGGTTAAGTGCTAGACCAGCCTGGCAGTTACACTGATGAATGTGTTGTAGAGTATGTTCAATTTGGACATTTTTTGTTTCAACATGGAAGCTTATTTGTGTGGCACCAGCATGTGTAAAGGGTTCAATCAGCGAGTCTGGACGCTCTGTCATCAGGTGCACGTCAATTGCTGCATCAATACCATTATTACGCAAAGACTGACAAACTAAAGGGCCAATGGTCAAATGTGGTACAAAATGATTGTCCATCACATCAAAATGGATGAGATCAGCACCAGCATGTAAGGCATTAGCTGTATCTTTTTTGAGCTCGGAAAAGTTAGCTGATAAAATAGAGGCTGCAATTTGTAATGATTGTTTCATGGATTCCTCATCCTGTTTCTGTGTGGCTAGTCCTGAAATCCTTTTGCTTTTCGGACTAGATCATATGCTTTTTTTATTTCGTGTGTTTTCTGATTAGCCAGTTTAATCATTTCTTCAGGCAATCCTTTAGAGACTAATTTGTCTGGATGGTTTTGACTCATCAGTTTACGGTATGCTTTTTTTAATTGAACTTCATTAGTATTGGTTGTCACACCGAGCAGTTCACAGGCAGCTTGTAGGTCATGTGGTGAATGGCGCGATGTTTGGCGGTAAGTTGTGCGTCGCTGCTGATTATATTGCCTGTGGAAGTCATGGGTTCGGCTGTGAAAGAAACTATGGCTTGTTACACCCAATTTTTTAGCTATATGCTGCAATAAACGTTGTTTGTGAGCTGTAATATAGCCATCAGCACGCGCCGCTTGTTGCTGTAGTTCAAGAAATATCATTAATAGTTGCTGGTAGTGATGGCAGGCTTCATTTAGTTTATCTAAAGCCTGGTTAAGGTCAAATCCTGGCATTTTACCGATATCAAATGCTTCTATGGCTTCACGTCTAAAGTTGGTGTCTAGGTTTAGCTCTCGCATAATAGACTGGGCTGCATGAATTTCACTCTCTGAGACACGGCCATCTGATTTAGCAATATGCCCCATAACTTGAAAGGTGCTTTCAAAGAAGATGGCTTGTACATCGGTTAAATTTCCAGAAGATGCATGGGGTGCGAAATTAAAAAAGGCGATACGCCTATTAAGGCGTTTATCAAATGAATGCCCCAACCACAGACCCAACAAAAACCCAACAGGCCCGAATAGAAAAGAGCCGATCATAGCAAAGATTACTTTGCCCCATATACTCATGTGATTGGGTGATTTATTAAATGTACGATATGATGAATAAATAGTGCAATCCTCTGTATCGTGCTACCTTTTTTATCATGGTTAAGCCAGTATAATATTTGTCTTATCAACTGTATAATGATCCTCGTATGACAATGTGAAGATTACCTAATGAATTACTCACCCACAGCACAATCCTTCCCACAGCATGATACGCCATTATCTGCAATAGATCAATGTCTGCTCGATCAACGCGCATCGATCGAACAATGGTTTATATCGCAGTGGAGAAAAACTACTCCACCGTTTTATGGTTCAATCGACGTACGGCATGCTGGCTTTAAGTTAGCGCCAGTGGACACCAATTTATTTCCTGCTGGTTTTAATAATCTACATCGCAGTGTATACCCTTTAGCTGCAGATGCAATATATCATACCTTAAGCCGTATAATGCCTGAAGCACGCCATATCTTGTTGATCCCAGAGAACCATACGAGAAATAAGCACTATTTAGAAAACATTTCCTGTCTGTGTGAGCTAATCGAGCAAGCTGGCTTTATCGTTCAAGTCGGTTCATTGCTGCCTGACCTAAAAGAGAGAGCTGTAATACCACTGCCATCTGGTCGACATATAACACTTAACCCTATTGTGCGACAGCAAGACCTCATCACAGTTGAGCATTTTATCCCTGAGATTATTATCTCAAACAATGACTTCTCATCTGGTATACCAGATTTATTACAAGCTATCGAACAGCCTATTATACCATCTTTAGGCTTAGGTTGGTCGTCACGCTTAAAGTCACTACATTTCCTACATTATGAGAGAATTGTCCAAACATTTGCGCAACAATTCTCACTCGATCCATGGCAAATTATGCCACTCTTTCGTCATTGCGGGGATGTTAATTTCCTCAAGCGTGAAGGAGAGCGTTGTTTGTTGCGAAACTCTAATTTATTGTCACAGATTTTAGCACAAAAATACCAGCAGTATCATCTTGACCCTGCACCGTTTATGGTCATTAAAGCTGATCAAGGCACCTATGGAATGGCAGTGATAATGATCAGAACACCTGAGGAAATTATTCAACTGAACCGCAAGCGACGTGCACGTATGGCAGCAATTAAAGGTGGACGTGCTGTTAGCCAAGTAATTATTCAAGAAGGTATTCCAACAATAGATCGTTGGCACAATGAGGCACAAGAGGATATCGCAGAGATGGTTATTTACCTCATCGGCGAACGAGTAATAGGAGCCTTTTATCGTGCACATCCTAAAGGTGGTATCGATAAAAATTTAAATAAACCTGGAATGTATTTTGTACCTCTAGAGATGCGTAAGCAAAATGAGCACCCGTTAATGGATCATTTTTACCCTTATACAGTTGTTGCGAGGCTTGCTCAATTAGCAGCATCCCTGGAAGCAAAAGAAATACTTGCCCAAAGATGAGGAGAAAGATTTAGGATGAAACGACTCGGCATCATAATGGATGATATAGCATCAATTAACGTACGCAGTGATACCAGCTTTGCATTACTATTGGAGGCACAGAAACGCGACTACCAGATCCATTATATGCAATTACATGATCTGTTTCTACGTGGATCTACTGCCTATGCCCAAATGAAACAACTGAAGGTTATCGATCGCCCTGATGACTATTATCAGCTTGACGTACCATCGATTATCCCACTGCATCAACTCGATCTATTGTTGATGCGAAAAAACCCCCCTGTAAATGAAGCATTTTGGCATATGATTTATATGTTAGAGCTTGCGGAAAAACAGGGTCTCCGTGTGGTGAATAAGCCTAATACACTACGTGATATTCATGAAAAGATTAGCATTCTTGAGTTTAGCGACTACTGCCCACCTACACTCGTGACAGCCAATTACACACTATTAAATGAGTTTGTCACTGAGCAGGGAAAGGTTGTACTCAAACCACTTAATTTTATGGGTGGGCACGGCATCTTGTATGTTGAAAACGGGGATCCAAACCTAAAGTCAATGTGGGAACTCATCAGCCATTATGGAAAGCTGGCTATTATGGCTCAACGCTTTATACCTGATGTGCTAAAAGGTGATAAACGTATTTTACTGGTACATGGAGAACCTGTGCCATATGCTTTAGTGCGTGTCCCCAAATTAGGTGAAGTTCGTGCTAATCTGGCTGTTGGTGGCTCAGCACATGTTGCACAATTGACACAAGATGACCGTAAAATCTGCCAGAGTATCTCAAAAAAACTAGCCAATCGTGGCCTGGGTTTAATCGGACTCGATGTGATCGGTGATTATTTAACGGAAATCAATATCACTAGTCCAACGGGTATCCGCCAGCTTGAATATGAAAAAGATTTATCAATTTGCAGCCAATTTTTTGATTATTTTAGATAGTGAGGCTGCGGTTGCTAGGAAAAAATACGAATAGCCAGCACTAACTGCGGAGGTACTCTGACAGCTCTCGAACAGCAACATTGAGCATGACAAAATCAATACCAGATGAGGCTTTGAATTTATCTAACATCTGCTTCCAACGATAAACAAAGCTATGGTTGTCTTTTATCCATTGTTCTAGATGTTGTCCTGGAGAGGAGTTCTTTTTGCCAGAGCGCAGTACAAGTATCAGTAATTCCTGGATACATCGGTCTAAGTCATTTTTTAAAGCTGCTCTGGCCAATACGGTCCAGTGATTATCAAGTGGATAAGCATTAATGCAACTACGCAACCAAATTAATTCTAGGTGCTCCACCATGGGTGAATAAATTTGTACGACAGTTCCAACCCCATCCCCAACGGCTTCACTTGCAATGATCAGATCAAATGCGACATGCAATTTTGGCATTGAGGCGATGCAAACAGCTAGTTTAGTCGGCACATCTGATGTAATTAAGGCTTGTTTACGTGTGAGATAAGATTCTCGACCCGTGCCAATAAAATGACTTAAAAATGATTCAGTGATTAGAGCCACTTTATCCTTGAAGTATTCGATAGTTTGTCTAACATCTAATTGGTGATAACGGTTACGTAGCAACCAGCGTGCACCACGTCGAATCAAACCGTTGATAATTGATATCATATTAATATGTGTGTTCGCATCAATTTTACCCAGCAGCTTATTACTGGCTTCAATCAATACGTTGCCTTGAAAAATTTCGTTGGCAATTATATAAGCAGAGACAATTTTCTCAGTATCAGCATTCATTTCATCACGCATTTGATGTACAAAGACGATTCCCATGTCATTGACAATATTATTACTTAGTTGTGTTGCTATGATTTCGCGTCGTAGTGGATGGCTGTTCATAGCATCGGGGTAATGCTGACTTAATCGCGCAGGAAATGCATCTTTCATGTACACTGCGAAATAAGGTGTATCGGGAAGCTTAGAGTGTACAATTTCTTGTTTGAGAGAAATTTTAGCATGCGTCAGCAAAGTCGCAATCTCAGGGCGCATTAGCCCTTGTTTTAAGATCTTTCTTTCACATAGTGTATCGCTACTTGGTAGACAGGCTAAATCACGATCAAGATGACCTTTCTGCTGTTGCTCTGTTATATAGCGGTCGTACAGATCAAGATAAGCAGGAGTCTGAGACGTGGCTAAGCTAATGGCGATATTTTGTTGTACATTATGACGCAGAACCAAACAAGCAACTTCATTTTGTAATTGTGTTAAGAGGACATTACGTTTCTTTACATCAAGCTGCCCTGCATCAACAACGTCATTCAATAAAATCTTGATGTTAACTTCATGATCTGAGCAATCAACACCAGCTGAATTATCAATAAAATCTGTATTAATGCGACCACCACTGAGTTCATATTCAACACGACTCAATTGTGTAAACCCTAGGTTACCTCCTTCTGCAACAACACGGCAACGTAATTGATGTCCATCAACACGGACGGTATCGTTTGAGCGATCTCTCACAGCATCATGCGATTCAGAGCGTGCTTTTACATAGGTGCCAATACCACCATTCCACAGTAAATCGACCTCAGCTTGCAGAAGACAACGAATCAGTTGCTGTGGTGTAACTGCACTTTTGGTGATTTTCAAATATTGCTTAATTTGAGGAGTTAGGGACAGCAGTTTTGCTTTGCGCGAAAAAATACGCCCTCCCTTCGATAAACAGTCTTCAGAATAATCCATCCAAGTTGAGACAGGCAATTTAAACAATCGGTTCCGCTCCTTATAACTAATCTTAGGATCTGGGTTTGGGTCAACAAAAATATGCTGGTGGTTAAACGCTGCAATTAACTTAATTTGCTTTGAAAGCAACATGCCATTACCAAATACATCACCGCTCATATCACCAATGCCAATGACAGTAAACGGTTTCTCTACACTATCAATGCCTAGAGTATGGAAGTGATGCAAGACGGATTCCCAAGCCCCCCGTGCTGTAATCCCCATAGCTTTGTGGTCATAGCCTGTACATCCACCAGAAGCAAATGCATTGCCTAACCAATAATTGTAGGATTCCATCGCTATCTTATTGGCAACATCAGAAAAGCTCGCTGTTCCTTTGTCTGCTGCAACGACTAAATATGTGTCATCCTCATCGTAACAGGTGGTACGAAGCGGTTTTACTAGCTTATTTTTTACATAATTATCGACCAAGTCGAGCAAGCCATGAATAAATAGCTGGTAACAATGTAGACCTTCACGCTGTATCGCCGCACGACCATCTCCAATCGGTAGTTGTTTAGCGATAAAGCCACCCTTGGCTCCAGCAGGGACAATAATGGCATTTTTGACGTGCTGTGCCTTGGCAAGACCTAGGACTTCTGTGCGGAAGTCTTCACGACGATCTGACCAACGAATACCACCACGTGCGACACTCGCTGTCCGTAAATGTGTGCCTTCAAAGGTTTTGCCATAAACAAATATCTCTCGCCAAGGAACGGGTCGTGGTATATTGGCTAACTGCCGTGGTGCAATTTTGAAGGATAGGTAAGATTTATTACGGCCTTCTGCATCATGTTGATGATAGTTTGTACGCAGTGTTGCTTTGATGGCTGAGAAGTAGTAACACAAAATACGATCTTCATCTGGGTTCTTGACACCTTCTACGGCCTTAACAAAGCGTTTTTCGAGTTGCTTAATATTTTGAGTTTTTTCCTGATCGAGGCTGAACCGAGATGAAAAATAGGTCATCAACAATGTTGTTATATCAATATTCGCCAATAAAGCAGATTGAATATATTCAAAACTGAATGGAAACCGTATCTGACGAAAGTAGCTTGCATAAGCTCGCAACACACGTATTGCACGCCACGACAGACCAGTTTGTAAGATAAGGCGATTAAATCCATCGTCCTCTGCTTTGCCTAAATAAATTTTATGAAATGCCTCTTTAAATAGTGTCAGTTTTTTTTCATTGTCGAGTAACTGACTTGCTTGGGGCACTAATCCAAGATCACTAATCCAAACCAGTGTACTATCCGATCGCTTAACCCAGTATGTACATTCATCCATTACATGTATGCCCATGTTTTCTAACATGGGCAACACATTTGATAATGGTACGTCATGTGTTAAATGAAATAGTTTGAGGCGTTGTGATACATTTGCCTGAGGTTGCTTTGGTATGTAAAATACACTTTGTAACGGCTGGTTAGAACTTAGAATTTCAAGATAACCGATATCATCGACTGCCTGCTTTGCAGTAAAAATTTCCTGATAACCATGTTGGAACGCTGTTTTGTAACGACTAAATAATGTGACACCCAATTCACAGCCAAATCGTTCCGACAGTTTATCTGATAATGCATCTTTCCAAGGATAAGCAATTTGCATCAATTCTTTTTCTAAAGCCTCCTTATCATAAATAGGCACATGCTTGGGGTGAACATGTATGATGTAATGAATCCGCATTAGTGGTGAGTCGGGGAAATATGTTGAAAATTCGACATCAATGCCCTTTAATTTTCTCTTTAGTATACGATCGATTTGATGGAGTAAATGACTAGCAAAATAATCTCTAGGCATGTAAACAAAACAGGAGAAGAAACGGTTATAGGGGTCTTTACGTATAAAAAGGCTTGTTTTTCTTCTTTCCTGTCGCTCCAAACGTAAAATTGACATTGTCAGCTCAAATAATTCATCAACATTAGCTTGCAATAAGTCATTACGGGGTAAATTTTTGAGAATATAGATGAGCTTATACCCAGCATAACTACTATCAGAAAAATTAGCACGTTTAATAATATGCTGAATCTTGTCCCTTAAAAGTGGAATATTGGTTGGGTCTTCACTGTAGGCTAGTGCCATGTATAAACCAATAAAATGATACTCCCCGATTAATTCCCCCTTTTCATCAAAATCTTTAACACCTATAAAATCTGTGTAGCTAGCACGGTGTACCGTAGAACGACTTTTAGTCTTAGAAAAAATTAAGACACGTGGTGATTGTACAAAATCACGTACTTCAAACGGCAACTGTGAATAACGTTTAGTCACGGTCTCACAGGAACGTCTCAATACTCCTAAGCCAGAGCGTGCTTTTATACACAACTCATAATCACCGTTTATTTTATTTAACTGATAATATCGGCAACCGAGAAAAATGAAGTGTCTAGGCAACCACTTTAAAAAAGCGATGGACTCCTGACCATCAACGGACTGTGTATGGGTTAAGCTTTTCTCTAGGCGATTACTCACAACCTCCAAACACTTTCGCATTTTGCGCCAATCACTAACAGAGCTGTGCACATCTTTCAAGATTTTTTTTAAATCTGCTTGCAGTGTGTCACTTTGCTGCTTTGATAAGCAATGATTGAGTGCAATATAAATAGGTGCATCCTTATACACATTGTTGCCTACTGCGTGTCGATCAAGTATTCTACGCATTATACCTTTGCTATCGCGCTCAATAACCATGCCACCTAGATCAATGACCCAATGTGACATATAACCATGCCGATTAATGGCTATGCGCACTGAATCAATTAAAAACGGCATATCAGGATGAACGATCATGATGGATGTAAAGGGGATTGGTCGTATTGTGGTGTCCACTTTAAAATGGAGTATTTCAATTGTAATGTCTTGTGGATTCCGGCAATACATCAAATTGAAATGCCTTAGAACAATTTGTAATAAGTAATCGAGCTTATGACCTTTCAGATCTGCAATATCAATATTATCAAAATAACCCTGAACAAATGTTTCAATGTGTGGTACTTGATCAGGTGTTAATTGTAGCTTAGCGTGTTCTACAATTTGTTCGAGCAGTACTTTTTTACTGCGTGGCATGATAGGCATGGCATATATCCTTCCTCAATAACTTGTGAAAATCATAAACATTTATGTTACTGTTGTAAACAAATTATAGAACACTATAACAATTGTGACATGCTCCCACCGACTAAACAGTCGCTAACTGTTTTAGCGGTGGCTTCTTGCGACCCGTAGATGTCTGATTACAACTACCTTTCGATATAACAATAACAGGCTCGCTGCACATAAGGTTGTTTGGGAACTACTTTACACAAACACTTTGCCCAATCGCATCAGCAATAGCAAACGTTTTGATATTCTTAGCTGCAAGAATATCCCTATCAAAAGAAAAGGAGAGGTTTGATTGCTTGATAGAAGTGGCTCAAAAAGAAGTAAGAGATCATCCTGGATAATCGAAAAAATAGTAATGTGATTAATGTATTTTGATGGGATACTGTTTTTTGTGGAGAGAAGCCGAATCATTTTCATTCAATGATATCTTTCTGGAGGAATGAAAATTAGTTCCAGTAAATGCCACTGTTGTGACAGCATCAGCACACAAATTGGAGGCATTATGTGCAGATTTATTTTTAGTAAAGTACAACATTTTTGTGATAGCATACAAAAACTTATTCCTGCCATCTGGACAGTGGGTTGTATTGGTCAACTGCTCATCTCCACTCTTGAAATAGCTGTAACCCAGTTGGAGCACCGCCACCACAATACTAAAACACATGCCTAAAAAAATAGGCAGTGGCAGTCCACCGATTAAAACAACCACTAAAGCAGCTACAAGTGTGATAACCGATGCAAGATCAAAGCTCCTCGGATCAACTTTTCGGACAATTGCGTAGCAATATAATAGTGGTAAACCGAATACAACTCCGAGTATAAGGAAGTTTTGTAACAAAGCTAAGGTCAGCACCCATGATGCTACTTTGCTTAATCCATATAGCGGCATGATTAACATCATTCCTTTCATCATAGTGGTCTTAACTTTGCCCTTTATGCCTAGAAGCCACGGGACTAAAAATACTGGGAGTATGAAGAAAAAGGACATGTAAAAAAATGGGACGCTATGACAGAGTAGAAATGCCGAAAACAATACGAGCAGTACACAATTGAACAAAACGCGATCGGAAAATATGTTGCTAATTCTTTTAAAGCAGGAACTATCTCTGATCAATTTAACAAAACTGTTTTCTTTGATCCAGTTAACGAAACTTTTGATGATATTTGGGAAGTACCCAAAACGATCAATCTTCTTAGCCTCCATCTCGTCACGATAAATTTTATATCCATCAATTGAGACTACAACAACAAGTGCAACAGCTAATAAGATAACCCCCAAAAGAGACAGAAACATTACTGTGCCCAGCAAGTTGAATAAACAATAGCTTCCAACAGCGAGTGTGCAGACACATCCCAAATGAAATAAGAAAGATTGTAATGATAAGCCAATGTCGTGGTTTGTACTATCTTCTAGCAGGATTCGAGAGCGGGAAAATAGCATACAGGCAATTAGCGATACAAATGGGGCTGCAAGCAGTATATAGGGCAGTATAGGTGCCAGAACAGAGATGAACGGTAAGTACCAAAAAATTTTTGCTAATGCAAGCGCGGTAACTGTTGGTACACCACCTGAAATTAGACCCAATATGACAAGTAGTACAGCTAAGATCATGCTATATTTACCCTTGCTGCTCTCAAACGGATGATCTCTCTTATCTTTCTTCGTAGAAAAAATTAAATAGCCCGAGACAGCACTTGCCAACAGAGTGCCAGCAAATAAGATACCGCTGGCTATACTAATACTAATTATCAGCACAGCACTGACCCATATACATAGCAACAAAAGAGCTATCAGTAAACCATGGTTTATGTAATAAAAACATGTGGCTAAACCTTCCCTAGTAAAAAGTGAAAAACTATGACCAGAGACATCTCTTATGGTGTGAGCCAAGTTATTAGTGAAATGCTTGTCTATTCCTTTTAATTGTTTACTATGATTTTCCTCAAGCATAATAACCTACCCCCTCATTTGCAAAAACGCCCACTATCGACTCCATCGTTGGTATATCAATTGTATCACAAAATGAGGCATATATCAAGTGTTGCGTTTGGAGAATAGCTGTGCCAGTCGTTCGGGCTGACGACGTATTGCAAGATGTTCAAGGTCAATTAAGGTTAGGGGCTGGTCTTGCCAGGAGCAGGCAAAGACAGCCTTGGTGCGCTGCCCAGTTTCATCTATCTGCCACTGCAAACATTGGGCGCATATGCCTTTTAACATGCATTGCATGGGGCCATGGACGCCTCCGATCACGTTTGCATGATGCGTCTTAGGCTTCCAGTTTTCCTGATAGATTTTACGGACGAGGGCTAATAAGCTAACGTCTCCGAATACTTGGATACGGTCACAGTCCTTTATACCACCCAATGCCGGCCATCTGTGGGATTTTTGTAATGCGATGAATAGTCCAGCCATACCCGATAAATCCTTACATACAACACTGCGATCTTGTATGCGTTGTTTCGTGATGGTCTGTCCTTGTTGTACGATCCAATACACAGCATCGAAGCTATTTTCTATTTGCTTTTGGTCTATTAATGTGTCTTTCGATGGAAGGCAGCTAATGTAAAATACTTGATAGCCTTGCGCTGCCATGGCTTTAGCCAAAACAGGTGTAGCAATCATGCCTTGCTGGTCACCAATGATAAGTACTTTGCCATTCGATTTTTTTGGTAGTTTTATATAGGCTCCTGTTGGTCCCATTAGGGCAATTTTCTCCCCAATTTGCAGGTCTTGCAGGCTCTGTCCATCTGATGGCTGTAAGCGTATCAAAAATTCCAGCTGTCCCAAGCTGGCATCTACTGCTACAGGCAACACGATACGGGGCACACTATGGCATTTGCCTGGCGTATGCACCATATAGCGTTGCAGCCGATAGAATTGCCCTGGCTGGTAAGCATCAGCTGCAATCGGGGCTTTTAGCACAACTCGCTGCCAATCGGGATGGCACACTTGGTTACTGATGACGGATGCTGAGAACTGTTCTTTCAGGTGGTTTAACCATGATCGGTTGTGTAGATGGGTTAGCTTCGGCTGGGCAGTTTGTTGTAGTGCCTGCATGATTTTAGGATAGGCAGCTTTGCCAGAGGCCATTGCTTTGGCAAGACTGCCGTGAAAAACGGGGTGAATATCACCTAGAAAGCTTATACGAAATGTACCACGACAGTAGCTGGTGAACATGCCAATTGATGGCTGCTTACAATGCTGGTCTGTTCGTGTGGGGATCGGTAACATGCTACTATTTTGCAGGGTGTACATGGAATATGAATTTAAATCACGTTCAAAGGTTCCACGATGTTCATATTCGTAGGCTATATTTGGTTTAGCACCAGTTGCAACAAAAATTGTGCGTGCTGGCAGTACTATTTCACCAGGCTGATTGTCTTGCTGCCGATAACAGCGCAATCCACTTACATGCCCCTGCTGATCAAGCTGTACAGCGAGTGGTTGTAGGTGTTCGGCATAATAAATCCCTTCTTGCAGTGCGCTAGCTAGTTCATCGTGGTTTTGTCGGTAAGCTGGAGATTCCAATATCGACCGCCTATAGGCTAAGGTCACCCCCCCCCATTGACGTATCAGGTCGTTTACGGGTAATGGTTCGCTGCTATTTTGATAGGACTGACGTAATTGGCGCAATTGTTTTGCATGTGTTATTTGTTCTTGTAAGCAGGCTTGCTCTAGGGGGCTAAGCTGCGCTAATTTTTCGTCAACATATCCCTGTCGCTCCCAGTTTTCATAGTAGCATAGACGTTTTTCAATCTGTGTTAGGTAATAAGCCTGTACTTCTGTAGCTGTGTCAACCGCCGTCAGACCACCGCCAATGATAACTGCTGGCAATTGAACGGTGAAGGTCGGGGGTTCTTTTTTTTGGTTAAGGCCAGTTAACTGTAGGCGCATTAAAAAATCACTGGCATGATACATGCCTGGTGCCAAGCTATTGGGAATCATTAGTTCTCGTGGTAATCCAGCCCCCACTGCAATAGCTAGGTGCTCAAAACCAAGTTGCTGAGCACGCTCAACTGTTAAGTTGCCACCAAACCGTACGTTATCGATGAGTTGAAAATGCTGTCGCCTAGTAAGTGTCAGGTACACAAGTTTTAAAAAATTTTTATCCCAACGTGAAGTGATGCCATATTCAGCGACACCACCAAATCCTAAAATCTGACGATTGTCCAAGGGTTCTAGCCAATCAGCATAACGATGCACAGGGCCTTGTAATAAGTCTGTTGGCAAATGTTCGATCTTAAGGCCGTCCATCCCAACGACAGTACAGCCTTCCATTAATAAATGATGAGCCAGTGTGATCCCAGCGGGCCCCATCCCCATAATTAGTACACGGTGTCCATTATTAGCCTTGGCGCACCACTGACGTTGGCGCAGTGGATTCCAGCGTACCAATAGATCATAAATCTCGACACCCCAAGGTAAATGCAAGACATCAGTTAGTACACGTGTTTCAATCTGAGGGGTATCAACGGGGGCTTGTTTCTGATAGATGCAGGATTTCATACAATCATTGCAAATGCGGTGTCCTGTCAATGGACAAAGTGGGTTATCGATAATAATGGTTGCTAGTGCAGCAATGGCATCGCCTTGTTTCTTAAGGTACTGCATTTCAGATATTTTTTCATCCAAGGGGCAGCCCATCATGATGTCGCCCAGCGGATGCTGTCGTAACCCTAATTCAGGCTTTCCTTTTTTTACGGGAAATCCACTTGAACAAAAATCACTATCACGCGCATGGCAGTAGACGCAGTAATGCAGTTGGTCGTAAATCTGACGAAGGTTGAAACGTTTGTCGGTCAAAGCAAACCCTTCACGATGATGACGCTGATCGTTTGGTATGCTCAGACGCTGGAAAAGGTCATCTTTAACCCTAACAGTTGACACCAACTCCATATTATCACGTCTTTCTGGAAGCTTGAAACTGGACCAGCCAATAACCTGCTTTTTCCCCACTTCATCGCACATCACCATGACACACCAGTCAATTAATTTATCAATTTGACCAGCGTATTGCTTTGGTTTTGACAGATAAAATTGGCCTAGGTTCGCGACAGCCAGTTCACGATCGTGTTCAAGCGAGCCATTTTCTTGCAGGGCAGTTTCTAGCCAATGCTGTTGTTGCTTAAAATTAGACGTGATCACTATCTTCTGGCGTATTTTACGACACGCCTCTTGCAATACATAATGCTTTTTAAATAAGAAAATGGAGTCATGTGCTAAACACATTGCTTTTAATGCAGCAACGGGTTGATGAAGATTGTATAAGTCTACAATAAACGCCTCGAGCAAGGGTGCACATGCAAGGATAAATTCACTCACCTCCTGTTTGCTAAAGGTTTGGCTACGATGCCGCAATATAGTTTGATATACGGCTGTATGCTGTCTCGCCAAAAAATCTAAAAATGACTGGTCAAGGCGCTGCAACCCAGCAGGTGTCTGCAATTCCTCGAAACTAAACCCATTTCGCATGTGTAGTTGATCTGGTTTATTCATATTTTATTGTTTATTTCATAAGACTCAGCACATTATTGGTAAAACCCCTTCCCCTCAGGTATAAGGCACACTGCTAGTGCTAGTCAAGTGTCTCTTGTGTTACTCAGTATTTTGTAACAAAGGCCAAATATACGCGCATGTTAAACGAATAGTGCCCGCCCGTTCTAATATTTCTTGGCATTCCCCTTTACATTCCCCTTTACATTCCACCTTTACATTCCAATAGAGCAACAGTATACTTCAGGCGAGGATGTTAAGCCAGAGTATAAAAACGTGTTATATAACATCGCTTATTCACTCATGAGGGTATACATTATGATTCGCAAACAGCATCGGTATGTTAGTGATATTGATCTCTTTCTACAAGGATTTGATCGCTCTACCCCGCTTTCACTTTCTCAGCAGGCTGAAATTAAAAAGCACCAATCCATCTTTGAAAAACGAGACCGCACTACTAGAGTGCAAAGCCCCGCATTGCGGCCTGTCATATGGGAAGGTTTTTAACTACTGTGTTATACCATACTAACCCCAGTTTTGACAAAACACGATAAAGTATGCTAGTGTCTCGAGTGGCACTCTTTTTACCTTAAGATTATGGGGGGTGTCAATGCATCCAGGCGGGTTATTTTGAAAAACAAAGCACCGAACAATCAGCTTGATCTGAAGCGTGTTGTGGCAAAGGCAGCATTAGCCTATGTTGATGAAAATAGTGTCATTGGGGTGGGCACAGGAAGTACGGTGCAGTGTTTTATAGAGGCATTGGCTGAATCAGCTATTCCTATAAAAGCTGCGGTTGCCAGTTCCAAGATGACAGCACATCAGCTACAGCAGGCTAAGATACCTGTTGTTTCCTTAAATGATATAACGGAATTGCCCGTTTACATCGATGGTACAGATGAGATTAACCGACATTTGGCCATGATCAAAGGCCATGGTGCCGCATTGACTGGGGAAAAAATTGTTGCCCAGGTTGCACAACGGTTTATTTGTATTGCTGATAAAAGTAAATATGTTGAACAATTGGGTAAAGTAACATCACTTCCTATTGAAGTTATTCCGATGGCCAGGAGTTTTGTTGCCAGAAAACTGGTTGCTTTAGGTGGTACACCAGTCTATCGACAAGGCACTGTAACGGATTATGGAAATGTTATCTTGGATGTTTACGGTTTGCCATTGCGGGATCTTGATAATTGGGAAACAGCTTTAAATCAACTTGCTGGTGTTGTGACGCACGGTCTTTTTGTCAGTCGCCGTGCTGATTTACTATTGCTTGCTGGTGATGTAGGTGTGGAGTATATAAGCCGTGTCTAAGCGATATAGACATGATAGACGACGTTATCGCCACCAAGGCTATCGGAATCGAATTAAATGGCATAAGTACCTGCTGTGTTTTTGCTTGGGGCTACTCGCGGGTCTTATTATTAGCTTTGTATATCAGAGGCATATACTACAGGCTATTAAACCAACTGAGTCTATTAAGCCTACGACGCTTGCCCATCAAGAAAAGAAAGAAAAAAAGGCTATTCCACAAATAAAAGAAAAGAAAAAAGAAGAACCTTCCTTACAGTTTGATTTTTATACGGAACTACCCAAGGCTAAGCCAACAGCACCGCCTAGTCCTGCTTTTAGAGAGATCAATGCAGGTTATCAGCTATGGTTGAAGCGATGGCTTGATGACCGAGCTGTCCAACAGTATAAAGCACGTTTATCTTTGCTGGGGTTTGAAGTAAAAGTGGCGACTAAGAAGAACCATCAAAATCAAATTATCATTGGGCCATACCCAAATTTGGGGGCAGCAAAACAAGATCAGCAGCATTTACAGAATATTCATATTGCTACAATCGTAAAAAAATTCGGAAGGTAAAGCCCTTTTTATTCAAGCTCACCGTAAGACCTCCTCGTTTGGAGGGAGGATGTAGGGCTTCCTGCTAGTCAAGCGTCTCTTGTGATCTTCAGTATTTTGTTGACTATTCCACACTAAGCTGTTACATTCATTTTAGTGGCAGGGCATGCCATGTTGGCCTGTGGAGAGATGGCATTAGCTGATTCGATGAAGCAGGAAACTCTGGCAATGGTTGACCAACAACCAGCTTAGTAATAGGACTCCCCTTTCTTTAGGGAGGGTGTCAATTCGCTATAATTTGTAATTAGAGGAAGCTGTATGAATCGATATATTTGTTTAGTTTGTGGCTTTATGTATGAGGAAGAATATGGGTGGGAAGGTGATGCTATTGCGCCTGGCACAAAGTGGAAGGATGTCCCTGATCACTGGTGCTGCCCTACTTGTGGCTCCACAAAACATGATTTTGAAATGCTAGAAGCATGATGAAGTCGATAATAACGCGATTTTGGACAGTGCCTTTACGCATGGAGGGGCACTCTTTATGTTAAAGGGGCGGGTGTCTGAGTTGGACATAAAGGGGCCAGCAGGAATCTTGCGGGCGATTCATACACACACCCCGATGGAATTGCCTGAGCAGCACACGACTCCGCTTGCGATTATCTGTCATCCCAATCCGCAACAAGGTGGCACGATGAATAATAAAGTTGTGACATCTGTTGCTCGCGTCTTGTGTGACTTAAATATTGCTAGTATACGGTTTAACTTTCGCGGTGTTGGAGGTAGTACAGGTGAACACGATGGTGTGCAGGGAGCATTAGCTGATATACAAGCTGTCTTGCATTGGGCAATAGATAGTTTAACGCCCAGAGGGTTTTTACTGGTTGGTTTTTCATTTGGGAGCTATATTGCTTTTCAAGCAGCACAGAGTTGTCCAGATTTAGCTGGCTTAATCTGTATTGCACCTCCTGTTGATCGTTTGGATTTTCAAATGCAGTTAACACAAAAGGTGCCTTGGCTTGTTGTGCTTGGCTTGCAAGATGAAGTTGTACCATCTGATCAAATGGTGCAGTGGGCAGAGCGCGTACAGCCATCACCTCAGCTTGTCGCTATACCAAATGTGGGGCACTTTTTCCACGGTCAATTGCCAAAATTGTATGATGCTGTTATGGCATATGTACAGACTTCCATTTTAACGACAACGGCTCGCTAGATGTTGCGACATTACTTGCTACCTTTGCGTGGTACGATCGTGGGTGTTCTGTGCTTATCGAGCATGATGATGTTTGCCTTGCTCATTATAATTTGTACATTGATTGGGCTTTTGATGCCATTTCCTTCATTGCGGGCGTGGTGGCAAGGGCTTGGCTTTGCCTTGTTTGGTTGGTTTGTAGATGTAAACAATGTACTAGTGTGGGATGTACACATCGATCTTCATGGAACGGGTGTTTTGCTACCAAACAGTTGGACATTTCTATTCAGCAACCATCGCAGTTGGGTTGATATTCTTATTTTATTACGTGTCTTTCATCGTAGATTGCCTGCGTTGCGTTTTTTCATGAAGCAGGAACTACTATGGTTGCCACTGGGAGGGCTTGCTTGTCGTGCATTAGGATTTCCATTTTTATCACGTTATCAAAAAAGTGATTTGAAGAAGACGAGGGTTAATAAGCATGCTGATATGGACATTATTAGAAAAGCTTGTGCAGTTTGTCGTACGAGACCCAGTGTATTAGCTTGCTTTATTGAAGGAACACGTTATACCTATGAGAAAAAACAACGGCAGCAATCGCCGTACAAGCACTTACTAAAGCCTAAAAGTGGCGGGCTAGCTTTGGCTCTGCAAGGGTTAGGGGATCAACTTCAAACGATTGTTGATGTCACGATTATCTACCCTAAACATATTAGCCTGTGGGATTATTTATGTGGGCGTATAAAAAAAACAACAGTTTACTATGATGCTATTCCCGTTGATGACCGCTTGCGTAAATTAGGCGCGAGTGATCGAAGTGCTCGTCGTGATCTTAATCGATGGTTTGCGGAGCGTTGGCAGAAAAAGGATCAATGTATTGAAGATACGTATCGCGACGCGTAAAAGCCCCCTGGCACTTTGGCAAACTCGACATGTGCAGACTTTATTGCAGAAGATTGATGCGCGCATCGATGTTGAATTGGTTAAAATTGTGACAGAAGGGGATCGTTTTCTCAAGCAACCTTTGGCTACAATCGGTGGTAAAGGTCTTTTTGTTACAGCATTGGAAGGAGCTATACAAAACAATGAGGCTGATTTAGCGGTTCATTCAATGAAAGATTTGCCTGCGTATCTGCCTGATGGGCTGACCATTGCGTGTATGTTGGAACGTGATGACCCACGCGACCTATTGATCAACCCTGATCGCTTGCCATTACATGAACTTCCCAAGCAAGCAGTAATTGGCACGAGCAGTTTACGTCGGCAGGCGCAATTGAAGGCCTTACGTCCTGATCTCCAAATCAAAATGTTGAGAGGGAATGTTGGCACACGTTTGAATAAGCTCTATGCTGGTAACTACGATGCGATTATATTGGCTGCTATCGGTGTACAACGTCTTGGGCATCCCATTAGCCTTGGCCACTGCTTTAGTATGGATGATATGCTTCCAGCGGCTGGACAGGGTGTAATTGCAGTTGAATGTCGCTCAGATGACAGTGCCTTATTAAAACTGTTGCGCCATCTTGATCACAAACCCACGCGCCAATGCGTATTGGCGGAACGTGCTGTTAACAATTACTTTGGTGGTGGTTGTCATTTGCCTATTGCGGCATATGCGTGCCTAGAGGTTGGTCAAATACTACATTTACGTGCAATGGTGGCTAGTGATGATGGCCAGAGCATCGTACGGAATCAGGCATCAGGGCACTCATCAAAAGCGGGCAGTATTGGTTTGTCACTTGCAGAACAGCTTGTTGCATCAGATGATATAGCTGATCCAGCTCTAAAATAGTTCTATCCAATATTCAGCACTATATTTGCAGGAAACATCAATTAGTGCTTCCATCTGATGCTCCACATGTCTTAAGGACGGGGTTTGGGAGCAATTTTACGCACTTGTTCTTGAAGCTGCTGTGGCTCGCCCAGCCTATTGGTTGTGTTGCAAAGTTTTATTGGATCAAAGGATGCTTGTATTCTGGATACAATTATCCAGCGAGTGCATAAAATTGCTCCCAAACAGGAAGCTCACTATTCATTTGCTGTTTTTTAA
>PIWD01000099.1 GCA_003354005.1 Gammaproteobacteria bacterium | reverse complement strand
CACTTAGTTTGGGGGCACTACTTTTCTGGACGCTGTATTTTTTTGCAGCCCCGCGCAAAAATAATTTCACTCTTTTGGAACGCGCGCGCGCGCGTGTAATATTACTTATGTATGTCTTTGAACTATGTTCTATTATTATGGAAACGGCCTTTTTTGCAACTCATGAATTGCAAAAAAGGCCGTTTCCAAACCCCAAGTTGCAAAAAAGGCAGTTTCCTAGGGGCACTAAGCTTCTAGAGCGGGATATCTCAAATTGGCGGTACTTTTCTTGGTTTTCGCTCAAAGCCAAAACAACGCTGCAGAAAAGCATCAGTACTTTGAACTTTAAGTTTTTTGAAAAGTCGTTTTTTTGCATTTCGGATGCTGCTGGCAGTTCTTCCATATCTTTCCACAATTTCTTTTAGCTCAAGTCCTTCGGCCAAGCAAAAAGATATGAGGAGTTCCAACTTGGACAATTTTGGAAATGAATGCACTTTTTCTTCCAGCTTTGAGACAAAATTGTTCGATTTTGCCATATTTTCTAATATGTCCAAAATAGCATGTATTCCATATGCTTTGCTGCACAATGCGTTTGCGCCAATATGCTCTGAAAATCCAGCAAGCCAAGAATTAGCGTGTGATGAAAGCAGTACAATTTGACATTTTTGGTCGAATTTGCGTATCGCTTTCGCCACATACAATCCATCCATTTTCGGCAAATCGATATCCAATAGAACAATATCGGGCCGAAGCATCTGGGCAAATTGAAGGGCAGAAGCCCCATCGCCACAAGCTCCGATGATTTTTAATCGGATCTCCATGTGCGTTAGTTTTAGAGACTACTTCCAGAATATAGGCCAATCCATTCAAAATAGTGCAATTTGGAATATTAGTTTTGAGGCATTTTTGAAAGTTCATAAGCCCCTTTGGGGCATTTGGGGGCATTCAAATAGAAAAATACTTGAAGCCATTCAAAAAAAT
>PIWD01000098.1 GCA_003354005.1 Gammaproteobacteria bacterium | reverse complement strand
ATGTCGATTTGTTTGTGTTTTACCCGTTTGGCAACTTCGTTGTAATAATTATAATAACTCTGGCTGTCTTTTGTGGTGTAGTTGGTGCTGAATTGTTTGTTATAATGGCCAATAAAGGTTTCGAGCTGATCTCTTGAATGTTCATTTTGATATTCACTTTTTGAATCAGCAACTACATTCAGGTCGACTTCATCATAATCGGAGGTGGTGAATCCTAAGGCGTCTTTATCGGCTTCGTTGGTATTGTATGAGAATATGGTTGCTATTTTTAAATTGTGTAAACCTTCTTCCTTTTTTTTATGAAATAGCTTGTAATACTCAATGAGCGTGTCGATGCTGGAAACGGCAAAGATACCTGTAAACTCTTTGCTGTGGGTTTTGCGGCTGTGGTTGGCAATGATATAGTCAGTAACATTGTTTAAACGCTGGGGTGCATTCATTACTTCAGTTTCGTCGATGGCTTCTACATCTATGTCGATGATGTTTTCTTTCTTTTTAAAGGTGCTGATGTACTCAACTGAAAACTTCAACACATTCTCATCTCTAATAGCATCGGTAATGACGTATTTATGCAATGGCTTTTCGCCACCAAATAGCATTGCTGTGGTGCGTTTACCGAACTGATTGGTTCCTGCATTCTTTTCAAAGATTGGTGTTCCGGTGAAACCAAACATCTGGCAGTTGGCGAAGTATTTTTTTATGTCGTTGTGGGTTTTGCCAAACTGCGAGCGGTGGCATTCATCAAAAATAAAAACCAGCCTTTCGTCTTTAAGGGTTTCCATTCTGCCCAGATACCTTGCTTTGCTGATCGCATTGTTTAGCTTCTGTATCGTGGTTACAATAAGCCGGTTGTCGCCGGTGAGTTGTTTTACCAGAGCATTGGTGTTGTTTGTGCCGTCGATGCTTCCTTTGCTGAAGCTGTTAAACTCTTTAGTGGTTTGGTAGTCGAGGTCTTTGCGATCGACAACAAAAACCACTTTATG
>PIWD01000097.1 GCA_003354005.1 Gammaproteobacteria bacterium | reverse complement strand
CGTTATCTATATGGTTCCTTCAGCATTGTTCTGCCTGCCTGAAACCCCTGCATCAAATAATCCTTCGGTGCAAGATCATGAATAATGTCCTTGTGATTTACTTCAAGCCAGCGATAAAACTCCATGTCAATAGTTGGCTGAGTCAATCTGAACAATTCGGCTTCCAGTTCTATTATCTTTTTAGCTGCGCAATAAAATATATTACTTCCGTTCGCAGACTGCACACTATTTTCATTAGCATCTATCAGGCGACTAACTAAATAGCTTTGTCCATCTTTAGATAACCTGTCATTGCTCTGAATGTGTGTCAGCTCGCCTGATTCTGCTTTTTCGTGTTCTTTATCCATCTAATCATCTCCTTTGCCCTCTAATGTAATACAGACACACATCAGAGAATTAATAGTTACTTACCCTCTTCATATACTTCACATTCTTAATATTAATTTCACGTCCATCTGTCAATATAATGCTCGATATACTATCATTACCATGGCCACAGCATGATGCCTCGGTTGTTATATTTGCGGCATTCAATGCAGCCACAATATCTGCAATACAATAATCAACATCTTGCCTTCGCCCTTTGATTGGCATGGGAATTTGACATTTATATTCGCCCATCGGAGTACAATATAAAGGAGAAGGTATGCCTATTTTAAATTCGTTCTCATCAATAAATCCCCTGAGAGCATCCTCAATTAATAGACGTTCATTTTCCGTCGGGGTATAATCACCCTCATCACCTCTCAATTCATATCCGTCGAGATAATCTGTGATAAAATCGCAACTAACCTGTCGCTGCACGGAATGCGTACCGCTATTATCATTTTGGCTTTCGTTTATTTTTTCATCATCCATCATTACTCTCCTTTCTATAATATTTCTTCAACCTCAACTATTACAACCTCTTCAGCGTCGCAAACTTGCTTCCTGAGAATTAAAGACACCACTTGCCGGTCATCGACATAGCAAACCTTATTCATT
>PIWD01000096.1 GCA_003354005.1 Gammaproteobacteria bacterium | reverse complement strand
CCAAAATAGGCAACTGCTTTAGCAGTTCTACTAGTAGTACAACTTACAGGCACTGACAACGCCCCTAGCACTATTAACGTTTTTATTTTCCTTTTCATATTTACTTTTTATTTATCTTTTGTTGCTCCTCCTACTGCTCCTGCCACATCTTTAACCGCTTCCGCGGTACCTTTTACGCCTACTATAGAGCCTGCTATTATTTCCGGGAGACCATATTTAGTAAATACAGCTAACGCCACTATTACAAGTGCTATTACTATATAAGTAATCACATTCCAACCCATCTTAGTATTACCCCTATAAGCTCGTCTTTTCCTATTTGTTCTTTTTTTCATATTTAAAATTTAATTTTTAATCCTTGCAAAATTGCAGGGTCATCCAAAGATACAAATTTATATCACAATTCCCAAAGTATTCTTAATATTTTTACCTATTTTTCTTAGTATATACCCCTCTATAGCTTTTTTCTCCTTTACAAAAACTACTCCTATGTACTTGTCGTCTACTTTATCTGTGTCTTTGTGGACCTTCTTATATTTCTCGCAATACTCTTTTGCCATGCCTACATATATTTTAAGCGTAAATTCTCTTTCTAAAAACAATTTTACTCGCCCTATATACTCTTGCTTTTGTTTTTTGCTTATTTCTTGATATGCTCTTGTAGTGCAACTTTTATGCAATATTGTATCTCTCATTACTTGCCAAGACTTGCTATATCTCCTAATATCTATCTTCTCTTGTTCGCTATACAAATACTCTAACAATGTGGCACCACCTACTACTACTGCTCCTCCCATTCCAGTTCCTAATATCGCTAAAATACTTGCTCCTTCTACTAAAGCCACTATACTAAAGCCTATGCCACCTACTGCACCTCCTAACAATGTAGCTCGCGAGCCTTCCTTAAATGCCTCTACCGTCTCTTCTATATTTTCTTTAACTGCCTCTACCTTATCTAAACCATCTTTTACCGGCTTCACTATTATCCCTATTGCTCCTTCTACTAACTCACCTCCTGGTAT
>PIWD01000095.1 GCA_003354005.1 Gammaproteobacteria bacterium | reverse complement strand
CACACCAAGACCAAACACCAGCCCCTCAGGCCAAGGCCCAGTCCCAGGCCCAAACCTCGGCACAGGACCACCGCCATGGCCAGGCGGATGCCCAGGCCGAGCCCCAGGCCCAGCCAGACAAAGGCCAACCCCAGGACCAGGCCCAGTTCCAGCCAGACCATGGACCAGGCCCACTGCCAGACAATGCTGCGTCTGACTCGAGGTCCGAAGGTTGGGCGTACCGTTTATACTTATATAGACATATATCACTACCCAGCTATCTATACATCCATCTATCTGTCTAGCTAACCGTCTATCTAGTTATCTCCCTCTCGCGTTCTCTCGGTCTCTCTCTCTCTCTCTCTCTCTTTATCTCTCTCTCTCTCTCTCTCTCCCTCTCGCCCCCTCTCTCTATATACATATCCCCCCTTCCTCGGCGCGTTGGATTGGCATTCGGTCGCTCATGGCTGCGCGATGTGTATGGGTGCGTTTGGCTTGTCATGGCTGCAATAGTGAGCCCTGCGAGCCACTGTATCCTCTGCGTGCGTCTGCGCAGAAGTTGGACGATTCGCGCGTCAACAGCGCTCGGCATTAATCTCTTCAAGGAGAGTATGGCGCAACGGGAGCGCGTCTGACTCCAGATCAGAAGGCTGGGAGTTCGGAGTGTCCTGCCTCGATCAATAATCCATCACCCTCCGCTATAGTCTAGCTGGTTAGGATACTCGGCCCATTCGAGCGACCCGGGTTCGAGTCCCGGTGGCGGAAGTCTGCTCATGCACGAGGAGGAAACTCGGATCTGATGGAAGGCATGTCTGCGATCACAGGACAGTACATGAAGCCATTCTTGGATCTGTACGGTGTGGGTGTAGGTGGGTTGGGACGGGCTCAGACGTCGGCGGGCGCAACCAAAGGCCAAGGACCAACCCTCCAGGCACAAACAACCACATCAACCCCAGACCGTGGGCCCAGGCCCTCGCCTAGGTTCATGCTCTGGCCCAAGTTTCAGTCCAGGATCCAGAACCAGGCTCTGGACTCGCAACCTCCTCCTCAGGAGGGGG
>PIWD01000002.1 GCA_003354005.1 Gammaproteobacteria bacterium | reverse complement strand
AGGAAGAATTCAGGCACTCCCGCTAATGCAACCATACGTCACATTAGCTGAAATAGCTTTAGGAAAGATTTTTGATGTTATTGTTTGATGAATCTGCTAAAATCGGTAGCTTCTGGTATGTTGTTTTCAACATTCTTACAAGGGGAGTGATGACGTGTCATCGATTGCTGTTTATCCTGGTACCTTTGATCCGATTACTTTCGGTCATATAGATATGATCCAGCGTTCATTGCGCTTGTTTGATAAAGTCATTGTTGCTGTTGCGCAGGATACAATGAAAGAAACCTTATTTTCATTAACAGAGCGTGTCAACTTAGCAAAGACAGCATTAAGCAATACAGCAGGTGTCGAAGTACAGGGATTCAGGGGGTTATTGGTAGAGTGGATGCATGTGCATAATTGGAATATGATTGTCAGAGGGGTACGCTGGGCTGATGACATGCATGATGAATGGAAAATAGCAATGATCAACAAAAACTTAGCTAGCGACATTGAAACAGTTTGGTTGACAGCCTTGCCGAAATATGGACATATTTCGGCGAGTATCGTACGCCACATTGCACAGTTACAAGGAGATGTGACACCTATGGTGCCAGCATGTGTTGTTGAGGTGTTACGTGGTAAATATTGATCTAGCTGCAGATTTTAATTTATTTTGATGGTGTTTAATGATATACAATACTCATAACAATAGGTCATTAGGCTTTTGGAAGAAGTGCCTACTTGTAGCCTATATGTTTGTTGCATTTATTGGCACCACGTTTGGCACTGCTGCGACCTGTTTGGAATTATTATTGTTATCAAGTTTTGTGTCAACGCTAATGATGTGTATAGTCAGTGGCCTATTGGTAGTAGCGAGTATCTACGCGTTGTATCCATATCTTGAGGGGGGTACAACTAGAAAAACTCATATGATCAAAATTGTTATTCCTCTGATCATCTTGGCCTTTATCGCTGGTATTGTTTTATTTGTTCTCAACCTTACATATATGAGCTATTACCTGCTTTTAGTACTCAGTTCACTGGAGGTTGCCTTTGTGAGTGTATTTATTGTAACCTACAATTTTCAGATAGCGGTATTTAAAAAGAACGGAATGGGGCAGAATGATTATGTCAAAGAGTATGTTAATAATATTGATAGTGATAACACACCTAAATTCTTACGGAAGATAAAGGGTTTTTACACAGTCTACATTATAGCCGAATGTATCAGCATTTGTTTGCTGTTTTATTTATTCTATACGACATTTACTTTCTTGCAGCAGTTACCTATTTGGGTTTTCTGTGTGTCTATTTTCATTTATTTTATTATTGACATATTATCTGCTTGGTTCGTTGAGGTAGCAGAAAGTCGTAATCACTTAGCTGAAGATATTGGTATTAATCTTGAAAGTAATGCAATTAAGGAAGGCGATATTCTAAACGCTATGATGCGAAAAATTGCTAGTAAAGTCGGTAAAAATAATATGCGAATTATTTACGTTTTCCTGATTACCACACAAAAAGTTGCTCTGACTTTAGCACCAATTGCTCCTTTATGTATTGCATACAGCCCTATCTTATTCATTGTCGTTGCTGTTTGTCTCTGGATATGCGTTGCTGCTGCATCGAACGCTTTTGAAGGAAAAGTTCTTGCAGATAACATAAATGCGGGTTCTAAGAATAAAAAAGTAGGGGAGGATGATTTTGCACATTATAAAGGTCTTGCCCTGTATATTTTATACTTACATATAGCTAAGGTATGGTTATATCGATGTTGTCTTGTCCTTGAATCGCTGACCCATGGTTTTGGAGATGCTTACAGTGTTTTTGTCATTTTTGCTATCTTGAATATTGGCGCACCTGTGATACAGTGGGGACTATTCAGCTTTGTTGCGATTGTTGTGATATTATTTATGCTTTGCTCTGAAGCAAAAGAAGCAGAGAGTAGGAAAGGTGGTTTAAATGATGAATATAAGGCTTTGGAAGTATATAAAGGATCTTATGAGGCTAATAAGAGTCTTACTGTATCCTCTGTAAATAATGTCAGTTTAAAAAATTATTGCGTAAGAAATTGATGTGCTAAAGTGGAGATATAATGCCTAAATATATTTTTATTACTGGCGGGGTGGTCTCTTCTCTAGGCAAGGGTATTACCTGCGCATCGATGGGTGCATTGCTGGAGTCTAGCGGACTTAAAGTTAACCTCATGAAATTTGACCCCTATATCAATATCGATTGTGGCACCATGAATCCACTACAGCATGGGGAGGTATTTGTAACAGAAGATGGTGCAGAGGCCGACTTGGATTTAGGGCACTACGAACGTTTTGTACAGATCAAAATGAGTAAGGACAACAACTTTACAACGGGCTGTATCTACGCTGATGTCATCAAAAAGGAGCGTCTAGGGGATTATTTAGGTGCAACGGCACAGGTCATTCCTCATATAACGGATGAAATTCAGGCAAAAATGAAACAACAGGCTGAGGGCTTTGATGTCATGTTGGTTGAAGTGGGTGGTACAGTGGGTGACATCGAATCATTGCCATTTTTGGAAGCTATCCGGCAAATGCGACTAGTTTTAGGTATCAAAAATACCTTATTCCTCCATGTAACCTTAATCCCTTATTTAAAAGTTACCAACGAAATCAAAACTAAACCAACCCAGCATTCGGTTAAAGAACTACGATCTATTGGTATTCAGCCTGATATCTTAATGTGTCGCTTACAACGTCCCTTATCCCAAGTGGTGCGTTCAAAAATTTCATTATTCACTAATGTTCAACAGGAAAATATTATCTCCTTAGTCGATGTTGCCTGTATTTACGCTATCCCAGAGCTACTTCATCAGCAGGGAGTAGATGCTCTAGTGTGTCAACACCTATCACTTAACTGTCATGCACCTGATCTTGCAGCGTGGAAAAAAGTTATGCGAAACCAGGAAAACCCCACTGAAATGGTACAGATTGCAATGGTGGGGAAATATGTTGATTATGTTGATTGCTATAAATCATTAAATGAAGCGCTGCTGCATGCTGGTATTGCTCGATCTACCCGTGTTGTGATTGACTATATTTGTGCAGAACAACTGGAGTCAGAAGGTATAGGGCGATTGAAATCAGCACATGGCATCTTAGTTCCAGGTGGTTTTGGGGAACGTGGTATGTGCGGTAAACTCATGGCTATTACTTATGCACGTGAACAGAATGTACCGTTTTTTGGTATCTGCCTGGGCATGCAGCTTGCGGTGATTGAATTTGCACGACATGTTGCAGGCATGCCAGAGGCAAATAGCACTGAGTTTAATCAGGATACGGCATGCCCCATCATAGCATTGGTATCTGAATGGCAAACACAGTATGGGAAGCTGGAACGACGGCAGCAAGGAGATCCCTTGGGTGGAAGTATGCGCCTAGGGGCACAAGCATGTCATATAACCCCTGATACAAAATTTATGAAAATTTATAATAAAAAAACAATCTTTGAACGCCATCGACACCGGTATGAAGTTAATAAAGCTTTGATGCCTGCCCTAGAGTCTCTGGGCTTGCGGGTTGTGGGTAGTTCTACAGATGGTTCTTTGATTGAAGCCATTGAAATGGTAAAACATCCTTGGTTTATTGGTTGTCAATTTCATCCTGAATTTACTTCCACGCCACGGCATGCACATCCATTGTTCAAGTCCTATATTCAGGCGACCGAACATTATAAAAGAGAACATAGTTGATGGAACTCTGTCATTTTCAAACAGGTGATAAACAAGCATTTTTCTTAATTGCTGGTCCTTGTGTAATCGAAAGTGAATCCCTTATACTTGAGATGGCCACCACCCTAAAAGATATAACAGACCGCTTAGGTATTCCTTTTATTTTTAAGGCCTCGTTTGATAAAGCGAATCGTTCTTCACACGAAAGTTTTCGTGGGTTAGGGATTGAAGAAGGTTTGCGTATTTTAGAGTTAGTCAAAACCCAAGTTGGTGTGCCGATCATAACGGATGTCCATGAAAATACACCACTCAACGAAGTGGCAGCCGTGGTTGATGTCTTGCAAACACCAGCTTTTTTATGTCGACAAACCGATTATATACAGCGTGTTGCATCCTGTCAGTTGCCCGTAAATATCAAAAAAGGTCAATTCCTAGCCCCCTGGGAGATGGAGCATGTCGTTGCTAAAGCAAAAGCAACGGGCAATTCATCGATTATGGTTTGTGAACGTGGCACTTGTTTTGGCTATAATAATTTAGTGGTTGATATGCGCTCACTAATACACCTAAGGGCAACGCAATGCCCAGTTGTCTTCGATGCAACCCATTCCGTTCAGCTCCCTGGTGGGCGAGGCAATGTCTCGGGTGGAGAACGTCAGTTTGTGCCGATATTAGCACGTGCAGCAGTTGCAGTCGGTATTTCAGGTTTATTTATAGAAACGCACCCCAATCCAGATGAAGCACTTAGTGATGGGCCAAATAGTTGGCCCTTGGATAAAATGGAGGCATTGCTGAAAACCATTAAAATCCTGGATCAGTGTGTGAAGCAAACTATATCTTGCAACATAACAGAAAATTTGTCTAAATGAGAATGCAAGGAAGGGGTTTTATGGTACACACGAGGCTCATTAAATTATGACCAATATTGTTAGCATCCACGGCTTAGAAATATTAGATTCACGCGGTTGTCCCACACTACTGGCGGAAGTACGTTTAAAATCTGGTGCAATCGGACAGGCCTCTGTACCTTCTGGTGCTTCCGTTGGTTCACGTGAAGCCTGTGAATTACGTGACGGTGATCAACAGCGTTTCGCAGGCAAAGGAGTTCTGCGGGCAGTACAGTATATTGATCAAAATTTACAAGACCTGCTAGTGGGTCGTACATCAAATGACCAGAAGAATATCGATAAACTTATGTTAGAGCTAGATGGCAGTGCAGACAAACATGTATTGGGTGCCAATGCAATATTAGCTGTTTCACTGGCTGTGGCGCATGCAACAGCTAATGAGCGTAGAGAGCCACTTTACCGTTACTTGGCAAAGGATCAAAAAAACTTTCAGGTGCCTGTACCATTAATTAACATTATCAATGGTGGTGTGCATGCTAGCAATAACTTAAGCATACAAGAATTTATGATTGTGCCCGTGGGTCTACCTGATTTTTCAACAGCTTTACGTTGTTCTGCCGAGATATTCGCAACCTTAAGAAGCTTGTTATTGAGCGAGGGATTCAATGTTTCGGTGGGTGATGAAGGTGGTTTCTCTCTGAATCTAGCAAATCATCATCTTGCACTTGATTGGATGCTGAAGGCGATTGAAAAAGCTGGATATCGTCCTGGGGAAGAAGTTGCATTAGCCCTTGATGTGGCTGCTTCAGAATTTTATCAAGATGGTCTTTATCTTATAGAAGGTAAAACATTAGACAGCGATCAGATGGTCGATTATCTCGTACAGCTTACAGCGCGCTATCCACTAATTTCGATTGAAGATGGCATGGCAGAGCAGGATATACGTGGATGGAAACAATTAAGCAAAGCCTTACGTAATAAAATTCAGCTTGTGGGTGATGATTTATTTGCAACCCAGGTTGAATGGTTGGAGCAGGGCATTGGCAATGCTATTGCTAATGCTATTCTAATTAAACCCAACCAGGTTGGCAGCTTAAGTGAAACCCTTGCAACCATTGCAATGGCACAGCAATCAAATTATGCAACAGTTATTTCGCATCGTTCTGGTGAAACTACTGATACTACCATTGCAGATTTAGCAGTTGCAACCTGTGCTGGACAAATCAAAACAGGTTCGATGTGTCGTGGTGAACGTATTGCTAAATATAACCGTTTGCTGTACATCATAGACCAGTTGCAAGAAGATGTGATATACCCAGGGTGGGATGCCTTTTCTGCTTTACATCATAAACCATAACCTGGATAGGGAAGTTGCGCTTTTTGTGGGTTATTTTATTGGGACTCCTGCTTTTTTTACAATATAAATTGTGGTGGGGTCAAGGTGGTGTGCGTCAAGTACAGAAGCTGCAGAATAATGTTGCTCATCAACTCGCTATTAACAGTTTGTGGCATCAAAAAAATAATAAACTCGTCAAAAAGCTAGATGATTTAAAACACCATCGTGAATCACTCGAGGAATATGCGCGTCAGCATATGGGTATGATTTCTGAAGGTGAAGTATTTTACCGGTTAGTTGACTAGTGCTGTAACGTATATCCATCAGCATTGAAGGGAGGGTAGGATGTCAAAAAGCCTAGGTTTGACATCCTACCCTCCCTAAAGAAAGGGGATTCCTATCACTAAGCTGGTTGTTGGTCGTCCATTACCAGAGATTCCTGCTTCATCGAATCAGCTAATGCCATCTCTCCACAGGCTAACACGACATGCCACTGGAATAGACTGTAACAGCTTAGTGTGGAATAGTCAACAAAATACCGAAGATCATGAGAGACGCTCGACTAGCAGGAAGCCTTACATCCTCCACCTGAACGAGGAGGTCTTACGGCGAGCTTGATAAAAACTAGGAGATTGAAGATATCACTCAACGATCAAATGTATCACCTAGATAAACCTGCTTAACATGTTGATGTTTTAAAATACTGTTAGGTGTTCCTTCAGCGATAACGACACCTTCACTTACAATATAGGCATGCTGGCAGATGCTCAGTGTCTCACGTACATTGTGATCTGTAATGAGTATGCCTAAGCCTCGTTTTTTCAAATGATTGATGATGCGTTTGATATCCATAACAGCGATGGGGTCAATGCCAGAAAATGGTTCATCTAATAAAATAAATTTAGGTTCAGTAGCTAGTGCGCGTGCAATTTCGACACGACGCCGTTCACCACCTGAGAGGTGTAGCCCAAGATTATGACGTACATCGTGTAATTGAAATTCACCTAACAGAGCTTCCATTTTATCACGTCGTTGTTGGCGCGAAAGTTCTTTTTGAAGTTCTAGGATTGCCATAATATTTTCCTCAACACTTAATTTTCGGAAAATAGAAACTTCTTGTGGTAGGTATGTGATACCCAAGCGTGCGCGTTGATGAATGGGGTAGTGGGTAATATCGATATGATCAAGTTTCACACGTCCTGATTGACAGGGAATAATGCCAGCAAGCATGTGAAAGCTTGTTGTTTTACCAGCACCATTAGGACCCAGTAGGCCGATGATTTGTTGTGAATGTACGGTAAAGGAAACATTTTTAACAACATCACGTTTCTTATATTGTTTATAGAGGTGGGTAGCAGTTAAAATATGGTTCATCTCTGTATGGCCTGGTATGTGATATCTGTCGCGTTGTCTAATTTTACTGTATTATTTTCAAGGTTAGCTGTGAATGTTGTAAACTTCACCGCACCACTTTTGTAATAAACAGTACCTGGTGTTTGAATGTGTATTAGTTTTTGTTTTGGATGGAATGTTAATTGTTCTGCGTGTAAGGTAAATTGCTCTTTTTCTTTTATAAATTTTTTTAAGATAATGTGCCCCTTAAAATAAATCGTTTCTGATAGATGTGGGCTTTTTCCTTCTTGAGCAGTTAATTCCCAAGTTGTTTGGTTTGTTTCGTTGTGGGAAATAAAATGAGGGTGGTCAAACAACATCATCGCTGGCGTATCATAATGCTTCAAATGATCTGCATGAAGGTAGGTCAATATGTGCTGAGATTGGTCGATTGACAGATAAGTCGGCTGTTCTACCCATTGGCTGGGTGTTTTTTCACCTAAAGGGACTAAGGACTGCTTATAGTTCATGCTCCATGCAAACCACCCTGTGACAAGTGCAAGGGAAAATAAGACCACAAGACATGTGAAATGAATGGGATCAATCGAAAAAGCTTGTACAATTGATCTAGAGTGCTGTGTACTGCGGTTTAGACGAGGTAACGTTGACATAAGGGTGTTAAGGTATCTTGGGCTCGCATAATGAGTTCACATACTTCGCGTGCAGCCCCTTCGCCACCATGTTTTGTTGTAATCCAGTCAGCATATGGTTTAATTAGCTCGCTAGCGTTAGCAACAGCAATACCTAAACCGACATATTGTATAAGGGATAAATCTAGCAGGTCATCACCAACATAGGCAATTTCCTCTGCATCCAGTTTATTTTTTTGTAACGTCTGCATTGCTTTTAGTTTATCAGTTTGAGCCTGTAGAACGTGAAGGACACCTAATTCATCCATACGCTTTGCTACGATACGACTGTAGCGCCCTGTGATGACAGCAATCTGAACGCCTGTTTCTTGCACTAACCTGATACCTGTACCATCTTGTACGTGAAAACTTTTGATTTCATGTTGCTCAGAAAAAGTTATCTGACCATTGGTCAACACACCATCTACATCAAAGACTAATAACTTGATGCGAGCTGCTTTTGCCATAATTGCTTGATCTATCATACTCAATAACCACCTGCCATACTCAATAACCACCTGCTTCTAATAAGTCGTAGAGCTGCAATGTTCCAATGGGCTGCTGTTCAGTATTTAGAACAATCACAACATTAATTTTGTACGCCTGCATCATATGCAGTGCCTTGCTGGCTGGCATTGTAACATGAATTGTTTTACAGTTCATCGTTGCCACTTCAGAAATATGTATTGTATTAATATCAAGACCTTTATCGAGTGTACGACGTAAATCACCATCAGTAAAAACCCCAACCAGGCGTTTTTTGGGGCAGACAACGCAGGTTAAGCCAATCCCTTTGAGTGACATCTCAACAATAGCATCTTTAATTAAGGTATCCTGATTGACAGTTGGCACAGTCTTGCGCATAAGTTGATTAGTTCGGTAGCGTAACTGCCATCCTAGCGAACCACCAGGATGAGAGCGTGAAAAATCATCGGCCGTAAAATTCTTTGCTTGCAATAAAGTCATGGCCAAAGCATCACCCATCACAAGACATGCGGTGGTACTAGCGGTAGGTGCTAGACCCAGTGCACATGCCTCCCGTTCAACTGAAATAGAGAGACTGGCATCCGCTAATTGAGCCAAGGTTGATTGTGGTTTGCCAGTTAAACTGATAATGAGTATTCGTTTATGTTGCAGAGCCGTTATCATTTGCAAGACCTCGCTGGTCTCGCCCGTATAAGAGATAGCAAGTAGAATATCCTGTTGAACGATCATACCTAGATCACCGTGGCATGCTTCAGCAGGGTGTATAAAGAAAGAAGGTGAACCAGTACTTGCTAGGGTTGCGGCAATTTTTCTAGCAATATGACCTGATTTACCTATGCCTGTTACAATAACACGCCCTTGGCAGTTTAACATAAGCTCAATAGCCTTTGAGAAATTTTGGTCGATATGTGCCGTCATGGCAGAAATAGACTGCAACTCAGTCTTGACAACCTGCTTGCCCCACTGTTTCCATTTATGATGCTGCCTTTCCTTATTTTTACAAATCTCGTTGACTGTATTACTCGTTATTTCCTCAAGCATTTTCGGCAAAACTCCACATTAATACATGCGTAGTATAGCATTTTTTGCCAAGCCGTAGCGTAAAGAAGCTTCCTTTACAGCAATTCAACAGGAATCACCAGATAGACTTTTACATAAGTTGATAGGTGTGGTAGAATAGCAAAACTGCGAGGTGTTTGATAATATGAAATTCAGTAAATTGAAGGAAAAATGTACCTTTGTTGCTTGTATATTTTTTCCCATTTTAGCTCTTGCATTTATTGTAGTGGGTTCTGCTATCTATTTTCCGTGGGTTGCTGCACTAAGTTTTATTGGTCTTAGCTTGTCTGCATCAGCTCTTATTTGGGTTCAGTGTGCGCTGACTGCGTTAGCGTGTTTGGCAATAGTTTTTTTGTTGCCTAAAAGGACAAGGGATTTTTTAGCATCTAACATGAGGAATTATATCGCAATCACTAGAGTACCGTTCTTACTTATAAAGGCTTGTACCTCAATTGTTTATTTCCCAATGATGATAATCAATTTTTTTATGTGGTTTAATGGTTCAATTTCCGCTGATTCCGTTATTTCCGTTATTTCCATTGGTAGCTATGAAGATGATAGAATTAGTTATGGGGATAGATTTCTATCAAAATTAGATAAATTCCGAGCCTTTTTTGATGGCATCTTCGGATTTGAGATGCAGATCATTGATATATCGCGCATTTCTAATAACCTCTTTGGTTGCTTCTTGATTGGATTTCTCCCATACCTATCAGGTTACAGTTATGCTGTTATTGTTATTCTTTTACCATATATTGCTTTTCCTCCCATGTTACTTCCTATATGCATTACTATCGCCTTTGTTGTTATTATTCTGCCTATTCTTATTAAACTGCTTTCTCCAGATCAAATATATGGAGGATTTGCATGGATTCAATTATACGCATACAGCTTGAGTAATATTGGGAGCGCTATGTTCTTAGTATCTGTCTTTCTTGCTAATTGTACTAATATCGTAATTTTATTTGCAATGCTTTTGATTACACCATTTCTGAGAAGGATGCTTATCTTACAAAGTGTTGACAGGCAATCCGTACTGGCCACTGTAACAGCTAATATGAATCATATTGGTGTGATAAGTGGCACTGTAAATGAGAGGATAGGAAGATACATAGCAAATAATGAGATTTTTCATGAACGGAATAAGAAGAAGTTAGAAGAAGATATAAAGAAGTGCTTAGATGATATCATTGAAGATTACTCTGTAAGAGTGCGTATATTTCCCTTTGCTGCCGATAGTAGAGAGAAGGTAATGTGTTTATTCTTTTCTCTTTTACTAATTACAAAAATTCCTGAATCAAAAGTGATGAAAGTAAAAGTAGCACAATATGAAAGTAGAGTTTCATCCGACTTCGTTGATAATATTGATGAGCATATTTGCTGCTTAGACGTATACTCTGTGCTGTATGAATGTTATGTGGATACTAGTTGCCAGGATGGCATATTCCTAGCTTTAAGAGAAAATTCAGAGTATATGAAAGCTCTTATAGAACGTGGGCTATGGGATTCTGGCCAGGAGTTTCTAGATAGTTATGATAAATATTTTGGAGAGAATTGTAATACATATTTACAGCATGATAGCAGAGATAGACATCTTCTTAACTTCTATGAGGAGCAGTACTCTAGTATTTTCGACATCTTTCACCTTCAAACTGCCACAGATGCTGAATCAGCACTCGTCCAAAGCCCATAATGGGCAAAGGGCAGGTACTGTGTCAACGTTAAGTTGGTGCAACAACTAAGGTAACAGTGTCTTCATAAGTTGCAACTGATGCTGTAGTCAAGTCGGCTGATAGAAACTTTATTTCAAAAGTAGCATTAGTGCTTGGACCTGTACCTGAGCAATTAGTGCTGACCGTATCAGCATTTTCTTGTCCAGTGAGTGGGCTACCTTCAGTCATGCTAGACGGACTGGCAGATCCACCGTCATGCCACGTAGCGGTATATTCTATGGTTTCAGTTCCTGCTCCCTGTTCTTTGACAAAGAATGAGCCACCTCCACCATTGTTATCACTGGTTGCAGTCACCTGGTATCCACCTGATGTGACAGTGCTAGCAGAGTAAATGCAAGCTGTCGTACTTCCAGTTACGTCACTTGTTAGTACAGTTGGTGTCAACTCAATATCATTTAACGCAGTGATACGTACTTGCGCCGGGATCTCAAGCGTGATATCAACTGTACCAGTTGAAGTTGTGCCGAGGGAACCCTGTGTTGCAGCGTATGTTGATAGCGGTACTGCAATGCCTAAACAAGCCACGATGTGTAGACTAGTTATGATTCGTTTTAATTTTCGCATAATAAATACCTCATATTACATTAAGTTATGCTGCATACATCCCCATCAATAAAGGGTGCGTCACGTTGTGTGAAATTAATTATAGTATCAAATATTTTTTTTGCATGATTTAGTATGTTTTTACCAAAAATGAGTGTAAAGCCCCTATCTTCATATATTGGGAGTATCAGCTTTTGTATGGCTCTAGTAAAATCGTGAGGGTATCACTATAAACACCTGGTGGTGCGGAGCTTAAATTTTGATCTTTTACCAAAATACGTAGTTGGGCTAAGTCACCATTTGGTGAGCCTGCGCAGGATAAGGTATGAATTGCATTTGAGAATTTTTCAGTATGGGATGCTTTCATTTCTTCAAAGCCACTTTTGTTATCGTTCCATTTCACCCAGTACTGAATGGTATTGACCCCGCTGGCAAGATAGAATGCAGAACCTATGTCATGCAGTCCAGTTATCGTAATTTTATATTTCTTCTTACTCTCGGTATATATACAGATATAATCATCGGCTTGTAAGTCACTTCCATTGGGGACAACAATACCAAAGTTAAAGTCTTGCAGGTTATCGATTAACATATCCTCGCTACTGTTTGTATGTGCTTCAGTGTTGTCAGAATAACAACAAGCAATAATAAGCAGGCCAGATAGCATTGCTTTGATACGACGAGGAATACGGTGTAGTTGTGCTTTTAATCGTGAATGACGTGTGGTACGCATACAATTTCTCCTATATAAGTAAAACTTGTTTTCCATGGAAAAGCAGGCAGGGTCAATCTACATATATTGCCATGATCATCTGCATCTAGCCATTTTGTTTTCCGATCGACTTCTATTTGAAAATAACCATATTTGTCTGTACTAGCATAATGTGCTGTGGGGTCATCTTTTATATGAGCATGGATGATGGGTTTGCCTTTCTGATTGACAAGCTGGCCGATAAGAATATGTTTTGCTACGACCTCCCAGTTGACCAATTGTATGTTCCCAGGGTACAGCGTAATTTGTTTAGACGGATTTTTTATGAAATAAGACCTGTCAGATGCATTCCTAATATATAGAGTGTGGGTCTGGTAAGATGACAGTGGCTTGAACAGGGGTTGATTGCCATGGATGGATATTGCCGAATGATGCCTGCGTATTAAATGGAACAGTGCATCTGGCTCAGGGGTTTCGATATTTACAATAATACCAGAGTTCCCTGTAAAGGGATGCCCACTCATATGAAAATAATGTGGTACCCATGATAAAGTGGTACCAGCGTTGATATTGTATTGCAGACCGATTTTCTTGTCCTCATTGTAGGAGGTATTAAGATTGGAACGTGATGAAATAAATCGATTTGTTTGTTCATACTGTAGATTTAGATTGCTACGTGTATCACTGATGCTTCCCTGTGTAACTAAGGTGTACCCATGGTGATTGGCATCACGTTGATTATAATTGATAAGCCCCATAATAGCAGGAGACAGATGATTGGTGCCATCTGCTTTCTCTTTGGCAGTCATACTTAGGTCGAGTACATGCCTAATATGTGGTTTTTTCACGTTGAGAGATAGCCCAGCAAGTATATTATAATGATTTTCACTGTAGCTCAAAGAAAGCCTAACATTGACATTTGCCTTGCTACTTTTTAGTAAAGTTCTGCGATAGGATAGGCTGTTACGATAGGTCTTACGTTGGCTCAAAGAAGTTTTGGAGAGCGAACTGATAAGATGAACTATACTATAGTCGGAAAGTCGGTAATTAACCGTTAAATCAACATTATAGTCAGTATTGATGAAAATATTGTAGTTATCTTCTGCTAAGTTAGAGTTATCTACTGGATGCAGGTGATATTTTGTATTAAAAAGATGTAAACTTGTCAAGCTGACACCTAATCGTGATGTGTAATAAGAAAATTCTTCACCTATCCCTAGTGTGTTTTGTGTGCCTAAGACTAAATGTGGTTCTAAAAAATAACTCGGTTTGAGTAGCATAGGCCCTATCGTCAAGTAAGCTGCTTTATTGTGGGCAATCAGTGTACTTTTTAAGCCCATCGTTTGCGTAAGACGACGTTTGTACTGTAATTGATAGATGGGTATTGGCAGCAGCGGGATTAAGGCATTTGAATCAATATGCCCATCATCAATGAGGTAACCGGCTGTTATACGGTATTGAGGTATCTTTGGGGGAGGTAGTAAAGTTGACTTAATAAAGTAGTGCTCTGTCTCTCGTTGATTGCCGTATATATCTTCAATTTTGATTAAAACAGTATAGGAGCCTTGGGGAAAGTTTTCGGTATTGATACGCTGGTGTCCTTCTGTCAGATGCTTGCTATAAATTAACTCCCCTTTTTTAAAAATTGAGACCTGGCTGGGTAAACTTAAAAATAACTCAATGGGTGTCGCATTTAGCTCGTCTTTGTTAATGATCGCATGATCGCCACTACCAAACTGTCCGCCTAGGATATGTAAGTTTGAAAAAAAGGCATCAGAATAGGTATTGAGGATACCTACTGCGTAATAGTGCTTGCGTTGATCTCGTTCAATATCCAATTTGCCCAGCCGAATATTACGGTTATTCAGTAGATTATTGGCAAATTCTAGTGAAAAATTAAGACGAGTATTTTTAAAAGCAAGTGTATTGTTTGTCGAAATATTATAATTAGGCTGGTCGCTTCTTGTGCTACCTAGAATAACGCCACGCAAACGGTTGATATACGATAAGCCACTAGTAGAGTCAGGAATATATCCCGCTCTTTTTACCTTGCGTTGCAAGTAATTTCCATTGATAAATAAGTCTGCTCGCATCAGGTTTTCATGATAGATAAGCCCCAGGATATCTGGTGTTATGCGTCCACAACCTGGGGGGCGAATAAGCTGCTGGCAAGACATATGCAGGTTTAAGGCTAGCGGTTTAGAAAGGATCTTTTTTAAGACTGCTTTTTTTGTGAGTTTAGTAATCTTCTTAAGTTGCTGTAGAATTTTATCGGGATGAAGGAAGTGTAAACCAGTGGATGTGATATCAGCCTTAAAGTATCCCAAGTAATGCTTGCTATAATAAATATCAATAAAGGTCGTCAGTTTTTTTGGTTGATGAAACCCCTCTGGTGGTGCATCAGATACGGTGAACAGCTTGTACTTTGCTAAGCAGGGCTGCTGAAATACCACAACACCTAGACCCAAGCAAATCGCAAACCATAAAATAATTTTGATTGTGATTGGATAGGTAACCTTTAAATAGCACGCCCAATTCACAGATTTACTCCGTAGAATAAGAGATGATATCTGTGCTCACCCTAGCCTTAACTGTCACTGGGGTGGTATAAGGCACCTTCCCCAACCATGTATTGCCAGCGTACAGTCGTTTATATGGCAGTTTAAAGCACTTCTTATTACTAGCACATTGCTGACCGCCTTTAAGTATTAGGCTTGTGTTTCCTATATTTTTGACAGTCAATTTATGCCCCTTGCGTTTTACGCTAAGCTTTGGTTTTAATTGTCCTGGTCGACTGGTCACCAATATACCATAGCCTGTGATCACATGAATCCCCAAAGCTGGTTTGCCTGTTTTTGGTCTGAGTGGCCCAGGTATTAGCTTGCCTGATTGTGGAATAAAGTTAACACGATAAATACGTTCGGTATCGTCCAATGGTTTTATCATCAAAAGTCGTACATAGCGCTGTTGATGGGGTGGAATAATCAGTCGCGTTGGGGTAACAAGCATTCCAGATTGACCAGGGTCTGGTTGATAGACCTTCTTTTCACTTTTACGCCCTGGGTTCTGCATAATATAAGGGGTTACGGCCACATAAGCCGTCTTATCGCCCTCATTGATCACTAGCACATCTTTTTTTAAGGACTGTGACGAAAATTCAAGCTCACTGGGAATCACGTGTATGCCAGCATGGCAGGCAAGTGAAAATATGAGACCAAGTAGGGCTAATACAATTTTCGGAGATAGAATATGTGGTTGCTTCATTGACATTTTTATGCTCCTTGCAATTCAATTGTGTATTGAATGATCCAATCTATATTAAATGCTATGCAAATATACTGATGGGTAGCATCCGTGTTGATTAGTAGTATAGATGAGATACAATGGAATGTCCAATAGCTTGAGCATTTGAAATGAACGAAAAACTAAGCCCTATATTTAAGATCAAAAGCGACCTTAGTCCAAAGGGTCAACAATTGCAGGCCATTAATAAATTAGCAGTTGGCATCAATGCAGGTATGGACAAGCAGACACTGTTAGGTGTGACTGGCTCAGGTAAAACGTTCACCATAGCTCACGTAATTGCCAAACTACAACGCCCAGCATTAGTGATCGCTCCTAATAAAACACTTGCTGCACAACTATACGGTGAATTATATACATTATTTCCTGATAATGCTGTGGGTTATTTTGTCTCCTACTACGATTACTACCAGCCAGAAGTCTATGTTGTCTCAACAGACAATTATATTTCCAAAGATGCGGCCATCAATGAACATATTGAACAAATGCGATTATCAGCGACTAAATACCTGATGCAACGTCGCGATGTTATTATTGTCACGACGGTCTCAGCAATTTATGGCTTAGGAGATCCAAGTTCCTATCTTGATATGCTCCTACATCTTAAGTGTGGAGAACATATCGACCGACGACGTGTATTGCATCGCTTAGTTGCCCTGCAGTACAAGCGTAATCAGACTGAATTATGTCGTGCAACTTATCGAGTGACGGGTGATGTCATCGATATTTATCCAGCCGAATCTAGTAAACATGCAATTCGTATTGAATTATTTGGGGATGAAATTGAGTGCATCCGCTACTTTGACCCCTTAACGGGTGCACTAATAGAAGAACTTGAGCAAGTCACGATTTATCCTAAAACTCATTATGCAACATCACGTGAACGTTTATTACAATCAATTGAGCTGATTAAAATTGAGTTGAAACAGCGACTCACCGTCTTGCGCGAATCTGGTCGCTTAGTTGAAGCTCAGCGACTGGAGGAGCGTACATATTTTGATATTGAAATGATCAATGAAATGGGCTACTGCAACGGTATTGAAAATTACTCACGCTATTTATCTGGTCGTCAAGCTGGAGAGCCACCACCAACATTACTAGATTACTTCCATAATGATGCCCTATGGATTATCGATGAATCCCACGTGACCATACCCCAACTAGGTGCAATGTATCGCGGTGATCGCTCGCGTAAAGAGAATCTCGTGGAATATGGATTTCGCCTACCTTCAGCTCTTGATAACCGGCCGCTTCGGTTTGATGAAATTGAAGCAGTTCCACTACAAAAAATATATGTTTCGGCAACACCTGGCCCTTATGAACTTAAACAGGCTGAACAAATTGTTGAACTCATAGTACGTCCTACAGGACTCTTAGACCCTCAGGTTGAAATTAGACCCATCGCTGATCAAGTCGATGATCTACTTTCCGAAATCGCACAGCGTACTAAAAAACGGCAACGTGTCTTGGTCACCACCTTAACCAAACGCATGAGTGAAGATTTGACAGAATACCTAGCTAGCCACGGTGTGCGTGTGCGTTATTTACATGCTGATGTTGATACCGTTGAACGAATTGAAATCCTTCGTCAACTGCGTCTAGGAGAATATGATGTCATCGTCGGTATTAACTTACTGCGTGAAGGACTTGATCTTCCAGAAGTTTCCTTAGTTGCAATTTTAGATGCTGACAAACAAGGGTTTTTACGCTCAAAATCCTCTCTTGTGCAGACTATAGGGCGTGCAGCACGTCATATTGATGGTAAAGCAATCTTATATGCTGATAAAATAACTGATGCCATCGCCTATGCCGTGAGCGAAACCGAAAGAAGGAGAAAAATTCAAAATGAATTTAACCGCGAATATGGAATTACTCCTAGAGGTATCGTTAAGGTGGTACACGATGTGATGGCATTAGCCAGACCAACTACCTTAAAAGTAAAAGAACCCAGCCTAGAGTCGGGTGGGGCAGACGCAAGATTATCTCCAACCGAGTTTTCTGAACGTATTGCAAGCTTAACAAAACAAATGAACCGTGCTGCTAAAGAACTTGATTTTGAACAAGCAAGCCAGCTACGAGATCATATAGAAACATTAAAGCGACATTTTTTTGAGCTAGATGCCCCCCAGCAATTTTAACCTTGATAGTATTATTTTTAATAATTTAGTTCTGAAAATCTCTCACATATTGGAGTAAGCAGGTGATTTTTCACTAGAAACTTCTGTAGTTAACGTCTTGGTCTAGCATTTTTACTTGGTTGCTGCTTATTGCTCTGCATATTATCAAGCTGCCTACGCATATTCTCATTAATTTTTTCAAGATTTTTAATATCCTGATTAAAAGTTCCTATATTTTTCTGTGAAGAAGTCGAAACCAAATTATTGTATTCTTCTCTTTCTTCTATTGCTGCTTTTTTCGTATCTATTTCTTTTTCCAGATTCTCTATATCACCCTTCTGTAGTATATTACGCCGATTAATTTGTATTATGGGATGACTATTGCGAGTACTATACTCAATTAAATCAGAAGTAACCTCAGAAGCATCTGCGTTTATCAATTCTTCCTGGATTTCTCTTATATCTTCCAAACGAATACCACAAACTACATTCTCATCAACAGAAACAACATTGATATCTTTCATAATTTCACTTATGACACTTCTATATAACTTACACTTTCTTTCATTTTTTTCTACTACATCAGGTAGTATCTTGTACGCATATCCCCTGACCAATTGCTGCGTCAAGGATTTATTTTTTAATGAAAGTTCTTTGTACTTAAAAAGTAGATTTCTCTCAAGCAGACTAACTGGTCTAAACCCTTTAGCCTTAATGGACTTCAATTGCTTATCCAATCGATTATACTTACGAATTAATAAACACTCTAGACGCATAAGTTTTATAAACTTCTCTTTCTCAGCTTTATCTGCTGGAATATGATAATAGATTGTGTCACCAATATAATCACTGATATATTTAATGTGGCCACCTATTTTCAACTTTTCCTTTGCCCTATTCACCTTAGTATTAAATACCCTCGTAACCGCTGGCGTGATGTCTATTGTTTGCATTTCAGTAGAATCAGGGGTATCACCTCTGTTAAAAATAGAATTTAATAAACGATTCCATAAAGATGATATAGTATCCATCATAGCAGACATGCGCCCTGGCACATTGGAATTTATGCTTTTAACAAAATCCATTATTGATTTAAGCATATCAATGCCTATACTCTGTGTTAAAAGTATAAGTATAGGTTATAAATATTTTTTTACTTATTTTTAGCTTTCTGAAGGTTCAGTTTGCTTAATCGGCAAACTTTTAGGCGCACCTTGTGTTCTTGTAGCTTGTATAAGCTTGGTTGCCACTTCTTGGCCATATTCATTCCAGCTCTTAAATGTGCGTCCCACTGCTTCAGATGTAAGTTTTGCCCGTAATGTTGAATCACTAGCCATTTGAAGCAGGCTATTTGCTAGTTTCTTAACATCACGTACATCAACTGTCAGGCAACCACCTTCTCGAGCGAGTTCCCCCATAACACCAAATTCAGCGCAAATACAGGGTTTTGCATGCCACAAGCTCTCAACAATCGGCAAACCAAATCCTTCCTCAATAGAAGGGTAGACGGTAAAATCACATGCGATGTAGTGTGCGCGCAATTGCTTATCATCCACTGAACTTTCCCAAACGACATGCTTATCCTCTGCAACCAACCTTCGAATACGTTCAGAAGTTATGGTAAAAGTAGAGGGATTCCCCACTATGATTAATCGAATGTCTAACTTGCTGCTTTTACACATTTGTTTAAAAGCTTTTAGTAACGTCTCATGGTTCTTGTGTGGTTCAACTGTACAGACACAGAGTATAGAGAGGGTTTGCTGTGTAGCTGGTATATAGCTTGTGACACGTGGAAATGAGCTAAAGGCAGATGGCAAGGTCACCGTTTGGATCTTCTGCTGTAGAAGCTGTATGTGGGGTTGCTTGGCTAGTAAATATTCGATCAAATCCTTATGACTATACAAAGAGATAGGGAGGACAAGATCGTAGTCAGCTAAACTCGTGATAAAGGCTTTGAAATTCTGAACAAAAATCTCTGTGAAAAGTGACTTAATTTTACAGGGAATTAGGTCATAAAAAATTGCGGCACATTGCATCCCCAGTCCACGGAGGGTATGCAGTAACTCGCTTCGCTCTACCTGGTTGATGGACAAAGGTAGCTCAGCTGTAAAAAACCAATTAGTGACCCCAGCAGCAACAGGTTCTATCCAATCATGCCAAAGACTTGGATCTGGACCATTCCAACATGAGAAAAATTGAAGATCCGCATAACTAGCTCTTGCCAATTTTTTTTGATCTTCATCCCATTTTACAGCAATGAGCCTAATCCCCGCTTCAATAAGTGCACAAGCCAACCCGCGAGAAACACGTTGAATGCCAGTCTGCTTATCGAAGTTTAAGGTATCGTTGACCCAATAATAAACATAACCAATTTGTGTTGCCGTACATGTATGATCACTTAAATGCTGTATCATTGATTGACCACAGTCTTGCTGGTGTTTAATCAATCTTGAATTAGCCTGTTCTGTACTATAATGACGTTCCACGATTAATGTTATTTCTCGTGAAGCTTCTTGCCACCTTTGCTTATATAGTATGGTGCGCAAACTGTGATCAAGAGGTGGTATTGCACGAAGCACTTTAAGTACCTTCATACGTAATTTTGGATGATGGCAAAGACAGCTCTCAAGGTACTTTATAAGCTTACATAACATGGATGTGATAACTCGCTTCATGACTGTGCCCCTTTTAAAATATCAACTAACATGCTTAGGCTCGTCCGTAACCATCTTCAAATCGTATGATGTCATCTTCACCTAAATATTCCCCGCTTTGAACCTCAATTATAATAAGTTTCAAGACACCAGGATTTTCAAGTCGATGCCGATGACCAGAAGGAATATAGGTTGATTGGTTCTCAGAAATCAGTAATTCTTGCTGACCGTTAATTACTTTAGCCATCCCATGGACAACAATCCAATGTTCATTACGATGATGATGCATTTGAAGACTTAAACTAGCACCAGGTTTGACCTCAATACGCTTAATCTTAAACCCCTTGCCTTCCTCCAAAACCGTATAAGTCCCCCAAGGACGGTATACCGTACTATGCAATTTATAAGATTCATGACCAGACTGCTTAAGTTTATTAAATAAATGTTTAACCTCTGAAGCCCGTTCTTTATCAGCCACAAATAGCACATCGGAGGTATCAACAATTACCAAATCCTTAAGCCCAATCGTGCTCACTAAACGCCGCTCACTTCTGATAAAGCAACCCTTGGTATCATGTAATAACACCTCACCATCGATACGGTTATGATTATGATCTTGAGGCGTCAATTTGCTAAGTGCCGTCCACGACCCTATATCGTGCCAGCCTATTTTACAGGGTACAACGGAAACATTTTTAGAATGTTCCATTACAGCATAATCAATCGCCTGTTCAGGCACTGCTTCAAAATGCTTTGCATCAAGCTCAAGCAAAGAAAAATCCTTAGACTCAGCTACACTTGAGTGCGTGAGACAATGACGAGTCGTATCAAGAATAGCGGGACAATGCTCTTCCATTTCACGCAATATTGTGGCTGCTGTAAAACAAAACATACCAGAATTCCAGAAAAAATGACCAGCTTCAAGGTAGGCACGTGCTTTTTCCAATGAGGGCTTTTCAATAAAGCGTTTCACACAATGCCCATCAGCTTCAATATACCCATACCCAGTCTCAGGTGTATTAGGCTCAATACCAAAAGTCACCAATTTACCCAATTGAGCCAACGCAACCGCTTTCACAATTGCCGCATAAAATGCGACAAGGTCTGTGATCAAGTGATCTGCTGTTAAGATTAGTAACATAGCCTGGTCACCATACACCTCGGAGGCATGTAAACTTGCAGAAGCAATAGCAGCAGCCGTATTACGTCTAAAAGGCTCAAGAATAAACCGCATTGCAGGCGGTTCTTGCTTCGGCTCATTGATCAAACAACATTCGTCTTTTGTTTTAAAAAGAAGTTCACGGTTCGTCACAATGAATAATGTCTCAACACCAGGCAAGCCGACAGCTCGTTGATAAGCCTTCTGTAACAGGCTCTGCCCATCTGCTAAACGAATAAATGGTTTGGGATGAAACGCACGAGAAACTGGCCACAAACGAGACCCAGTTCCTCCAGAAAGAATAATTGGTATAATATCCGTCATCGATAACAAAACTCACACAACAAAATCTTCCGTGACCAATAACCGATTTAGTTCAATAAAGCGAACAGCCAACAGATATTCCCGCTAACACAACCCACTAGCGGTCTAATAATACATTAATTTTTGGGAACAAACAAGCCACAACTAAGAATTAGCTGGTCAAATAAGTCTTTCTTATCCCTTGCTTATCAAGGGTAAATTTATTAGTTGGGATGTCATGTTTCATTTTTCGTCTCTTGCCTAATATAGGGAAAGATGTAAACCGATTGTAGCAACCCGAATAATAACATGCTCCCTAACGTACCGTATAATTTAAACATCACCCAGCTATGTGTCGAACAGTGATATGCAATCCATAAATTAAGAGTTCCGAATGTTGAAAAGAAAGCAGCCCAAGCTAAGTTAAGTCGCATCCAAACAGTATGTGGTAAATCGACTTTTCCACACATTATTTTTTTTATCAGGGGCTTATTAAGTATCTGGCTTATGAAACACACTATTGCAAAAATCCAATAAACTAAGGTTAGTTTCAGCTTAATATAAAGTGCATCGTGCAAAATAAGAGTTGTACCACCCGCGATGATGACCAACAGAAGCGTAGAGATGTGCATCCAGTTTAAACGGTGATGCTTAAACCATTGCCAAGCTGTCTGTATAAGCGTTACAACAATCGCAACAAATGTTGCAACAAAAATATTGTATAATTTGTAGGCAGCAAAAAATAAAACAACCGATATAATGTCTATTAATGGATTCATGTCTTAGTTCTACGAATAGCAAGTAAAGGAATACAGGTTAAGCCAACTAAACCAACCGACAGAGAAGTAAGGTAAATACGCCATTCATGTGGTGCAAGCTCAATTGGCGGGATAAAACTGACAATCAGTGTAATTATACTGCCAATCATACCTAATCCAACGACCAAGTATAGCATGGATAGCCCTCCTGGGATACGGAAAACTGGTCTTGTTTTACTGCGTTGTTGACGACGTAACTTTATGGCTGCCACAAACATCAGTATGTACATCAGCATATAGAGCTGCACAGCCAGTGCAGTTAGTAACCAATAGGATTCATTGATAGTTGGGAATATTAGGAAGATCGTTGATAGTAGTGATACTAGTATCGCCTGCACAATCAGGGCTTTGGCTGGTGCACCGTAGCGATTTTCCTTGTGTATCCATTGGGGCAACCTCCCCTCCTTAGATGCAATGGCAAGACCAGCAAGTGGGGCTATAGTCCAGTTGCTGACACCTCCCATACCACCAATCACCAGGCTTAGAGCTGTTATAGGTAATAAATATTGCAAATGGTAAGCTCTAAAAAATAGATCGAAGGTTTGCATAATGCCAGCTACTAGGTTAATTTGATGAGCTGGTAGGACGACGGCAATTGTAAGGCCACCTAGTAAGAGGGTTGATACGATGATGGCAGTGGCGTAAGCCAGCGCGATTGGGAAAGAACGCTGGGGTGTCCTGGTGTTATGTGCATGAACCGTTGCAATTTCCATACCACAAAAAGATAAGATGACCGCCGTTAAGGATGACCAGTGTTCATGGTGTGGTAGCATAGTTTGTTTTGTAAATGCTACTTGTGAGGGATGCCCATTGATAAGCCAAATGATACCTAAACCAATGATAAATAGCATAGGGAGAATCATGCCAGCAATGCTACAAAAATTACTAAACCAGGCAGAAGATTGTATGCCAAAGTAATTGATGAGGGTTGTCAACCAAAAACAGACTAAGATTGTGATGGTAAGAAATAATTTACTTTGAGCTAATGCTGGGTCAATAAGATAGGCGAGTGAGCCAGCAACAAAAGCTAGAATAGTAGGATACCAAATTACATTCTCAATCCATTGTAACCAAATTGCGATTACACCAAGTTTGTAATTGAAAGCTGTTTTTACCCAAATATAAATACCACTTTCATCTGGGAAAATTGAGGCTAGCTCTGCAGAAATAAGGGCGGTGGGCAGCAAAAATAGTAGCGTTGCCAATGAAAAGAAAAAAATCAAATGACTGCCAAACAATGCTGTTGCAGGTAAGTTACGCAGACTATCAACAGATACAACTGTGATCATCGTTAGGCTAAATATGCTAAGTTTATAAGAGCGCGGAGTGCGTTTTTTTAACATTTTTTATCAACTTTATTGTGTTAATACAAGAAATAAAATGTTGCTTCCACGGTATATCTTCAGCAGTACAGAGGGTGAACGGTGCACAATAGATAACAAAAGATCGATATTGGAGGTCGCCTGTTTATTTGCAGACAAAATAATGTCACCAGGTCGTAAACCAGCCAGCCAAGCAATGCTATTGGGCTGTAAGCCTAAAATGGCAATTCCCGTAATATAGCCCTCTTGTGCATTGAATTGTTTGATTGCATGAAAGTCAACACCATTTAGCAGATTATAGGAAACGGATTGCGTGTGAGCTATATCTTTTGCTCGTATCTCAACTGTTAAGGTCTTAACCTTGCCTTGCCTCAATAGCGTTAGAGGCACCTTACGACCCGCGCGAATCACGCTCACGATCGCACTTAATTGATTGGCATTGATAATGGGCTGATGATCGATAGACAGGATAATATCCTCTGCCTGGATACCAGCTTTAGCAGCGGAAGAATACGGGTCAACACGCGTAACGAGGACTCCGTCTTTGCTGGTATGATGCAGTATTGCAGCTAATTCAGTAGTCAAATCTTGAATATGTGTGCCAAGATGAGAGCGTTTAATATCACCATAACGAATGAATTGCGACATAATGGCCTTAGCGAGGTTGCTCGGAATTGTCAAACCGATGCCAACACTGCCACCTCTACTGCCTGGTGGCCCGATAATGGCTGTGTTTATCCCGATTAGCTTGCCGCTGGAATTGATTAAGGCTCCACCAGAATTACCAGGGTTAATAGATGCGTCGGTTTGAATAAAATCTTCATCACCCTCTAATCCAATATAACGGTGTAGGGCACTAACCATGCCAGAGGTCACCGTCTGAGTCAGGCCGAATGGACTGCCAATAGCAGCGACCCAGTCGCCAATCTTAACTTTATTGGAATCACCGATCGGTATAGCTGTTAAATGTTTGGCGTGGATTTTTAAGACGGCAACATCAGTTCTTAGGTCACGACCGATCAGTTGCGCCAATTTATTGCGACCATCTTTTAGAGTTACGATAATATTTTTAGCATGATCAACCACATGCGCATTCGTCAGAATAAAACCTTCTTTTGCGTCAACAATAACCCCAGAGCCAAATTTGCTATAACCAGGAATCTGCTCATGATTATAACCATAAAGTGGGTGCTGTACCGCAATGTGAACGACGGCAGCCGAACTGCGCTCAATAACACTGTGGATTCCTGAGGGCAAAGCTTTCTGGATGGCATAGCTGAGTGAGGGTTGCACACTTAAACTTATGATCAGTGCAAGGCACGCTATCAGTTTTTTCATGGTCAAAGCCTACTGTTTCAAATGTGCAGTGAGTCTAATGTATTTTGAAGTAAAATACTAGCCTGTGTAGTAGTATTTTTGTAGGATATCCTGGAAATATGTCGTGAATTAAACTAGACTAAGGGCATGGGGGCTGTACGTGCTAATTAATAGTGGAGGAATATTACGATGGCCAAACAAATAAATTGGTTAATGTTACAAAGTAAAAAGGATAAGGGTGAGAAAATAACGGCCTTGACAGCTTATGATGCTAGTTTTTCTTATTACTTGAATGAGGCTGGTATTGAGGTATTACTGGTAGGTGATTCACTGGGTATGGCAATTCAAGGTAATCAAAATACCTTAAATGTGAGTGTAGATAGCCTTGCCTACCATACGCGTTGCGTGTCCAGTCATAATAGCCATGCTTTGTTGATGACCGATATGCCTTTTATGGCAGCAGCGACCCGTGAGCGCGCATTCCTTAATGCTGAGCAGCTTATTAAGGCTGGTGCAAATATGCTCAAGATTGAGGGTGGGGAACATTTCGCACCTATTGTCGCGGAACTTACAGCTTGTGGCATTGCAGTATGTTCCCATATTGGACTTGGCATGCAATTTTCGAGTGTCCAAGGGGGGGTACGTGTGCAGGGGCGAGACGTAGAAGGTGCTGAACAACTGAAACGAGATGCCAAGGCGTTAGAACAAGCTGGTGCAAAGCTGTGTATCTTGGAGTGTGTGCCTGCGCCATTGGCACAAGAGATTTGTCAGCAGTTACGGATTCCAGTGATTGGCATAGGGTCAGGAGTAGCTTGTGATGGACAAATTTTAGTGACTTATGACCTGTTAGGGCTTACCCCACATTTATCACTGCGTTTTACCAAGAATTTTCTACTAGAGTCAGGTGGTAGCATTCAACAAGCTTTCCAAGCTTATGCAAAGGCAGTTAAAGAAGGGCAATTCCCCTCTGAGGAACATAGTTTTTTATAAAAATGACAACCTTACTGAGAGACATAACTAGCTTGCGCACTTGGCGTGAATATGAGGGGCAAAGAGGAAAACGAATTGCCTTAGTTCCAACTATGGGTTGCTTGCATGCTGGGCATTTTCATCTGGTTGAATTGGCCAAAAAGGCTGCGGATTGCGTTATTGTCAGCATTTTTCTCAATCCCTTACAATTTGGCTCAGATGAGGATTATCAGAGTTACCCATGTTCATTTGATCAGGATATTGAGCAACTCAAACAACGTCAAGTTGCTGCTGTGTTTGCGCCAGAGAGCGAAATACTATATCCAAATCCTATGGAAACATGTACACACGTTAGGGGAAATGACTTAGCCCAAAGCTTGGAAGGTGAGAGTAGGCCTGGTCATTTTACGGGTGTATTGACGATTGTTGCAAAACTACTTAATTTAGTGCAAGCACAGGTAGCAGTATTTGGTGAGAAAGACTACCAGCAACTACAGCTGATTCGCTGCATGGTAAAAGACCTCAATTTCCCCGTGAATATCGTTGCTGGAAGCACTGTGCGTGACAGTGATGGCTTGGCCTTGAGTTCACGCAACCGTTACCTCGATACAGCGCAACGGCAGCGTGCCTTAGCCTTGCCCAAAACCTTGCGTAATTTAACAGATGATATCCGTGAAAGACAAGCATCACAGGAATTGAACCCTGATGTTCTCGAATGGCAAGCAAAAAAACAACTTGAGAAGACAGGCCTACAGGTAGATTATGTTGCAATTCGAGCAGCAGACAATTTAGCAGCATTTAATGGCGTGATTCACCTGCCATTGCGGATATTAGCGGCTGTCTATGTTGATCAGCTGCGCCTAATTGATAACATAGCACTGAAATTGGATGCATAGTTATGAAGCGCATCAATATCATTGGAACAGGACGTGTGGGGCGTGCACTGGGATATTTATGGTCCGAGCGCAAGATCTTGCAAGTCGTGGGTCTTTTTGATCGTAACCAAGAACTTGCACAACAGGCTCGCGATTACATCGCGCAGGGTACGGTTTGCAAAAGTTTAACTGACTTACCACCTGCTGATTTTTATATGATCAGCGTACCAGATGATCATATTACTGCAGTGGCCAAACAATTAGCACGACTTACTGTCTTGAAGCAACATAGTGTTGTCTTTCATTGCAGTGGTGCATTGCCAGCCAATTGTCTAGCAGTATTGCGCAAAAGTAATGTCTACCTTGCTAGCTTGCATCCAGTCCTAAGTATAACCCACAACTTTCAGTGGCCAGCCTCGCTTTCTAGTATTTACTTTACAATTGAAGGTGATGTGTGTGCTTGTGATCGCCTATCAACATGCTTAAAAAGCCTGGCAGCACATATTCTGCCCATTGCATGTGAACATAAATTGCAATACCACATCGCCTTGGTATTTGCCAGCAATTTCTTAATCAGCCTAATTGACATTGGGCAGGGCTTGCTGCAGTCATGTGGTATCGAAGCCCAGCAAGCCTTAGCAATGTTGGAAGTCTTGTCAGAAAAAAGTGTTCATAACGCCATTAACATAGAACCCTCGAAGGCATTAACAGGTCCAATTGCACGCGGTGATACCGAATTAGTCGCAAAACATATCAACTATTTGCAGCATAATAACCCAGTCCTTGCTGACATATATCGTGCATTAGCCAATGTAACCAATCAATTAAGTCAAAAGTAGTTTGGTTTTTCCACTTTATTTCTTCCAGAAGATTATATAGAATACCCAAGTAATTTTTTTAATATAAACCAGTGAGGTGTATGATGATATCCAGTGGTAGAGGTATGGTCAGATCAAAGTCTTTATGTAATTTACATAGTCTAAAAGGTGAGATGCAGGATGATGAACAGAAGGTAGATGCAAGAAAGATGTTGGATTCTATGGGGGTGGACTTTGATTCTCCTTTAGCCCGTTCCTTTAGGAATGTGCTGAGAATATTTCTTGCGAGTGGATCTAGTACGGGCAAAACTGATGTAGTTAAAGATTATAGATATACATGGAGTGAGGCTTTTCTGATTAAGTGTAGTATGCCAGATACAGATAGTACATCAGTTACAAATAAAAGGAACGCACATGGACTAGTCTATATTCTAGCAAGCTTCAAGCTAGCCTACAAAAACAGTAATAAGTATAAAAATGATCTTCCCCGTATGTATAAAGATATCGTTGTTGGTGCATTGGATGAATTTGAAAGTGAGGTAGTGGTCTATTTGAGTGCTAGTGGGTATGGATTTGATATGAAAAGAATTTTGGGGGAAGTAGGAGCTAATATAGAGAAACAAGATCAAGAAAGTATCAAAATTGCGGTAGAGAGAAATACCTTTAAGATCCACACCAAAAAGCGTAATCTTATCCGTTTTGTTTGCTGGATACTTGCTGAGGCGACAACTATAGGTTTTGCTTTTTTGGGTTTTATCTCTTTAACATCGGGTTTGGTAGGTATAGGTTTATCATCGACAGCTATAGTTATTATAGCTATTGCTTCAGCAGGATCTACGCTAGTCGCTAACTCATTTTTGTTCTATAAAGTCAACATGGATGCACTTACTCCTTTTCTGATGTATTTAAATTTTCTTGGCAGGGAATCTTATGTGAAGCTTGGTGCTTTTCTCTGTGCCTTTATCGTAACGGGAGGTGCTACGATTGGTTTGCATTATGCTTGGATGGGGATCTTAAATGTAGCACCTATTTTTATGTCTATGGTGCTTCAATTTGGTATCATAAACGTGCCATGGTTAGGTATTGTGAACTGGCCCTTAATTTATGTAGCGGGAGCCATTCTGGCGACATTTTTTTTATCGATGCTCTTTAGAATTGTCTATAGCTTACTTCTTAGTATATATAGAATTAATTTTGTGGAGGAGGATGAAAATTGGAATTGGGATAAGATATTTTTTGCTGGGATATCATTTCAGTCTGCAGTTGGCGTTATCATTTCGACATGCTATGCATCACTCAATGCGTATCTTATGGTTGCAATATCAGCAGCTTCATTAGGTGTTTTGGTTTGGCCTATTAGTGCTGCTTTGTGGCTCTGTTACTACTCGTTTTCTTATGATACGATTAGCAAGTTAAAATTTAGCGACTTAAAGTGTGAGGGTGGCACTTCTGAAAAGATAAAAAAATACCTGCCGTACATCATTGCAATACTTATTTCTGTCTCACTGTCAATATTAGGAAATGCTGCAACCTATCCTTCAGTGAATGGTGGACTTGGCATGTATTGGAGTGTCATCTTTTTTGCACTATCTTTTGTGGGTCAAGTTGGTAATATCCTGCTATATGTTCAGCCCGTCACCCAAGTATTACTGGGATTGTTTTTTTGGGGTAAGGATATATGTAATTTGCTGGTGTATGCAATTAGCTTTGGGAACTATGGCAGCACTAAGAGCGTTACTCGTTTCAAGAACTGGTATAAGTATGCTGATCCTAAAACAATCGCTGTGGCTCTTATAGTTTTTGCTGTGTTAGCACTCAATGCTGGTGGTTTTGCTTCTTTAGCCTTGGTGGGTGGTTTTACTTTGAGTGGCATATTTCTTACAGCGATTGGTTTTGTTCTTTCTCTCTCTTTAAATCTGCGTGGGTTGTCAAAGAAATCTAGACTAACAACGACTGATTGTAATTTTGCCATGAGGGAAATTGAGAGTAATAAGGATGCGGCTACATTAATTGAGGAAAAGATTGCCACTGAGACTCTGAATAATGTTGCAGTGGAAATTATGGTTTTGTAGATGGGAATTATGATTAAAGATGATATATTAAATTTAGCATGAAACTTAGTTAGGCGTGTCGAAATTGGCCTTACCCAAGCCTGGGCGTGTGATGCTGGGCATGTCGGGTGGCGTGGATTCTTCTGTTGCTGCTTGGCTTTTGCAGGAGCAAGGTTGGCAGGTGCAGGCTGTTTTTATGCAAAACTGGCACTCAGATGGTGACTCCAGTTGTACCGCTAGTGCAGATTTAAGTTTTGCTCGGGCTGTCTGTGATCAATTAGCGATACCTTTACGCACTGTTGATTTTTCGGAAGCTTATTGGAAACATGTCTTTCGTTATTTCCTTGAGAGCTATGCACGGGGCTATACGCCTAATCCTGATGTGCTCTGTAATAATGAAATTAAATTTAAGGCTTTCTTGGATTATGCTAATGAACAGGGAGTTCCTTATATTGCCACAGGGCATTACGTTACGCGCAGCTATCAGGTTGATAGCCCAATTCTTCTATACCGTGGTATGGATACAACAAAAGACCAAAGTTATTTCTTACACGGTCTTAACCAACGGCAGCTAAGTAGTAGCTTATTTCCTTTAGGTGAGATGCATAAATCACAGGTACGCGCTTTGGCAAAACGTATCGGGCTTCCCAATCATGATAAACGGGATAGTACTGGTATTTGTTTTATCGAACCCAAGCAATTTAATGCCTTTCTGAAGCATTATCTATTAGCTAAGCCAGGTGAGATCAAGACAACGGATGGGAAAGTGATTGGTCAGCATCGTGGTTTAATTTTTCATACAATTGGGCAGCGTAAGGGTCTAGGTATAGGTGGTCAACGGAATATCAAGCAGGGTGCCTGGTATGTTGTTGGAAAGGACACTGCAACACAAAGCTTAATTGTTGGGCAAGCTGATGACCCAGCCCTATACAGTAGTAGTTTACGCTGTTCTCAACTTCACTGGATTTCTGGAGAACTGCCTGCTAAGCAAGCATTGGCATGCACGGCTAAAATACGTTACCGTCAGACCGACCAGCCTTGCACGATCGAATTAAAAAAGGATGGTGATACGTATTGCGTTTACTTTGAAAAACCTATGTGGGCTGTAACACCAGGGCAGTTTGTAGTTTTTTATGATAAGCAGGTCTGCTTGGGTGGTGGTATGATTTGCACTGGACATGAAGAGGGAGCAAGTCCCTTATAATTTCAAAAAAATATTGTTGAAAATAAAAAGTCAAGAATTTTCAGTTTTCATTGCAAACTCCGTGAGGTACATGCCCCGTTGCAACATGTTGCGCTGCCGATTGGCAGTGGATGTGCTGATCATCAAAGTAAATATCTGCACCGAATGCCTGTAAAAATTTTCCTTTCTCCAGGCCACCTAAAAACAAGGCTTCATCGATACGAACTCCCCAACTGCGTAGCGTTCGTACTACACGTTCATGTGTAGTAAAGGAGCGAGCTGTCACTAGTGCTGTACGAATAGGATAAGATTGATTGCTGCGCACAATTTGCTGTAGTTGATGCAAGGCCGACATAAAATTTTTAAAAGGTCCAGGTGAGAGTGGTTGATCCGCTGATGCTTGTTCATTATCAACAAAGGCAGTCAAGCCCTGTTGCTTATAGATTGATTCAGATTCATCGGAGAATAAGACAGCATCACCGTCAAATGCAATACGCAATTGCTGTGTATTAAGCTTGCTATTTTCAGTAGCGGGGGTGTAAATGGTTGCTGCTGCGCACTGTTCTTGTAAGGCGTGTTTAACATCATCTATATTTGCAGATAAGAACAAGTCAATCCCAAATGCAGAGATGTAGCGATAGGGACTTTCACCATTTGTGAAAATAGCGCGTTCAATCTTAAGTTTGTGGTACTGCGTGCTATTGCGAACTCTTAAGCTAGTGTCAGGACTATTGCGCGACAGTAAAATAACTTCTACTAAGTTTTTTTCTTGGTTGAGTGCTAATAATTTTTTAACGAGGTTAAACGCAACACCAGGTTTTAGTAGGTCTTCTTCATGGTTAATTTGATAATCTGCGTAAGCGTCAACACCTTTTTGCTCGAATAGTTGGTTGCTTTTATCAAGATCAAATAAGGCACGTGAAGAAATAGCAATGGTCAATGGAAGTGAGAAAGAGTTTTTTTCTGTTGGCATACTCAAGCTCGATAACGTAAATGACACAACTTAGCAAGCGACTGGTAAATCGGATCTTTAAAAATAAGTGTTGAGGCAAATTTTGCAATCCAACTACTGGCCATCATGGGTACAAGTAAGTCATTACGTCCTGTCATTTCTAGGATAATCAATAGGCAAGTCATGGGGTTTTGAAGGACACCAGTGAAATAAGAGAGCATACTTAAGATAACTACAATATTATGCTTAGCGTGTGGGAATAGTAAGCTAACTTGATTGCCAAATCCAGCTCCAATGGTTAGTGAAGGGGAGAGGATACCACCTGGTATACCGCTGATGTAAGATAAAAGTGTGGAGAGTGCTTTTAGCAGGCTAAAGCTGGGGGCAAGGTAACCCTGCCCGACAATAAGCTTATCAGCTTCAAAAAAGCCTGTTCCATAAGTATTGCCACTCGAAAGGAATCCGATTCCTGCAACACATAAACCACAAAATGCAGCAAATAAGATACGTTGTTTGCGTTTTTTCAGGTGTGAGCAATAATGAATTCCATGAAATAGTAAGCGTGAAAATAAACCACCCAGCAACCCGCCGATAATAGCGATAAAAGGAAGTATTACCCAATCATTCAACTGAAATCCACTGGTGGTAGCACTAAAATACTGCGTACGCTCAATGAAAAAATCACAGACGATGGTGCTGATAATAATCGGTGGGATCAGAATATATCCTAATTTTCGAGTTAATGTGTGATGATGTTCCTCAATCACAAAGGCAATCGCGCTTAATGGGGTATTGAATGCAACAGCGATCCCAACAGCTCCACCAGTTACAATCAGTAAGCGTTGAGTGGCTTTTTCTCTAAAGAGCTGGATTTTAGTCTTTGATAGTGTGTATGTAATGGCTGTACTAATAAAAATCATAGGTCCCTCAAGCCCAAGGGAAGCACCACAGAAAAAGCTAGCTGTTGTTAAAGCAAATTTACCGACCACAGTACGTAATGATAAGATGCGATCAGCCATTTTTTCTTGTATGTTAGAAAGGGCATACTTGGTTTGGGGAATACCACCACGATCAGCTCCGAAAAAGTAACGATCTGTTATGTAGTAAATAACTGCGAAACCTAAAGGAATAACGAATAAAGGCAAGTAAGGGCGATTTAAGTACCAGTGTTGCCTTGCCATGTTTGATTTCACGCTGCCAGTTTGCAAAATAAAGCTGATGAACTGATGGCTAGCGTGGTGGCATGTTTTTTGCAGGGCAAGTCCTACTAAAGCAATGACTACACTCAGTATTAGGAAAGCAGAGTAACGCTGGACAAGATTTAGCAAGTCAGTTTTAGACCGACCGAACAGTTTCTTGTGTGTGTGCACTAACTTTTTTTCAACCATCCCTTCTTACAACTCATCTAAATATTTCTCGGCATCTAGTGCAGCCATACAGCCTGAGCCAGCCGAAGTCACAGCTTGGCGATAGACATGATCAGCTACATCTCCAGCAGCGAATACCCCAGGCACACTTGTGGCCGTTGCATTGCCGTTAAGACCCGCTTGTACAGTGATATAAGCATCTTTCATGTCAACCTGTCCGTTGAAGAGATCAGTATTGGGATGATGCCCAATGGCGATAAAAATGGCATCTAAATCGATAGTCTGGATTGTTTTTTTTGTGACATGTGAAACCTTCATGCCAGTAACACCTTGATCATTTCCCAGAACTTCGTCTAAAACATGATCCCAAAGAATTGTGACTTTCCTTTTTTTGGTACGTTCCATCAGTTTTTGTGCGAGGATTTTCTCGGAACGAAATTTATCTCGACGATGAACAACAAAGACATGGCCAGCTATCTTCGACAGATACAAGGCTTCTTCCACGGCCGTGTTGCCACCACCGATAACAGCAACTGGTTTGTCACGGTAAAAGAAGCCATCACAGGTTGCACAGGCAGATACACCTTGACCTCGGTATTTTTCTTCAGAAGGAAGTCCTAGATACTTTGCTGAAGCACCAGTTGCAATAATTAATGCATCACATTGATAGCTTTCTTTATTGCCATATAGTTGAAATGGTTTTTCTTTCAGGTTGACTGACTTGATGTGATCAAAAAGAATTTTTGTATCAAAACGCTCAGCGTGTTTTTTCATACGCTCCATCAAGTTTGGGCCAGTTAGGCCGTTTGGGTCGCCAGGCCAGTTATCAACATCGGTCGTGGTCATCAATTGCCCGCCTAGTTCAACCCCTGTGATCAATAGGGGGGATAAATTGGCACGTGCAGCATAAACGGCTGCCGAATAACCAGCAGGACCTGAACCTAAAATAATTAAGCGATGATGTTCCAATTTAATATCCTCCGATAGCAAAGACAGCAAACCCACGTTGTCCTGGGGAGGATAGCATTGTTGCCACATTTCTGCAAGGTAGTCGTACTCCTACTAGCAGTTCACGGTGAATAAATTTATCCTTGTCAAGCAAGGGATAAAAATGTATTCTAATTTTATTTTTTGCGAGAATGTAGAAGATACTAGATTAGTGGTATGGCATTGCTTGCTAAAGTGGGATCGATAATTAATGATCAATTTATTGCAGCAGTGTATACAAAAAGCTATGACAGACTGTACTGATCTCATTGTACCGAATGATTTTGAGATTATTGTACAACCTTCTTCACGGGATCGTTTGGGCGACTATCAAACCACTGTTGCCCTGCAGCTTGCCAAGCCTAACCGCTGTAAGCCACTCGTATTGGCTGATAAGATTGCACAAACACTTAAAAAAGAGGCATTGTTTACTAAAGTTTCAACAGCTATGCCAGGGTTCATCAACCTAACGTTGGAAAATAATTTTTTATCCACACAACTCAACGCACGTTCACACGACCCACGGCTAGGTATTAAGAAGCTTCTTAGGACGGAAACCGTCGTAGTTGACTACAGTTCCCCCAATGTTGCAAAAGAAATGCATATTGGACATTTGCGCTCAACAGTCATTGGGGATGCTGTTGTTCGTTTGTTAGAATTCTTTGGTCACCGAGTCATTCGCCGCAACCATGTCGGTGATTGGGGGACACAATTTGGCATGCTCATTGAGTATTTGCTAGAGAAAGACATTACTGTAACTGACGACCTAGCAATCGCTCACCTAAATGCCTGGTATCAAGCAGCAAAGCAGAAATTTGACCGATCACTTGATTTTTCTGACCGTGCACGCAAGCGCGTACAAAAGTTACAGCAGGGGGATCCCACATCACGCGCTATTTGGCAGCGTTTAGTGGTTTTGAGTAAGAAAAACTTTCAAGATATCTATATCCAACTTGATGTACTACTTAAAGCTGAGGATTGGAAAGGGGAAAGTGACTACCAGGAACTGATGCCACAAGTTATTAAAGATTTAGAGAAGAAAAATAAACTAACATACGACCAGGGTGCACAGGTTATTTTCTTAGATGGCTTCGTTGACCGTGATAAAAAAAACTTACCTATGATTGTGAAGAAATCAGATGGTAGCTACCTATATGCAAGTTCAGATTTAGCGGCCGCTTACGATCGCATCCATCATTTACATGCAACACGACTCATTTACTTGGCAGATGCTCGACAACAGCAGCATTTTAACATGTTATTCGCTGCATTGCATCAGTCAGACTGGGTGAGTGATATCCATAGACTTGAACACATCGCCTTTGGCAGTGTGCTTGCTAAAGATGGCAAACCCTTTAAAACACGCAGCGGTGGCACAATTCCACTACAGACCTTACTAGATGAAGCTGAAAAGCGCGCAACGCGCATCGTACAGGAAAAAACCCCAGACCTAGCTCAGAAAGAACAACAAAGATTAGGCCACCATCTTGGCATAGGAGCCCTAAAATATGCAGATCTGCGTAATGATAGTATACGTGATTATCGTTTTGATTGGGATAGCATACTTTCACTAGAGGGTAAAACGGCAGTCTATTTACAAAATGCCTATGTTCGTATCCATGCCTTATTCCGTAAAGGAAACCTGCCGTGGAAACCCCTGCAGGTTGGTATTTCAATTCACTCACCCGAAGAACATGCACTAGCCGTTAAATTGCTGGCCTTAGAGGGTTTATTATTGAGTATTGAATCACAAATAAGCCATTTATATCGCCTATGTCACTACCTCTATGAATTGGCTCAACACTTCCATAAATTCTATGAATATTGTCCCATTTGGTCACTAGCAGAAGAAAGTCAACAATATAGTCGATTGCAACTGAGCTACCTAACTGCTACAACACTAGCTGTAGGTATGAAATTGCTTGGGATACAGCCTATTGAGCGCATGTAAGTAATCAAGTTTACCTCGTAACAACTCCCTATTGCAACATATTCTGAAAATCTTACATATAATATAGGTAAATTGATATTTTTTACTTGTATTATAGGGTAGATGACATGAATGAATTAGAGAATATAGGAGAAAAAGAGAGTACGCTGGATTTACATACTGATAGACTTAATCTAAATGATGAAGGTACAGTTAATGAAATCAACGATAAAATTAAAAATAAGAGTGTAAAAAAACTCATTTTATCAGGTGAGTTGAATGAAGTTGGTTTGCGTAACCTTTTTTCAAGTATTATCCCCAAAGCAAAAAGCTTAAAAGTAATCGATCTGTCGGCACTAGATCAATCGAAGCATGATGAGGGAGTGATAAGTTTAAAGTCCATATTAGTCCTTCAAGCATATCTCGATAAACCGATAGAAATCAAATATCCCACACTGGGAAAGGTTGAAAAAGTAATTCATTTCTTGTTTTTTGCCCCTATAATGGGCACTCTAACTAGAGGATTAATGCAATTATATATCATAATAAGAGAGCGTGTAAGTGAATTAACATCGGAAGAAATAGACCTAACTAAGGTTAAACCAGAGTGTGGTGTATTAAATACACAAACAGTGCCTGAAGGAGAAGGCGAATCCAATCTTTTAAAAAACACAATGAAAAATACTGAGGAGAATGTAAGCACTACGGAAGAAGGAATACCTTATGATACTACATCGGAAGATGCAGATACTACACAAGAAGGAATGACCCATGATACTACATCAGGATCATCATTAGGTAAGACCAACTAATTAATAATCTATGATGATCAAGATCATCTATGTTTAGTATGTGCCGTTAACACGATTGCATACTGAAGTCTTACATCGCTATTGCGTAATGTTTATGCTTGAGCCACAATGCGCTCGAGTATATTGATCTAAGTTTATGCTTGCGTTAGCATTCTGACTATTGCGCATTTAGCATACTTGGACATACTCATTGACTAACACCTAACACGACATTATCGTTTTAAGTGCTGTTTGTACTGGTAGTTTGTTACTTAATACCTGCTGTACAGCATAGACAATAGGCAGCATAACATTCTGTTGTTTAGCGAGTTGCAGCAACCAATCCACATGATAGAAACCCTCCACGACCTGACCTACAATATCGTATGCTTGCTCACATGTCTTACCTTGTCCAATGGCGAGTCCGAAGCGACGGTTACGTGATAAGTGTCCTGTACAAGTTAAGACGAGGTCTCCTAATCCTGCTAAGCCAGTAAAAGTTTCGGCTTTTCCACCGATTGCGAGACCTAGGCGCGTCATCTCAGCTAATCCTTGGGTGATTAAAGCAGATCGTGTATTATAGCCCAGCTCCAGGCCATCACAAAATCCCACGGCAATGGCTAGGACATTTTTCATGATGCTTGCAAGTTCGATGCCTATAATATCATTACTAGGGAAGACATTTAAGGAATTATATGAAAAACTTCTCACTACATGTTGTACAACAAGTGGGTCGTGCGCTGCAGCCATCACCGAAGTTGGTTTACCTTGGGCAACCTCTAATGCAAAACTGGGACCAGACAAGATAGCAAATGGCATATTGGTTGTGAAGTATTCGGCTGCAAGTTGGTGAAAAAAAAGACCGCGTGCCTGATCTAAACCTTTACTCACACAGATTAAACAGCGGTTGACTAGCTTGTGTCGTATCTGGGAGGCAATTTGTTTAAAAATAGCATTAACAGCAATGCTTGGAACGGCAACAACAATATCTCCAGTGGTCTCTATGGTCTTAGTTAAATCCGCACTCACCTCTAAGCCTTTTGGAAATGGGATATCTGGTATATAATGATAGTTTACACGGTCTCGGTGCATGGCCTGTACTTTCTCTGCATCTCTGCTCCATAGAAGAACGCTATGGCCAGCACGGGCTAGGTGTATGGCTAAAGCTGTACCCCAACTACCCCCACCGAGCACAGCAATGGGTAATGAAGGATGTTTATGTTCCTTACTGAATGTCACGGCTCATCCTAAATAAGTTTTATTGGTAAACAATGATCTATAATGCACGCTATCATAACGCAATTATTTAACTCCCTCAATGAGAACCAGAGGGTTATTACATCCAACCAACGTTTGGCTACGCATATATCACACATGCATACCCAGATGCATCAGAAAAATGGCTTGTCGACTTGTTGGCTAACACCTCGTATCATCTCGCTGCAACACTGGTTGGTAGAATGTTGGCAGGAGTTACATTTGTGTGGAGTGACACAGGCGAATAAGTTGCTTAATGCCACACAGAAAAAAGCATTATTTTATTATTTCTCCAATTGCTTACACACTGATTATCCCTTGTTAGATGTATCAGAGACCAGCCAGCGTGCACAGGAAGTTTGGGATATTATACAGAAATGGCAAATTCCATTGGAAGTACTCATGGAAGATCAAGGTGATATACAGAATCTTTGTTATATGGTCATCCAGTCTTACCACAATCATTGCGAGCAAAATAGCTACCTTGACGATAGTCAATTGATAGGCTGGTTATCAAAACAAGCTTTACAATACCTGGAGCATCCCAGGCAGCTTATTTTGTTGGGGTTTGATGACATTCCAACGCAGCTTAAGGCATTATTTGATGTATTCAGCACTTATTGTGAGATTCGGCAGATTGACAAATCCTTGCCTAGTCCTTCGTTACATCAAGGGCAACTTATAGCGAGTTGTGACGCGGTACATGATATTGAACAACTAGCAGAATGGGCCAAGTGCCTTTATGATGATAACCCTTTGCAAAGTATTGGTTGTGTTGTCCCTCAGTTGAGTCAACATTACCGCAGTGTTCAGCAAATTTTTGGCCAGGTCTTTCATCGCTATATAGGTCCTTTTCAGGCATCCCGTGATACGCCTTATAATATTTCCTATGGGCGTGCACTTGGGGATTATCCTTTGATTGCGTATGCTTTACAAAGTCTCTCACTGCATCAGGGCAAACATCATTTTGAAACTTTGAGTCATTGGCTACGTTCCCCATTCCTTATTGGAGCCGATCAAGAATACCTGGCACGCTGTGATCTTGATATACGCTTACGTAAACAGGGGGATGTTAATCTGAGCCTATCAACTGTTGCAGCGCATATCAAAAAAATGAACTGTCCTCATCTACAACGTGCTTTGCAGACTTACCAGGCATTATTAGATAAACAGCCAACCCGTGGAAAACCCAGTGAATTTGCCAGTTATTTCCAGAGCTTATTACATACTCTGGGCTGGCCTGGTTCACGTAACTTGACCAGTGCTGAATACCAGTTGTATCAAAAATGGCAACAGCTATTACTTGAATTCACAAATCTAGACCACTTTATACCAATCCTGAATAAACAGCAGGCCAGCTCTTGCCTCAAGTATTTGGCTATGCAGACCTTATTCCAGCCACAAAATCAATCAAAGGCAATTCAAGTTTTGGGTGTTTTAGAAGCAGCCGCGCTACCTTTTGATCTGCTGCGTATTTGTCACTTAGATGATAAAAGCTGGCCCATAGTTCCAAGCAATCGTTCACTAATACCGACCTGGATTCAACAAACTTATCATTTACCACATAGCTCTCCTCAGCGTACCCTAGCATTTTATAAACGTCTGACCCAACGCTTTAAAGTGAATGCACCACAAGTTATCTTTACCTATCCCATGTATCACGAAGAACAACTACTCCAGCCTAGTCCACTGCTGGGTTTAACGGCCAATCAAGAGCAGAAGCGGGGTGATAGCCTATTTAAATTAAATTCTAATTTGAGGAATATGTTTGAAGTGATACATGATGAAAAAGGTCCTGAAATTTTGGAAGAAGATCGAGTAGGAGGCAGCTATGCCTTACAGCAGCAAGCTAATTGTCCATTTCAAGCCTTTGCACATTTTAGGCTAAGCGCAAGTGCGCTACCAGAGATTAATTATTTTATCACTCCTGTGCAACGTGGGCAATTGGTACATGCTACATTACAGCAACTGTGGGAGCGTATCGGCAGCCATCGGAACTTATGTGAGGCGCATCAATCAGGATTGTTGACGGAATGGATTGAATCGAGTGTTGCTTTTAGCTTAGTACAATTTAAAAAGTGTTATCCAAGGAAATGCTCAACAATCATCGACCAAATCACACGACAGCATTTAATCATGCAGATTAAACGATGGTGTGAACTTGAAATAAAACGCATGCCTTTTACTCTTGTTGCCACCGAAAAAAAACGGTGCTACAGCATCGCAGGATTAAGCATAAAACTTTGTATAGATCGTGTTGATCGGCTTGAAGACGGTAGCTTAGTCATCATTGATTATAAAACAAGTGCGTATTTTTCACTGAAAAGTTGGTTTGGTGACCCACTAGAACAGCCACAACTACCCCTATATGCCCTGTCGTATGCCACGGGGAAAAGCATTAGTGCCATTAGTATTGCAGAGCTAACATCAAATACAATGCAGTTTAAGGGTCTGCAACGCTACCAGGGCATCTTGCCAGGCAACAAAAGCCTGGAACAGCTCAAATATACCTATAATTCTATGGTATCCTGGGGTGATTTGCTGCATCAGTGGCAAGAAAAAATACAGCAACTAGCAATAGCCTTCCGTCAGGGCTATGCTGCTGTTGCCCCTCTCTGTGGGCAGAGTTGCCAATACTGTGATTTAGCTTTATTGTGTCGTATAGGCCGATCTTCTTCACTGTAAACAACAGAGGTCTTACTTAACAGCGGGTATGGATTGATCAATTTAACCTAGATAATCTCGATTATTAGTAGCGGAAACTGTTTTTGAGTTATCTAAAGTATGAAAATGTGCTACGATCCCAGGGTGTTTGATCTGGTTAATCGGTTGAGGTTAGAATTTGTGCTAACGAAACGGCAAGCAAGTCGTTATTTTTGCTTCTTATGTGGACTGCATACGCTTGCGTGGACTCTGCTGCCTTCTTTAATACGCAATAATCTGCCTTTTGATACGATAGAAAGCATCGCTTGGGGGCTACAGTGGCAGTGGGGATATGATAAACACCCACCATTAGCAGCTTGGATAACGGCGTTGTGGATGCCTATACGTGATACTCTGGGGCATGATAGTGCATTTTATTTTCTAGCACAACTCTCTGTTATTTTGAGTTTCTGGGCAGTATGGCGATTAGCTAAAGATTTACTCACACCAACAAAAGCTTTACTCAGTGTTGCATTACTTGAAGGTATTGCTTATTACAATTTAATTACGCCAAAATTTAATCCCACCACCTTGATGAACCCAATTTGGGCTTTAGCTTGTCTATACTTATACTGGGCTATACAGCAACGTTCCCTATTTAAATGGGTCTGTTTCGGCATCTTGGTTGGGCTTACGATATTGACTAAGTTACAATCAATAATTCTATTGATTGTATTTGCACTGATTATATTCGGCACAAAGCAGGGACGGCGCAGTTTTTCTTATTCAGGCATCTACCTTGCAACGGGGATCGTTCTGGTCTTACTTGCTCCTCACATCCATTGGTCATTTAGACATGACTTCCCAGAAATTCGATATGCCTTACAGAGCACCGTTGGTTTATTGCATCGTAATACGAGTCTTATTACTGATCATTTTTATTATCCATTAAAGTTATTATTAACGCAGCTCTTAGCAACACTTGGTTTTTTTATTCTTCTGATTCCCCTATTTGTTAAGCGTGGTGCATGGAAATACAGGCATCATCAAAATCCTTTTGATCATTATTTCTTATTGGCTATTACCTTTGGGCCGTTAGCACTAACCTTGCTTTACTCAATACTTAGTGGTAGTTATTTATATAGTAAATGGTGTACACCTTATTTTTCTTGGCTGGGGCTGTTCTTTATCAGCTATTTGCCAGATCGGCTAGAAAAGTGGCGTATGCGCTGGTTTGGGATATTATTACTGCTTATATTTAGCGTATTTCTCCTAGGTCGCTACAGCTATCTTTATTTTGCTCCGAGATTTCTAAATCATTTCAGTTCCGATGCTTATTTCCCTGGGAAAGCAATTGCAAATGAGTTAAGTCATATATGGGATGAGCGTTACAAGCAACCGTGGCACTATGTTGCTGGTTCACATTACTTAGCTGCTAATTTAACCGTATATGCCGAAGAACACCCCGTACCATACTTTGATTGGGACACCGATCAAAGTGCCTGGATTAATGAGTATCAGCTACGGGAGGATGGGGCTATTTTTGTATGGTGGTTACCAGAAAAAATGGCAGTCATGTTGCCAATACGAGTATTAAGAGATTTCCCTAATTTGGAGTTTTTGGGAGCACATCGATTTTCAAAGGTCATGCCTGGATTGACATCACCCCCCCCTGTAATTACCATTAACGTTGCTTTACTGGCACCGAGAAAAAAATGAGTTGATACATGCGTACACGAGAAGAACGGCTATCGAACCGACAACTTTTTATAAGCTGTATTGTGCCTTGTTACAACGAGGAGCTATGTATCAAACAATTTATTCAAGCACTAACTGAATGTTTGAGTACGTTGACAGATTATTTTGAAATAATTTTAGTAGATGATGGTAGTTCTGATCATACGAGTCTTTTTATTCAAAATTTACGGGGGCAGTACGAAAGTGGGCAGGTTAAGGCTCTAATTTTATCCCGTCGATTTGGTAAAGAAGCGGCACTAAGTGCAGGTTTATCGGTTACTAAGGGTGAGGTAACTATTTTGATAGACGCTGATTTTCAACATCCACTAGCACTAGTTCCAAAATTTTTAGAACGATGGCAGCAAGGTTACGATATGGTTTATGGCATTCAAAATGACTCAGATAACCAATCTTGGTTGAGGCGACAACTCGGTCATCTATTTTACCACTTGATGCGTACTATGACCCAGGTTCCTATTCCAGCTCATGCTGGTGATTTTCGTTTGTTAGATCAATGTGTTGTTAAGGCTCTTAATTTATGTGGTGAACGTGGACGCTTTATGAAAGGCTTATACGCATGGGTTGGCTTTAGCCATATTGGGATTCCTTATACCCCAAAATTGCGCCTTGAAGGCAAGAGTAAATGGCGGTTTTCACAATTGGCTGAATTGGCATTGACTGGATTAACAGCTTTTTCCAGTGTCCCATTACGCGTATGGGGATTTATTGGTTTTTTTATATCATTTCTTGCTTTAATGTATGGTATTTATATAATCGTTGCAACATTGCTATATGGTGTTGATGTACCAGGTTTTGCAACCATTATCACAGCTGTCATGTTTCTTGGGGGCATACAACTGTTGTCTATTGGTATTTTAGGTGAATACATTAGCCGTATCTTCGATGAAGTCAAACAGCGACCTCGTTATATCGTAAAGCAGAAATTAGGCTTTGATATTGAGAGGACTGAATCAGCACTTGATTCTAGTTTAAACGGGGAGTAGGGCGGATGAATCGATCGATTACGATATGTGCAGATGATTATGCTCAAAATGAAGCTATTTCTAGCGGTATTCTACAATTATTAAAGCATAAGCGGATTAATGCAGTCAGTTGCATGGTTACCAGTAGACTCTGGCCAGAGCATGCACAACGATTAAAAGCTTTTATTGGCAAAGCAGCCATTGGTCTGCATTTTAACCTTAGCTATCCAGCACATAGTAAAATGTCGCTACTATCACTACTTATTCGTAGTCATCTTCGTTTACTATCGCGCAAGGCAATTCACGACGCCCTGCAGCAACAGATTACACTATTTCTTAAGCAATTAAATAGGATGCCTGATTTTATAGATGGACACCAGCATATACAAAATTTTCCCGTAATTCGTGATGAACTCATTTCTTTTTATCAGAAAAAGTTGACCCAGCAGAAACAAGCACCTTATATCCGCTGTAGCTGGCAGAAGATACACAATAACCATCAAGACTACTTAAGTCGCTTAAAAGCCCAATGTATTGCTTACAGTGGTGCACGTCATTTTAAGCACATGCTAGAATCACTTGAAATACCACACAACACATCTTTTGCAGGCATTTATCATTTTGACAGCAAGAAACCTTACCATAAAATATTTGAACAATTTATCTCCTCACTATCAAAGGGTGGTTTGCTGATGTGTCATCCAGCACAATTTAATGGCTGGACTAGCAGTGCACTACAAGCGGGTGATATGCTGGAAATAGTGCGACAACGTGAATTTGATTACCTGATAAGTGAAAAAATGGAGAGCGTTTTAAGAAAACACGGTCTAATGATATTATGAGGCAACTAACGGTTGGCTATTCAAGAACCCGAAAGCAACCAATCCCCCTGTCAATACGCGAAGGGTTCACTACAAAGGCATTATAGTAGCTGCTGGTGGTATCGAATCTGGTGCATTTGCATTGTTCAAGACTAATATATCATCACTCTCAAAGAAGCTAATCTGGTGTTTAACGAGGCATTGTTTAAGAGAGGAGAGCTTTTGTTCAGACAGCCTATCTGATTGCAAGACAACATCTGTTTTATAGGTGTACTCATCTCTGCGAAAAACTCGAAAATATTTTGAAAATATGCATGAGCGTCTTAAGAGTCTATTTAAAAGATTTGCTATACTGGTGTGCATATATTCTTTGCCTCTTTTTTTGTATTCCGATAATGATGTATAAGGAGGGTTTAGAACTTCTGAATCACTTTTTCTAAATAGACATGGAAGTAATCCTATCTGTTTCCAATAACCTAAACCGTAAGGAAATCCAAGTATTTCTCCCTTTTTTATATTTCTACTTGCCACCAAGGCGCAAAAGAGAACAGAAATTGATTTTTTTGCAAGGGAACAACGACGATTGGCACCAGGAATGTCATACCGTTTTAAATTAGCAGTTAGAATCTTTGATTTTCCACCTTCCTCAGTAATAAGAAATTCATATTGTACATACGTGCTACATAAAACTTTAAGAGTTTTTGGTGTTGGCAGGTCAGAATAAAACCTAGAATAGTTTCCCATTTCTTCTACATTTATTGCAAACCCAGGATGAACATACTTTGCATAATTTCCACCGCAATCCTTACGAAAAGCAATGAAGCTGGCTTCTTCTGATACTTTTTCTATAACCTTTCCTGAGTAAAAAGAGACAAATACATCTTTTGAAATAGGCTTACTTGCCATTACTGTAAAATTAACTTTACCACCAAAATTTACCAAATATTGTACATTCATGACATGATTTGCATAAGATTGGGGAGATTCAAAACCCACAACTCGCAGTATAAACTTTACATAAAGGGTGCTGTCTTTTCTTTCATTTTCATAAAACTGATCAAAACAACTTTCTTCCCCGTAGATCCCATCTAACCATTTAAATTTAGCTTTATTTTCCATATATTTTAGAGAATAATTTTTCTTTCTTCCCATTAACATATTATAAAAAGTAATTTTAGAAGGAGGAGATGAAAGCTGCCACGTAATTTGATTAGAACTTATCTCTTCTTCTTGCTGTGCTTTACATTCATTAATTACATTAGTTATATAATAATTACAGAAATCATTTATTAATGATTTTGATTTTATAATCTCACTATTATAAAGCGGATTTTTTTTGCTGCTATTTGTAGCAAAAAATCTTTGAAGTTCAATAATATTCTTACAGTGCTCAGCTCCAGGAAATATTTCTAAAACATATGGGTTGTTAGCTGAGAAAACAATGAAGCTCGGGTTATTTTTAAGAATATCCCCATACGTGCGACAGAAGATTAATTGCATCATTCTATTTTGTGGAGAGTTACTATCGTCGCTTGAATTTGATCTACTTTGACTACTACTGTTAGTATTACTCTTGCTGTTATATTTTGATTTTTTATTTCCGCCTAGCACAACGATCTCCGCTCATTATTTAAAGACAAACGCATCTAACGTCCCTTACGAACCATGTCAAAAAACAAAATCCAGATTAAATCTAGAACAATCACAGGATTCGACCCTCATAGTATAATAAAATTATGAATTGTCAACTGTAAGATGTGACTTTATTTTTAGCTACTTGCGCTGTAATATATGGAGGTAAGTGAACATGCCTAAAAGCCCCTCAACCTAACGCTTGTATCTGACATTCATCCCAGAGTGATAAAATAAGCAATGGCATTCCTTACTTAGTTAGAAGGTCGTACTAGCAACTTTAATGTACATTACAAGTAAGCGGCTAATAAAGCAGCCCAACAGGGTAACAATCACACCAATAAAGATTGCATTGGGGTTAAGGTGTTCGATTTGCCAATTGAGGAAGGCGCAGAAGACAATACCCCAAACAGCAGACAGTTCAGCATATAACTCACCTTTTAAGAAAGGAATGTTGCGCTCACCACGCAATACATCACGCATAACCCCTCCGCCGATACTGGTTGCGACAGCGAAAATAGGCCCCCACAGCATTAAAGGGTGAATATTTGCATTCACGGTGATGATCACACCAATAATTGTAAAAGCGGATAAGCCTAGGCTATCAAATATATGTACGCCATATCCCGATAATTTGGCAAAATCCCACCTTTTATCCAGTTGTTGCAGCCAGGGCAGATATTTTGAGAGATGTCTAAAAGTGTGGATAATGGCATAAACTACTAATAAGGTACAGAGTACAGCAAGAATATACGTTGTAGAACGCAACAAACCGATTGGGTGACGGTTAAGTGTTAAGTCACGGATTGCACCACCACCCATAGCGGGTAAGGAAGCCAGTACAAAGGCACCGATGAGTGAATACTTTTCACGATGTGCTAAGAGCAGTCCAGAAATAGCAAAGGCAATGGTTCCGATCAAATCGACAGTTAAAAACCAGACTTTTTCAACAGTAATCGCCAATAAGATTGGAAAGGTGTAGTCCATCACGATACGTTTATAATGTCCACTTTTCTTGATTTTCTTGAGTGCCTGATTAAATTGTTGCACGGTTTCGGGTGTGGTGGTTTTCTTGCTGAAGATAGCATATATTTTATCACTTACGAGTAAATTGGGGTGGATATCTATTTTAGATTGCCAGTGATTACGCCACATCAATGTGGCTCCCACAAGTCGATCAACTAAAAAGCCGTCAATTTTATCTTTAAAGAGGTGCTCAAAGTTTTCTGTTTCTGTTTTAACTTTCACCAATAAATCCTGATTGGCAGGGTCATTGATAAAATCGTTAATAATTGGTGCAGCATATTTGTAGCTACCGATGATACCGAGGCGAAACTTACGTGCTTTAAACATCTCTAGCATTCCTTTTGTATCACGGAATGGGTAGTTTTTGGCTTGTCCTTTTTTTAAGTAAAGGACATTTGTTTCCTCACGGTAAGGCTCGGAGTAGTAGGCGTATTGAGCACGGTCATTGCTGTAGAATGCACCAGCCGCTAAGTCACGTTTACCATCTTTTAAATCCATTTGATGTTGACCCCAGTTAACATAGGAATGATGGATTTGAAAGTTTGCATAGTCAAGAATTGCCTGCATCAATTTAATATCTAATCCTGTTAAAAAAACTGTCTTTTGGGTATCTTCATTTTTTGAGGACTCGTATTGGTAGGGATCCCATGTATACCAGCCACTAACTATCAGTTTATTATCAATACGTTCTGACAAGGGGGGGAGTACTGGCAGTGGTTTTTCTTGAGCGGTGGCTAAGGCATAGGGTATTTTACCCAAGCAGAGACCTACGATTAGCAGGCTTAAAAAAAGATAAAATTTCTGAATAAATTGTGTGGCCATAACTTACTTTCCCTGTAGGTTTGTAACTATCTTGGGGTCAATAAAACGACCATCAAGTCTTAGACCAGCCTAACAAATTTTTTCATCACTTGCGAGTATCCTTGCATGTTACCTGAGTCTAAATCATGATACCAGGCATGTAAATGTAATAATTTTTTTTCAACACGTTGCTTGATCCATGGAAAACTAGATAAATTATTTAGTGATAGCAGCAAGGTACGTTGTTCACAATCTTCTAGTTGCTCAATTTCCGATCTATGCGCGTATTGTTGTAAAGTTTCTGCACGAGCAGGTAGTGCTGGGATGATCCAGCGCTCTATAAAATTTTTGGGTTTATTTTCAGGATCGTATTGTAGTAGTGCTCGGATACCGCCACAATAGCGATGGCCTAGAATTAAAATATGTGATACTTCCAGGTGGCAAACGGCAAATTCTAGACCAGCACTGACGCTGAGGCAATGTTCACTGTCATGGTAGTCTGGCACCAGATTGGCAATATTACGAATCGTAAAGAGGCTGCCAGGATTTGATTGTGTTAATACACCAGGGTCAACTCTTGAATCACAGCAGCTAATAACTATAATTTTAGGTGACTGTCCATATTTTTCCCAATGTTTATAAAGTGCTTTATTCGGTATAAAATATTCATTCCGAAATTTTTGATAACCATCGAGCAGCTTTTTGATTTCGGGATACTGGTCTGTATAAGGCATACTAAGACTCCTCAAATAGAATTATGGTAGGAAGATGTTATAGGGTAGCGTCGTGCGCGCCCAAAGGCATTGTTTGAAAGGCAAAGACCTGGTGGTGCTTGGTGTCGTTTGTATTCACTACGGTTAATCAAAGCAATGATATGCTCGGCAGTAGCCTGATCGATACCAGCCTGAACGATTTGTTTTAAGTTTTGCTGTTTTTCAACGTAACGCTCAATGATTTCGTCGAGTATGCTGTAGTCGGGTATGGTATCTTGGTCGGTTTGATTCGGTGCTAATTCGGCACTGGGTGCTTTTGTCATAATATTGGGCAGAATACGAGTTTTTTCTCGATTACAATACTGAGCTAACTGATAGACCTGTGTTTTTAAAATATCCTTTAATACACAGAAACCACCCGACATATCACCGTATAAAGTTGTATAGCCGACAGCAAGTTCACTTTTATTGCTTGTTGATAACACTAAGGCACCTTTTTTGTTAGAAATTGCCATTAAAATTGTCGCTCGACAGCGTGCTTGTATATTTTGTTCAGTCAGGTCTTCGCTAAGGTGCTTAAACTCTGTTTCCAGTATTTTTAAGAAGCTTTTAAAAGCTGGTTCAATCGAAAGTACACGGCATGTAACACCTAGTAACTTTGCCTGAGAAAGGGCATCATCTCTGCTGCTTTGTGCAGTATAACGGCTTGGCATTAAGATAGCTTGTACATTGTCTGAACCGAGTGCATCCACTGCAATTGCGAGAGTTAAAGCTGAGTCAATCCCACCAGATAGGCCAATTAAAGCAGATTGAAAAGCATTTTTTCGCACATAATCACTGAACCCTAGCACCAATGCTTGATAGATAAGGGCGATATCCCCCATAGGGGAGGGAATCTGTGTTTTAATAGGCCGAAATGTTTGGTTGTTAGGAGTATTAAATTCAGCAATCGATAAAGCCGAGTTAAAATAAGGAGCCTGGTGACACACGCTACCATCACGGTCAATCACTAATGACCCACCATCAAATACCAGCTCATCCTGCCCACCCACTTGATTGATATAAATAATAGGACAATTAAGATATTTTGCACTATTTCTTAAGATATTAGAACGCTCAATATGTTTGTTTTGCATAAATGGAGATGCATTGAGCACCACTAGCAACTGCGGTTGATGCTGTTTTAACTGATTGAGGCTTATATCGCACCATAAATCCTCACAAATAAACAGTGCCACAGGCAACTTGAATCCATGTAGATTAATTAGACAATTTTCTGACCCACTTGTAAAGTAGCGTTTCTCATTGAATACGGAGTAATTAGGTAGTTTTTGTTTATGGTAGGTACTTTTAATTGTTTGCTGTCCTATGAAAGATGCTGCATTATAGCGATATTGGCCTACCATCCTTGGGTAGCCAAGGATAATTTCTATACCATCAGCATGCTCGGTTATTTTTTTGAGAGCCTTATTAACCTGTTGATAGAGATAGGGACGTAATAGCAAATCATCAGGCGGATAGCCAACAGATGAGAGTTCTGGAAAAATAATCAACTGTGCATTCAGCTCATCACGTGCTTGATGGACAGCATTTATCATAAGCTGCATATTGCCAGTAATATCACCAACTTTATTATTAATTTGTGCTAATGCAATACGTACTTTCTTCATTTATCACCCATATCCAACACTCATTTCGATTCTAACATGCTAACACTATTCTTTGGAATTGTTCCGAGAATTTTTAATTAACGTGGGAAATAGATAGCAAATAATGCGCTATTTATACATAGGTGGGGGAAGTTAGTGCGGAACGCTTGCACCACAAATATTTGCGGAGTCGTAAGGAATCTGCTATACTGTTAGTAGCGATTGCGTTTCTATATTTGATAGGGGGTATCACAATTTTAGGTAATAATTCACAATATTTTACTAAATGGGGTATTTTTTCCATTTTATCTGGCCTGATAGCTGTTGCCTGCATCCTAACTGCATTTACAGTACCATTGCTTGGTTGGGTATTTATAGGACTCATTATAGGAGGAATTGTATGTACTTTGTTCTGTATTTACAGTATTTATAGATATCGTACCATCCAGCCCATAGATCATAGTGGTATGGGGGAAGTAGGTGTAACAAAAGTCAAACTAGGTGAGTGTAAGCAAGAGATCGTAGTGAATAGTGTAGGTAGCATAGACGCATCAAATTATGAAAATGTTATTCGAAATATTCTGAAGCGTTATTACTTACCTAGCTATGATACGTTAAGAAAGCTTACAGAAAGTAGTGAGTTCAGTTATCCTGGAAAACAAGATGTTCTTGATAAGTTCGTGAAACAAGAAAACTTTAAAAATTTATATTCCTCATATTTAATATCAGGAGAACAAAATGTCAGTCTAAGTGAACGAATTGACCTGCTTGCACGTGGCAGCCACGGTGTAAATCATGTTTATCGTTGTGTTACTCTTATCCCTAAAGTAATTTATTTATACAAAAAATACTCTCATGAAGAATTGAGACTTGACATTCTGGATAATCAATATATTTATAAAGATAGAGGTATGATGATTTTGATTATGATGGCTGCACTATTTCATGATTCAGGGAATATAGGAGAAGAAAATCGTAGAGATGATCCTAAGTTACTCCATTCTGTCTTTTTTTACTATGAAATGATTGAGTTGGGCTTTAATAAGGAAAAAGTAACGTATGTTGCTCATGCTATGCAAAAAAAAGAAACTGAAAAAAACCCAGACAATATCGTATCTAAGTTAATTGCTGCTGTAGATTCACTTGACTTTGTACGAATATTGTCTGCTGGTATAAATAATGAAGCGCTTAATGATAAGGGTGTAAATTTATTGATGAAGGGAATGGTGGATAATAAAATATTAAGAGAATTCCTTCCAAATTGTCTGACAAATAGAGAATTAGATCTCTTGATAATAAATCATATCGAGGGAATAGTTAACGATGAAAGAAATAATCGTGACACTAGTAATAATTGGAAATGTCTAGGCATAGACTTAGCCGAAATACCAAAATATCTTTCTCACTTTGTTTTATCTAGAAGTAATAGTTCATTCTATGATGTTTCGTGTCCCTCTCCTTGTGCTCCTAGAGCATGGTGTATTTCTATGTAGGTTAACAATGACAATTCAAAAAATACAGTGTCCCATTCGTAGTTACGTTTGTCGTAGTGGTCGCATGTCTAGGGCACAACAGCGTGTTTTAGCGCGTCATGGCTCAGATTATGTGATTAAAAAAACTGATCAACTAATCAATTTTAATGCTATATTTAAGCATTCAGCCCCTTTAATTATAGAAATTGGTTTTGGCATGGGTGATAATTTAGCGATGATGGCTAAGACCCATGGGCAGTACAACTATCTTGGTATTGAAGTCTACCCAGCGGGTATTGCCTCTTTACTGGGGAAGCTTGCTGATCATCAGGCAAACGATACAACAGCAGCCTCTAATGTGCGTATATTTCCATATGATGCAGTTGAGGTACTACGGCATAATGTAGTTGATCACAGCATACAGGAAATATGGATTTTATTCCCAGACCCGTGGCCCAAGCGCCGACATCATAAACGCCGTTTAATTCAGTCAGAATTTATGGCACTATTAGCGAAAAAATTAGTCAAGCATGGTATCGTTTATATTGCGACTGACCATGCAGACTATGCTAACCATATTTCTACTACACTAAAAAATTGTAATCAGTTTGCACTACTGTCCTCGAGAAAAAAAATGATAGACAATTGTACATCATCAGTACTGGAGCAGGAACAGTATTCACATACCAGCTTGCTTGCAGGACATCGTTCAGTAACAAAATATGAACATTTTGGTCAACGACTTGGCCACACGATCTCTGATATGTGTTTTATACGGGTTTGATTCAATTAAGTTGATTCTATATTTGTAATCTGATCGACTGGGATACGGATAGGTGCTGTTCCCTTGCGTTGCAAGACATTACCCACTAACTGCCCACAAGCTGCATCAATGTCATCCCCGCGTGTTTTACGTACTGTTGTGTGAATACCTTTTTGTGTCAATAACTGTTTAAACTGTTCAATGGCCTGTGGTGTTGAGCATGTATAAGATGCCCCTGGGAAGGGGTTAAAGGGGATTAAATTAAGTTTGCACGGCAAGGTAGACAATAATCGGCTCAATTGTTTGGCCTGCGCGAGACTGTCGTTAATGCCGTGTAGCATTACATATTCAAACATGACAACGTGTCGGCTATCTGGTGGAAAAAAATTACGGCATGCCTGCATGAGGCTGGAAAGTGGATATTTGCGATTAATTAGCACCAGTTTGTTGCGCAGCTCATCATTTGCTGCATGGAGTGAAATTGCTAGTGAGACCTCTGTCTCATCTTTTAGACGTTGCATTGCAGGGACGATACCAGATGTACTAACTGTCACACGATACTTGGACAGGCCATAGCCCAGGTCATCGAGCATCATGCGTGTACTAGCAATAACGGGGTTTAAGTTAAGCAATGGCTCACCCATGCCCATAAAAACAACATTACTTATGATACGCTGTTGTCCTGGGTAGTGAATCTGTAGTCGTTGTTTGGCAATCCAAAGTTGGCTGATGATCTCGGCACGAGTTAAATTACGATTGAAGCCTTGTTGTCCCGTTGAACAGAACTGACAGTTGAGTGCGCAGCCTACTTGTGATGAAATGCACAGGGTGCCACGTGTTGCCTCTGGAATAAAAACTGTTTCGATACAATTAGAATCCGCCAGGGATAGAATCCATTTGCATGTGCCATCTTTTGAACGCTGTTCTTTAATGATGCTTGGCCACTGAAAAGCAGTTTTTTCCCTTAATTTTTCTCTAAATGCTTTACTTAGGGTGGTAATTTCGCTTATATCGGTAATGCCCTGTTGATGGATAGCCTGAAACAGTTGTTTTCCACGATACGGCGTCTCACCCCAGCTTATGAGCAATTGGCAGAGTGCTTCACGATCATAATCCAGTAAGTTAATTAAGGGATTCGACATATTTAAGAGATAATCTCGCATATGCTGAAGAAGAACTTAATTTCCTCTTGAGCTGTCTCAACGCTATCTGAGCCATGTACGGTGTTTTGATCAATCGAAGTGCCAAAACGTGCACGAATCGTCCCAATAGCTGCTTGTTTGGGGTCAGTGGTTCCCATCAAAGTGCGATAGGCTGTAACGGCATTCTTACCTTCTAAAACTTGCACCATAATTGGGCCAGATGAGATAAATGTGATGAGTTCACTGAAAAATGACTTATCTTGGTGAATACTGTAAAATTTTGCAGCTAATTGTTGAGTAAGCTGCATCCTCTTGGCAGCTATGATACGTAAGCCAGCTTTTTCAATACAATGATAGATCGAACCAACTATGTTTTGGGATACGGCATCGGGTTTGATGATGGATAGTGTCTGTTCTTGAGTCATCTCTAGTCTCCTAACTTATAGCTATTACTCTCTTTTGTTGTACCATCAATAATGATGGTTACACGACATTGTACAAGAAATGCTATTATTTAGCTAGGTTCTGTGTATATTCATCGAAGAGGTTGTCCCGACTAGTTAGTCAGATTTGTATTGATCGTTGTAGCGTTGCATACGTGCTGCCTGTTCATATTGTTTATCTTTTTTCAAATAGTCAACGAGTTGCTCGAAGTTAATTAAGGAAATGACTGGGACGTTGTGTACTTTTGCTAGTTCGAGGCTTGCTTTTTCCTTTGACTGCCCAGGTTCTGATCGATCGAATGCAAGGAGTATACCAGATAATGTGATGTCGCAATCATTGAGTAGGGGTAGAACCTCTCGTATTGCCAATCCAGATGTAAGTACATCATCCAATAAAAGCAGGCGTCCTTTGGGTGGGCCACCTACAAACTGTCCTTTTTCAGAGTATTGTTTAACGGCTTTACGATCAAAGCAATAGGGTTTATCGATATTGTGTTGATTTGCGAGGGCGATAGCGGTTGCACAGACGATTGGGATACCTTTATAGGCAGTTCCAAATAGCATGTCAAATTCGATACCCTGTTCAACGATAGCATTTGCATAAAATTCACCTAGCTTTGATATAATTTTTCCACGACTAAAATTACCACTATTGAAAAAATAAGGGCTAACACGACCTGATTTAAGTGTGAATTCACCCCATTGCAGTATATTTTGATCGCAACAAAATTTCAAAAAATCAAAACTATTTGTATTCATAATATATTTCCAGTAATTAACGTTGTAATAAATAAAGGGAACCATTGATAGGGCTATTGTGATGGTAGCGTGAGACAATGCTTTGATAGCAAAGGATTGACCATTTGTGATCGTTAGCCAATGTTTCAATATATGAGTGATGGTGTGCGTAGCGCGCGGTTTGTTGTAGTTGGTATGGAGACTTGCCTGCTTTTTCAATTGTGAAGGCAAAAAAACCTTTTGAATGCGTTAGTTGTGAAGCTAACTTAAAGATATGCATTAAGTTTCCGAAGTAAGGAAGTGTATCACCTGCAATCAACAAATCCCAATCAGATTTTTCTGTTGTAAAACTTAAGATATCGTCACTAACTAGCTGATGATATATCTTTTTTTTCTTTGCAATATCAATCATTCTTTCTGAAATATCAATGCCCATTAAGTTATTAGAAAATTTTACTAAGCGTTCCCCACATAGCCCCGTACCACACCCTAGATCAAGTATACTGATGTGATCAGATGTGATTTTGGGCATAACATCCTGTTCAACCAATTTCTCTAGCTGTTGTGGCACGTCGTAATGCAGGTATTGATTCAAATGTTGATCAAAGTAAGGTGCGTATTGATCAAATAAGTTTTTTACATAAATGAGAGGGGCACGTTCAGGACATGTTTTTTCTGATTTTTGTTCTAGAGCCTGCAATAAATAGGCAATTTGTTGATCGGTGGGTCTTAAACGCAGTGCTTGCTTGTAATGCTTGATAGCTTTAGGATATTTCCTTAGTTTAAGATACACTGTGCCAAGATTCATATGGGCATTGAAATGTTGTGAATCTTCGAGCAATATAGCTTGAAAGTTTTCAATCGCTTCGCGGTGTCGTTCCATCATCATATAAACTAAGCCCAACTGAAAACGGTTTTCAACTGTTGGCTGTTTTTGATAAATCAACAGCGTATATTTCAGGGAAAATTGATACTGTCCCATATCTAAGTAAACAGTGGCTAAATTTTGATAGGCTTCTACCAACTGTGGGTCAACCTGTATCGATTCTTTAAGCTGCTCAATACCTGATTCAAGCTTCCCTTGCTTAATAAATGTCGCCCCCAATCCCAATAGGCTGATAGCATGCTGAGGTTCAGAAGACAAGCGTTCTTGATAGTGCCTTGCAGCCTTTTCATAACGGCCTTCTTGAAAATAAAGCTGCGCAAGCTGTGTATGCGCTGGTCCGTAGTTTGCACGTAATGCCAGGGTTTCTTGTAAATAAGCCATAGCTGATTGTAAATTCTGTTCCTTCAATGCAACCAAGGCCATGCCATAATAAGCATCCCCATAGCCACGACGTATACTGATGGCTTTTTGATAATGTTGGGATGCCTTTTTATACTGCGCATTCTTAAGGTAAACATCAGCTAAACCACAATGTGCTACAGCATAATCGGCCTTTTGACACAGTGCTTTTTTATACATGCGGATCGCTTGTTCAGACTGACCCAAGGCATGGTAACTTTTAGCAAGATTATTGTAGATTGTCGCGTTTTTCTGTAAAGCCAAGGCACTTTCAAACAAGGGAATCGCTTCTTGATAACGCCTTTGCTGTGCATATAAAATTGCCAGCAAGTGCCACAAGCCTCCATTGATGCGATCATCCTCCAGCAATTTACGATAGCAACGCTCAGCTCCGACATATTCATTTAATCGGTGTTGCCTAAGAGCTTCTTTGAATAACGTATCCTTTGATGATGTCATAGTCATGTCCACCATGATATCACACATTGTACAGCTGAGCTACAAACAATTCAATTGACAGAGGGGCGATTAGTTAGAGAAGAGTATTACACCACTTGAAAGTAGCATATTTTTGGCTGTATCTTCGGTATGTTAGGGTTTAGGGGTATTCTGGGAATCATGATGATAGACATCCGTATTTTTATCGAGGTCACTATTGGGTTTAGGACTATAAGGTATTTTTGTTGTAAGGTTGTTGTATCCATTTCCAATAAATTTATTGGATTTATCAGTAGGGTTACTAACCCTAGTCAGTTCTACACCACTATCTGCGCCAGTGCTGCCCTTGCCTTTGCCTGTGATCAAAGACCGAAAACTAGATGGGATAATACCTGCTATTCTTGCACGTAAAGCTGTTAGTACACCTGTAAATATTCTTGCACCTGCAAATATTCTTGCCAACATTCCGTGGGTCGGATGCTGATTACTTAATTCGCTCTCATCACCAGTAGTATTGTTGAAATCTGCCTTAGATCTTTTTTGAGATCTTAAGTAATTCAGTACAGCATCTTCATTAGATGCAAAGTAGTACGTACCACTAGTATTATTAATCTTACTAATTGGGTTCATAATAATTATTGTCTTATTAGGATCTTTAGCAGGAAGTAAGATAAGTGAATATGGCAACCTATTAAACGGAGAAGTAGTAATAAAGTCCCCATATGTCTCTGCATTTGTTTTTTTAGAATAAGCTATCCCAGAAGAACCTATTACCGTAACTCTAACTGGCTCCATTTCAGACTCCCAACTAATAAAATAATCGACCAACGTCAATTATGGTATATATTATAGTACAAATTGTGAAATGTGGGCATTTCTGTATTGATATAGTTAGCTGTAGGGGTCAATGTAGCCCAGTTCCATTAGTAGCTTTGTTTCAAGCGGTTACATTTCATCGTCATATACACTAAGCCCAACTGAAAATGATTTTCAACAGTTGGCTGCTTTTGATAAATCAACAGCGTATATTTCAGGGAAAATTGATACTGTCCCACGTCTAAGTAAAATGTGCTACAGCATAATCGGCCTTTTGACACAGTGCTTTTTTATACATGCGGATTGCTTGTTCAGACTGACCCAAGGCATGGTAACTTTTAGCAAGATTATTGTAGATTGTCGCGTTTTTCTGTAAAGCTGAGGTGTGATTAGTTAGAGAAGAGTATTACACCACTTGAAAGTAGCATATTTTTGGCTTTATCTTCAGTATATTGGCATCTTAGGATTATTACCATCAATGTTCTTTGTACTTTCCTTGTTTTTATTACTGGATTCAGTACTAGATACTTTTAGCAACTTGCTAGATTCATTAAAATTAGCAGGATCAGGCTGCATCACACTACTACCTATACCAAGATTGCCGACTTTTCCTCTGATCCAAGACCAGAGACTAGATAGGTAAGATTTTATTCTTGCACCTGCAGCAGATATTCTTGCAAGTATTATTTTGTAGCTCGGCTGCTGATTACCTGGTTCAGTACTAATATCACTAATTGAACTGTCAGTATTGAAACTACTGAAATGATACTCATCTTCATGTGCTGTCTTTTTTTTATATACTTGAGATTTTAAGTACGTACGTACCTTATCTATCCCATGTGCAAAGTAGTATTTGATATTATCACTAGCATCAATCTTATGATTTTTGTCATTAATAATTGTTAAGCTAGAATTAGTTTCATTATGTGAGATAAGGTGATAATCTGGAAAATTAGAAAACGGATGTGTATTAAGAAGCGAGTCATATGTATCTATGGGATTATCTATATAAAAAGCCTCCCCTTTTAAAGTTATTATCGTAACTACTGGCATTTCAACTCCTCAACTAATAAAACAATCGACCAACGCCAATGTATGGTATATAGTATAGCATAAATTGTGAAATGTGGGGGATTTCTGTATTGATATAGTTAGCTGTAGGGGTCAATGTAGCCCAGCTCCACTAGTAGTTTTGTTTCAATCGATTCCATTTCATCAGCGTTTTCTTTTGTTTTATGGTCATAACCTAGTAAATGCAGGATAGCGTGTATGAATAAATGCGCAAAGTGGGCTTCTTCACTAATGCCCATTGTTTTGGCTTCTTGTTGTACTTTAGGCCAGCAGATGGCAATGTCCCCGAGTATGAATAAATGTGGTTCTATTCCACAAAACAGTGGATGAATTCTTAGACTAGGATACATAGGAAAGGCTAGGACATTGCTGGCGTAGTCTTTGTTGCGGTATTGTTGATTCAGAGTGATAGCTTCTGGTGTGTCTATGATTTTTAGGCTGATAATGGGGTGTTTTTGTGGGGGTAGGCAGGTAATATGTGGTGAATGGCGCAGGTGCTTGCCCCATTGCTCTATTTTTCGATGCCAAGTCAGGTTTTCCAGTTTAAGGGAGGTTGAAAGTGTTATTTCAACGTATGGTTCTCTCTTGTAAGTGCTCATTCTGTCGGGGCAGCTTCTTCGAGCAAATGGCCACGCAGGGAGTTTGGTAGTGCTTCGGTTACGTGCACGCTTACCATTTGTCCGATTAGGTCTGCACTCCCTTCAAAGTTGATTACACGGTTATTTTCTGTACGTCCACAGAGCCAGTTGGCTTGTTTTTTAGCGTTCCCCGTAATTAAGACATTTTGCTTGGTATGGATCATGTTTTGACTGATTGCCTGGGCTTGTAGGTTGATTAGTTTTTGAAGTTTGGCAAGACGCTGTTTTTTCTCGGTTTCTGTGACGGAATCCAGTAATGAGGCAGCAGGTGTGCCAGGACGTTTGCTGTAAATAAAACTAAAGGAGTGGTCAAAGTTTAAGGATTTAATAATATCCATGGTTGCTTGAAAGTCTGCTTGACTTTCATTTGGAAAGCCAATAATAAAGTCACTGCTCAGACTGATATCTGGCCGTACTGCACGTAGCTGTCGTATTTTGGATTTATATTCCATTGCGGTATAGCCACGTTTCATCGCTGCTAGGATGTGGTCAGAACCACTTTGTATTGGCAAGTGTAGATGGTTAGCTAGTTTTGGTTCTTCAGCGTAGGCTTGAATTAGTGATTCACTAAATGCTAACGGATGAGATGTAGTAAATCGGATACGTTTTATTGCGTCAATTGCTGCAATATAATGGATAAGTAGGGCAAGATCGGCGTATTTCCCGTTATTCATGACTCCTCGGTAGTCGTTTACGTTCTGGCCAAGCAAATTGACTTCACGTACACCTTGTTCACTCAAGGTTACAACTTCGGTGATAACGTCATCGAAGGGACGGCTTATTTCTTCACCACGTGTGTAGGGTACGATACAGAAGCTACAGAATTTACTACAGCCTTCCATAATCGAGACGAAGGCCGTAACACTTTCAGCTTTGGGTTCTGGGAGGTAATCGAATTTTTCGATTTCAGGGAAACTGATGTCAATCACAGTCTTTTGTTGCTGAAGAGCCTGATTGTATAGGGCTGGGAGGCGATGTAGTGTCTGCGGACCAAAGATGATATTTACAAAGGGCGCACGTGCTTTAATCGCCTCACCTTCTTGGCTGGCAACACAGCCACCAACACCAATAATCGGTTTCTTTTTCAGTTTGCGCCACTGCCCTAATTCGGAAAATACTTTCTCCTGCGCTTTTTCTCGTACAGAGCAAGTGTTGAGTAGCAGTAAATCTGCTTCTTTGATGTTGTAGGTACGCTGCATAGCATGGGAATGAGCCATGACATCTGCCATCTTATCAGAGTCGTATACATTCATCTGACAACCGTAGGTTCGGATATAAACTTTTTTAGGTATTTCTTCCATTATGAGTTAACTGCAATGTTTTTGGCGTGGGTTTCTTTCAAAAAGGGCAAAATACATAAAGAAAGGGCAATTCCAAGAGGTAGAATGAAGAGAGCCGTTTGGTAATCGAGCAGGTGGTAGGTACGTATACCGTTTTGCATTGTGCCATCCCATAAGTGATCAATTGCCCAACCAATTAATGGCATGATTAATGCACCACCGATCATATTAATCATATTCATAAAACCTAGACTGGTTGTATTGTGCTCAGGCAGATGATTTTCACGCATCATGGAGAAAGCAGATAGAAAACCACTTGTGAAAAATCCAAAACTAAACAGGAGGATATTTACAGCCCATATAGATAAATATTTGGGGAAACAAATAACTGCTGTTAAACAAATAAGCGCACCAAAACTTGCAAGATACAGGGGTAGACGTCGTCGTTTAAGCCTGTCAGAAAATGCGCCTAATAGGGGTGCACCGATTGCAAATCCTAAGAAAATAAGCGAAAGCATTGAGGCAGCACCTGTACGTGTAAGATGGAAGGATTTGACCAGGAAGGGCACCCCCCATACTGGTCCAAATGTTGTGAAGGGTGTAAACATCAGCCCTCCGTAAAGCGCAATTATCCAACTCTGAGGATGTCGCATCACTCGTACGATGCCAGATAAAAAATGCTGCTTTGTTTCATGTGTTAGCACTGTACCTTGGGAAGGAACAGCAAAATCACGGACAACGATGTAAATCAATAGCGCAATAGCAAAACCGATTAAGGCAAGTACCCACATCACATGTCGCCAACCGAATTGTTCAACGAAGAAGGCCAAAGGTCCTTCACCCATCATTGAGCCAGTCATGCCCATTGTGAGGGTTAATCCAGTAATCGTTGTAAAGTGTCGAAGTGGTAGACAACTTGAAGCAATATGCAAACAACCGAGTGCTGCAAAGCCTGAACCCAAACCAATCATAGCACGACCAGATGCAGCGATATAAAAACCATGTGCGTAACTCATTATTAAACTGCCTACCGCACAAAATACTGCTGCTAAGGCCAATAATCTACGTGGGCCAAAGTAATCAAACATAATGCCAGCCGGAATTTGAACACTAGAATAAGCATACAGAGAATAAGCAGCCAATCCACCCATGGTGCTAGCTGTTAAATAAAAATCACGCATCCAATCACTGAACATAACACCAGGAGAGACCGCAATAACATTTTCATAGTAAAAAAATAGTGCCGCGCTGATCCACATCAGCCATAATAGTTTGCTACTATAGTTTTTTTTTAATCTCTTTTGGTGCATATACTGATTCCGCATTGGTCTATAGGGACTATTCAGTCTCTAAACACGGCATTATAATGCAATTTGGAAGATGATGGAACTTATGTATCGATTTTATGGCGAAGTAGTTTACCAAAAATGAGCGTAAAGCCCCTGTCTTTAGACATTGGCAGTATCAGCAGCACGATAGCTGGAACGTACAAGTGGCCCAGATACAACTTCCAAAAAGCCCCGTTTTAGTCCCCAGTCTCGATATTTCTTAAAATCCTCAGGGCTAATGTAGTCAATGATTGGTAAATGGTTGGGTGTTGGTTGCAGGTATTGTCCTAACGTCAAGATATCAACGTCGATAGTACGTAGATCATCCATGGTGCGGGATAGTTCGGGTTCGCTTTCACCTAGCCCTAACATCAAACTGGTTTTCGTTATAGTAGTGGGATGGCTTTTTTTTGCATGTAACAAAACTTCCATAGTTTGCCAATAGCTAGCGCGTGGGTCACGTACGAGATTAGTGAGTCTTTCTACAGTTTCAAGGTTTTGTGCGAATACATCTATACCACTTTCTAGTATGGTATCAACAGCTTTTAGATTACCTTGAAAGTCAGGGACTAATGCCTCAACTTTAACCTTAGGTTGCAGTGTTTTAATAGCACGCACTGTTTCTGCATAATGGGATGCCCCACCGTCAGGCAGGTCGTCTCGATTAACAGAAGTCAGTACCACATACTCTAATTGCATCAATTTGACGGAACGGGCAACTTTCTCGGGTTCTAATGGGTCTAACCAACCATGAGGGTTACCAGTGTCTATGGCACAAAAGCGACATGCGCGTGTACAGACAGTACCCATGAGCATAAAAGTTGCCGTGCCATGTGACCAGCATTCATTGATATTAGGGCATTTAGCCTCGCTACAGACAGTACTGAGTTGATGATTAGCTACTACTTGTTTGACTTTTTGATAGTTTTCGCTGGTTGTTGCAGTTATTTTTAGCCATTTTGGTTTTGGCAGTGGGGCACTCGAATGCTCAAGGGGATGTTTTGATGACTTAATCCCATCTTTAATCGCCTTGATGCCACATTTGGTTGTATATTTTGCACCACTTTCTATGTGAACTTTGATGTTAATTTCTTTCATATTTGGGCAATTCTGTGTTGATGCGATCCATGCAACATGTTGGTTTATAGCGTTGACTGTATTATCATACAGGGTTGATGCCCGAACCCATGTTATCTAACATACGCACTATATCACTATTTACACAAATGACAACAATCGCAACTACACTTGTATTAGCCCAAACAATTTGCAGTAAAGTTTTGAGATCATTTAGAGCATAATTCTCTAAAAAATATAGTATAGAAATTGACATCCCACCCACCCTAAAGAAAGGGTCTTCCTATCACTAAGCTGGTTGTTGGTCGCCCATCACCAGAGATTCCTGCTTCATCGAATCAGCTAATGCCATCTCTCCACAGGCTAACACGACATGCCCTGTCGCTGGAACAGACTGTAACAGCTTAGTGTGGAATAGTCAACAAAATACCAAAGATCACAAGAGACGCTCGACTAGCAGAGAGCCTTACATCCTCCACCTGAACTAGGAGGTCTTATGGCGAGCTTGATAAATCAAGACTCTGAGTCAAACATAGGCTTATCCCGTGCTGAATGATGGCGTTCTTTATGCATTACGTCGATATATTGATCCGTTGTCACACTAGAAGTGTGGCCAGCATCATCACGTACATGCTCACGCGGACGATGTTGAATGTCATCAGAAATGCCCGTGTGACGCAACCAGTGTACCGTTGCCTCCCGTAAATTTTCGGCTGCATCAATTAAACCATCGACCTGCAACCGTCGTACAGCATGATCAAAATAGCTTTGTACAATCTCACGCACATACGTTGTGCTAGTAATCGGCCCATACCCCTTAAGTTTGGGTAATAAAAAAGACTGATCAGCTGGAGAGGGAAGGGGGGATAAATTTAAATGTAATCGCCAACGCCGTAGAGCAAGTAGCATGGCATTACTAACAGCAATTTGACGTTGTTTATTGCCTTTACCCACAGTTATAAACCACCATTGATTATCGTCATCGCAGTAAAAATCATTCATTGTTGGCACCCAGCGTTCACTTGCCACTAACTCAGAGATACGTAAATACATGGCATAAAGTGCTGAAATGATAAATAAACCACGTGCGTGCTGCTTTGGGTCGGCCAGTGTGGCTTGTTCTGCACTCTCGATTACATAACGCCACTGCAGAGGTGTTAAGCGTCTAATTCGCTGTTTTGTCTGTTGCTTACGGATAAATTGACTTTTCTGTCGAATTTGTAATACAGGATTCCTAGTGACATAACCCTCTTGCAAGAGATAGTGAAAGAAGGTACTTAAAATACTCAGAGATTCTTTAAGGCTCGCTGGTGAGAGTGTAAAATTTTTTACATCAGCACGCTTTCCTCTGCTATACGCCAATTTTGATACCGTAGCTACAAATGGTCGCCAATTAGGATTAGGTATCCTCCCTTTATCGCTTGTTTCGACAAAACGTGGTACTTTTCTAGTGCCAATCCAATACGTAGGTGGCTTTTGAGAAAACTTTACCCACCGAATTATGTCCTCATGCGTTAGCTCTGGCAATGATTTTTTGGAAATAAGAAAACACCATTGGAGTAACTTCTCAATCTCCCTGCGATAGCTATTAAACGTGCCTAACCTCGCCCTATAACACAGTAAGAAACGGCGTGCATGTTGAAAGTCTTCAACATTAAAATTATTTGCACAAAAATGAATTTGATCATTGAGCCGCACTAAGTTATCAGCCGTATCAAATAGGGGAATAGGGTAGGGTTTTTTTCTAGACATTATTCTTGCAATGTATCATAATGACACCCTTGGCTCGTAGGTGGATTCGTGTACATGGACGTAGTATACAGGATAGACGTGGCTGTCAACAGGAAATTATAGAAAAAATAAAATAGAGGATTAATTATGTTTACTGATAATAATGTTAAAGAAAGAAAGGCTTTTATTTATGGGCTTATAAAATATGGAAAATCTAGTCCACTTTTCCTTCTCGCCAATAAGTGTAAGGATGTCCGAGAAGCTCTAGTAAACGAAGGAATTTCAGGTACAAGTCAAAGGCTGTGCTCTATTGCATCTAAATTAACGCATAAGGAAGGATTTGAGGATCTCACTAACAACATAAAACTTTTAGAGCTACTCAGTCAAGAAGGCTATTATCACAGTGAGTTAGATAACAATTGGTATACAATGAATAATACTGAAGAGAGCAATCAGCTCGTTGATAAATTTAAGATTAATCTTTTTAAGCTGGATCTTTCAACTCTCGAATTTAAGTGTCTCCCTGACAAAACATTTTGTGATAATGTTGCCACTGCTTTACTCAACAGGATCATAGGCAAGAATCCTGGGTTCGTGCCTAGTAAAGAATTTTTTAAGGCTGCGGATGAATCCAGCTATTCAAAAAATACTCTAATTGAGCTGACAATAGAGGGACTTAGGTTACGTAAAATTGAGGATTGTTTTCCTGCAGAAACTAATGACAACGCTACGAAGAAGGAAAATATGAATACCAATAGTACGATAGCAACTACTACCTTTTTTGGAAATACTAAAGATATGGACAATACGAAAGAAAGTGAAAAAGATAGTTGTAACAATGTTGATAAATGTATAGTGTCATAGTTGCTCTATAAGTCTTGTGCGTGAAGACAGTAGGATAGCTTGTCTTCATGCACAGTCTTAGTATTGGCAAACCAGGAAACAATTAGCATACGGTCATTTTAAGACAACTTTATTGATGCGGGGGGGGGTGTGGGTTCAATCCTAGAAGTGTTGTTGCAACGGTCTTCTAAACTCGCCGCTTTGCGAGGCACTTGTTGTATGCATCACACGTACTTTATTTAATCGTTCCGTTGCTAATAATTTTTCATCTGTAAACCAATCAGCAAAATACGTCGTCATATTCTCTGACTTTGCAGAACAACTCAGTAC
>PIWD01000094.1 GCA_003354005.1 Gammaproteobacteria bacterium | reverse complement strand
CCTGGGCTGCATGTTGAACTTGGGAAGCTGGACATTGATGCGCTAATTAGCTATACACGAATAGATATGAGTATAATCATATGCAGTAGACCTTAAGAATTTACTGTTGTATCTCAAGGTAAAGGTACAAGTGGAGATCCCATAAGTCCGAAAACCAAAGCAAAGTCCAGTGGCGGATTGGGTTGTATTAGAGATGAAGCATCTGTAATGGATGTGAAGTGAAGGACCTGAATCATTCAGTTTATGGACTATAAATCAACTTTTTTTTTAAAAAAAAGTAGGAATTAATATGAATAGACAAGATTATAAAACAATACCTATAACGAAGAAAATGTTCTTTGATGCTTACAAGGTAGTAAAGAAGGGAGAAAAAGCATGTGGAGTAGATGACATAGGGATGCAGAATTATGAGGAGGATTTTAAGAATAATCTATACAAGCTGTGGAATAGATTGACTTCAGGAAGTTACTTTCCTTCAGCAGTGAATCGAGTAATGATACCTAAAGGTAATGTAGAAAGTCGGCCATTAGGCATTCCTACAATCAATGATAGGATAGCCCAAATGGTAATAAAACACCACATAGAGGATAGATTAGAAGAGGAGTTTGAAGACACGTCGTATGGGTATCGAAAAGGTAGAAGTGCGCATGATGCACTGGAGCAAGTTAGGTTGAATGTAAGAAAGAGAAGTTGGGTAATAGATCTAGATATCAAAGGATTCTTTGATAATATGGACCATGAATTACTAAAACAAGCTCTGGATCTTCATGTGGAGGAAAAATGGGTAAAGATGTATATAACCAGATGGCTAGAGATGCCAATAGCATTAATAGATGGTACTGTGGAGGAGAATGCGAGGAAAGGAGTACCCCAAGTAGTGGTATTTAGTCCATTATTATCTAATCTATTCTTGCATTACGCACTAGATAAATGGTTGAAACAGAAATATCCAGAGGTGGTCTTGGTAAGATACTCAGATGATGGTATAGTTCATTGTAATACAAAGAAGGAGGCGAAAAAAATGCTAATAGCAATAGCTAATAGAATGAGGGT
>PIWD01000093.1 GCA_003354005.1 Gammaproteobacteria bacterium | reverse complement strand
AAAAACAAACTCAAGCTCAAAGAGTATTTTTTGAAAAAATATTTTTGGAAACTGAGATAGACACTGCCATATTTATCTGTTAATCTTCCTTTGAACCAATAAAACTTTGCAACACAACCAAAATAAGGGGTAGTTAGTATGCTTAATTTAGGAAGGTATTCAGGAAGGCTTAGCCGTGACACATCTCTAAAAACACACGAAGAAGTGGAAAAGCAGAGGCTTTTGGAATATGAACAGATAAATTGGGCGATTCATAAATTAGAGGTTGTCAAGCTACTAACATCAAAAATCAGAGAAGTCATCTTAGATAAGCCAGAGCATGCAATGGGCGTTGCTATGGCATTTTCTAACTTAAGTGAAGTCTGGTTACTAACAGAAAGAACCAGAAAAGTCATCTTAGATAAGCCAGAGTATGCATTTGGTATTTATATGCTACTTATCTTATTAGATAAGGCTGAGTTGTTGACATCAAAAATCAGAGAAGTCATCTTAGATAAGCCAGAGCATGCAATGAGCGTTGCTGTGTCATTTGGCATATTAAATGATGCTGGAATGTTAACACTAGAAAACCTAGAGACATTCATTCCTGTTTATATGGAGCATCCTACACGGCTTCGTGGCGTTATTGAGGCATTTTGTATCTTAGACGGCGTCAATCTATTAACACCAAGAAACAGAAAAGTCATATTAGATAATTCAGAGAATGCATGGCGTATTTACATAAAATTTGCCCTATTAAACGCTAAGAAGGAATTAATAGCAGAAAAAATTGCAGAAGCAGTTAAAGAGGCAATGTGCCCTTGTCTATCAGATCTCAATAATGACAACAGCCCAAGTATGCACTCCCAGTTTTTTCTACCTGTCGCCCATACTCAGCAAGCACAGTCTAACCAGCAGGAATCCTTGCTTGGACAGAATACAGATAGCACTGCTTACAATAATGTCAACAGGGTTGTGTTGCAAAGATGAGCGGTATATAAGATAATATTTATTTAACCAAATATTAAAGGTAAAATTAACGATCAAATTTTCTGGAAGACATTTTCCGAAAGATGTTATTTTATGCTGTATACGTTGGTATGTATCATATCCATTGAGCTACAGGCAAATAGTAGAGATAATGGCAGAAAGAGGCATAC
>PIWD01000029.1 GCA_003354005.1 Gammaproteobacteria bacterium | reverse complement strand
ATGTGGGAACTGCTTTACACAAACGCTTTGCCCAAGCGCATCAGCAATAGCAAACTCTTTTATATTCTTAGCTGCTAAGTCGTGCTATCCATCTCCACCCAAACATCAAAGTTACTCAACGCTATTCTGGGTAGAGAATTCCACACAACAGGTTAAAATTCAACCTGTTCTAACTGTAGCACAAAACAAGGCATTTTGTAAAATCTGCATATTCCAAGAAATTTAAATGCACCACTAACTGTGGATACTTAATTGACATCCTCCCCTCCCTAAAGGGGGCTTCTATTACGAAGCTGGTTGTTGGTCACCCATTCCCAGAGATTCCTGCTTCATCGAATCCCATCTTTCCACAGGCCAACACGATATGCCCTGTCGCTGAAATGCTGAAATAGACTGTAACAGCTTAGTGTGGAATAGTCAACAAAATACCAAAGATCACAAGAGACGCTGCGACTAGCAGGAAGCCTTACATCCTCCACCTGAACGAGGAGGTCTTATGGCGAGCTTGATAAAATTGTGGTACAATGGCGTTTTGGAGATGGTGGGTAGTGGATTATGGTAGGTGGAACTTCGTGGCTTGATCATATACTGAGTGATAAAAAAGGCGAAAGATGGTACGACGGATATGAAAGAGTTCTATTCTGGTTATCTTTGACGCTGACAGCAGCAACTATAATTTGCTCAGTCTTGGTTGCCGTGCCATACTTTTCTGGCATGCCATTTATGGTAGCAGTGATTGGAGCGTTTGCCCCTGTCTCATTTCAGCTTATTGCTCTTCTTTCTATGCTTTTTATGGGAAGTATTTTGCCTGTTCTAATAAGCCCCCTTTTGGGATTGGCTTTTTCTAGTGGTAGGTTTAGCATCCTAGTTTTTAGTGCTATTATGGCACTTGTATCTGTGTACTATTTTGCTTGTCCCTATTTTGCTTGTCCCTATTTTGCTTGTCCCATATTGCCCATAGCAGCGATTTTTTTCTGTACTGTGCTGGAGTATTACTGTCTTTATTCGTGGTGTGTTGGCTTTAATCTTATATCCTATAACCGGTGTATTGTAGGGTCAGTTTTAGTAGTAGCTGCGAGTGTTGCTATATTAGTCATGTTGTTTGCTTGCCCATTGGGTGGTCTTACTCAGTCATCACTGTATCTAACCATAGTCGTTTTATCTATGTGCATACTTCTTTCTGTGGGGATATTTTTTTATGAGGTAGCAGAGGTAGAAAGAATGCAGACGAGAAGTCACAATCTTTGTATTTGCAGTTATACTAGAGAAGAAAAAATAGAAGAACAAAAGGTATTTGTTTATGAAGATTGTATCTGTCATAGTAAAAAAGGTGTTGTTGATAGTATTATTAGAAAAGATTACGTTGTTGATAGTGTTTTTCGGAAGGCTATGAAAGGTTATACTAAGGATGTGGAGGCAAATAGTCCACCTTTGGTGCGTGATTTTCCACCCAGAATAGCATTTCATAACTTTGATGTTGGGATGAGATGCATAACTTGACTTAGCAGCTAAGAATATAAAAGATTTGCTATTGCTGATGCGCTTGGGCAAAGCGTTTGTGTAAAGCAGTTCCCACATAACCATAGGTGCAGCAAGCCTGTTATGTCGAAAGGTAGTTGTAATCAGACATCTATGACGGGTCGCAAGAAGCCTCCACTAGAACAGTTAGCGACTGTTTGGTGGCGTGGGGGGAGTATGTCGCTGGGTTTCTGCAGATGCTTGGCGACTCCTTGACCTTAAAGTATGTGTAAGATAACATAGACAGGTAATTGAATGTCGCTACTCTAACATAATTGAGGTGTACTGTAATGGCGAAACGAATTGGGCCGATTGATCGAGGTGCAACTAAATTTGGCACCTATATTGAGATATTTAAGCGGTTGCGTATTAAGCAACGGCCTGAGGAGCAATATACGGTTGAAGATGAATCAGAACTTGGGGCAGAACAAAGCAGTCAAATGACCGAAAAGCAGGGAGTCGACAATGTGGTTCATTTCGGTAAAGATACAGTCGTTGGACAGTACGCCGAAATTCAAGAGATGCTTGATGAAGATATGACGATAGAAGAGCTGAAAGCATTCATAGAAACTCACCCAGAAGCCATTGCATTGCTGCAAGCAGATAATGAAAAATCACGTGAATTGCGTAAGCTATTTGAACGGAAAATGGAACAATTGTTGCGCAGCATGCAACCTGGGCCTGGGCCTGGTCCAGGACCAGGATTTTAGGTTTCTATCAGGAATTGAGAGGAAAAGAATCGTGTATAGTGTATGTCTGTGAAATTGTATCAAACTGGTAGTCGGCTTGTCTTTCCTGTTCGGTATGTGGGGCTGTCTGACTACGTGAAGCGTAAGCTTGTCATGTCTTACCTGACCTTTATTGTTGCCTGTATATTAATGATTGCATCGCTACCTGCTGCGATTGCGAGAAGCTATGGGCCCGTTCACTATGGGGAGACCCTATGGCATATTGCACAGCAAATGCACCCTGAATCGGAGGATGTATCTATTGAGCAGAAGGTCGTTGCAATTTGGGAGAATAATTTAGATGCCTTTCAGGATAATAATATGTATGGATTAATGGCTGGTTATCAGTTAGAAATACCTCTGCATTCTGTTATGGCAAGGCTACCACGTGTGCAGGCAGTACGAATTATTATGCAACAAGCGCGTGCCTGGCAATGGTTACAGCAAAAAGCTTCACAATCACGTCAAAAAGAGATGTGGTTACGTCACGATGCTGACTATCGACAGTCCCTGTCGCTTACCTTATTTCAGACCAATTTATATCATTTGCAACATGTGCAGCAGAAGTTATTGAATTTAAAGCATGATCTATTGGCTATTCATGAATCGATACAAGTACGCGATCAAGCTTTAAGTGTTGATAAATCGCATGAGGTGCCAGCTTGGCTCGTTACTACGCTTATTATACCGTTAATACTGCTGATAAGCTTTTTATGGTTACAGCTTCGTCGACACCTTTCTCATGTAAAGGAACAGCAGGGTGATCTTGTTACTACTTCTGGCAGTGGCCATGATGTTGATGATGAAGGGGAATATGATTTTTTGGCGAGCAAGGAAGGTATTGCAACACAGCTTGATTTAGGGCGTGCTTATATTGCAATGGATGATCTTGCTGCTGCTAGAAAGGCATTGAGACATGTGATTAAACAAGGAAGTGATATACAGAAAGAACAAGCTAAAGACTTACTTACTAAGTTGTAATGATGCGCATAGCCCTAAGTCTTGCGTATGATGGCCATGCTTTTTATGGTTGGCAGGATCAACGTGACCCACAATATCCAACTGTACAGCAGGAAGTAGAAGCAGCCTTATCACGTGTTGCCAATCACCCAGTGTATGTTATTTGTGCAGGGCGCACGGATGCAGGTGTCCACGCAAGCTACCAAATTGTACATTTTGATACATCGTCGGAGCGTGATCTAAGTGCATGGGTACGGGGTACAAATCGTTATCTTTCATCTGCTGTTCACGTGAATTGGGCACGTCATGTGTCGGAAGTGTTCCATGCACGTTATGCAGCAAAGGCGCGTTGCTATCGCTATATAATTTATAACCATCCAGTACGTACTAGCCTATTAAGGAACTATCTAACTTGGGAGTATCGTCCATTGGTATCATCACGTATGCAGGAAGCAGCCAACCATCTACTCGGCAAACATAATTTTAGTGCATTTCGTGGTAGTGGCTGCCAGGCAAAACATGCGAATCGTAACGTATTGAGTATTAGAGTTTGGCCTGAAGGTGATGCTATTGTCATCGAAATTTGGGCGAATGCCTTCTTATTACATATGGTTCGTAATATAATGGGCGTACTGCTGGCTGTTGGTTGTGGTGAAAGATCTTCACATTGGGCTAAAGAGGTACTTGAGAGTAAGCAGCGTTGCATGGCAGGGATAACGGCATCGAGTCATGGCTTGTATTTGGCAGATGTCATTTACCCTGAGTGCTATCAATTGCCACAACAAGTATCAGGGCCATTATTTGTCACGGCAGCGATAAACAGACCCAATATCGATTAAATAAGGATGGCATCATATGTTTACTAAAAAATCGCCACATAATAAAACACACCATATACAAGGGGCGTTCTATAAAGTTTTAAAGGCAGATGATTTACTAAAATCAGATAGCCACCAACGTTATTTAAAGCATTTAATGGAGGAAACTGGACTACAGGAAGCGGAATTTGATGTATTTTATCGCGTGCTTATCGAACGTTTTGTTGAATTAGTTCAAACCTTACCACGTGAAAGGGGGGGAGAATTCAGTTCATTCTTGAATCAGTCCTTAATGCGCGCCATGTATGCCCTACAGGTAGGGCGTGATGTGCTCGACTTTAGAGACGATCAACTCAAAGCTTATACAGCCTTTAGTCTTGGTTTATTGGCAGATGTAGGTCTATTGGCCTCGGGTATGCGTATTTTTCTTGCGAATGAAGAAACTAAAGTGATTAGTACCTGGTTTCCTTATCAACATTCCATGTTGCATGTGAAAGGAGCACATTATTACTGCGTACGCCATATTGATGAAGCGCGACCTAAGCGTATGGCAAGTTATCTAACGGCCTTATATGCTTACCGCATAATGCCAGAAGAAGGCTTGCGTTGCATAGCAGAAGACTCAATGTTATTCGGTCTATGGCTACAAAGTTTTGAATGCAGCAGCGATGAAGGTGGTGTAGGGGGTGCTATCCTTAACTTAGCAAAAGAGCGTTTAGCGCATTATATGGGTGAAGAAGCCTTATTACTGCCTATTGAAGGAGACCCTTATTTTTCTGATGAGACATCTTGGGCAGAAGAATGCTTAGAGTGGCTTAAAGAGGGGTTGGAAGACGGTTCAATTACGATGAATGAAGAGGATTCACTGGTTCATTTAACGAGTGAAGGTGTTTTATTAGACCCAGAGATCTTTCTTCGTTTTGCGGAACGCTACAATCGCAGCCAAGAATGGCGTGTCTTACGGCAGCAATTTAATTATCTAGGTATTGTACCGTTAAGTGGTCAAGATTATAAATTTTCACAATATTTTGGTAAACAACCTGGAGTGGTAAGTGGTAGAAAATCACACCTTTACTCACGCTTTTATCGGCGCAACCGCATCCAAAATAGTAAGCAATCCAAACAAAAAATAAATAAATCACTATTAATCACAGATAGTAGCCTACTGCTGTCGCAAAATAAGCGAAAGCAATTGAGTAAAAAAGTACAAGTTACGTTATCCGAACGCTCCCTTGATCAGGTCATGGCAAGCCTGGCAGGAAAACAAAATCTTTCAACAAAGCCAAGCAATAATTTTACTAAAAAATGATGCTAACATGGCCTATATGCGCCATATAAATGGGGATTAGGTGTAAAAAAATTGGCCAAAATGAACGTAAAGCCCCTATCTTTAGGTATGGGGATATAAGCGAACTTAATAAAAAGAATTGACTATATTAAATATATTTAATACAATCGCAAAGGGTAGCAGTGCTAAAACCTCATTAAAAGTGGAATTTTTTTGGCAACCAAGTGCGAGAGCAGTAATAAGGTATCAAAGAAGATTTGATAAAAGTGTTAGTAAACCACTCACCTGCCACATTTGTTTCAAAACTTCGCCATAAAGCCGAAAATGGGTGGCGAGGTAATTGGGGTCAATGCCTTTTAACCTGTTGTGCGGAATTCTCCACCCAGAATAGCATTGAGTAACTTTGATGTTTGGATGGAAATGGATAGCACGACTTAGCTACTAAGAATATAAAAGAGTTTGCTATTGCTGATGCGCTTGGGCAAAGCATTTGTGTAAGGCAGTTCCCACATAACCATAGGTGCAGCAAGCCTGTTATGTCGAAAGGTAGTTGTAATCAGACATCTACGGGTCGCAAGAAGCCTCCACTAGAACAGTTAGCGACTGTTTAGTGGTGGGAGTATATTACACAGTGTTGGGTAAAATTTGTAGAAAATGGCATCGTTGTGATCAATGTGGTGCTACAAAGTAAAGAGATTTGTTTAGTACTAATTTAGTAAGGTATGTTGAAAATAATCGCTTAGATATAATCCAAGCACAATTTGCTTGGACGGGTGTTGATTCTCTCCTAGAAGGCAGTATCTAATCTTAATTAAGCTGCGAATAGTCAATCTAAGTGATTGGCACTTTGGGTTATCCCAGAGGAAGAGTGGCTTGCCTTTGAAAGAGAAATCGGCTATCAATGAGGCTTTGGATGTTGTAGGCAATATAAGCCGAGAGCCAAAGAGAGTTGGTAACCTTGTTCTTAGAACCCCATGTCTTTAGACATGGGGAGCATCAGTATAATATATCTTGCAATAAGGGGACTACGGTGGAGACATATAAAAAGTGAGTTGGTTAACACGATTACTACCATCTGTTAGTAGTCAAAGTGAGCAGCGAAAAGGTGTGCCTGAAGGCGTATGGTCTAAATGTGATGCTTGCAGTGTGACATTATATCGTGCTGAATTAGCCAGGCAGTTGCATGTCTGTCCCAAGTGTGGACATCATCATAAATTATCTGCGCGACAGCGTCTTGAATACTTTCTTGATGATGTAAACTACACAGAAATTGCTAGCACATTACAGACAGTCGATTGGTTAAAGTTTAAAGATAGCAGGCGGTATAAAGATCGTTTAACGGCTGCAAAGCAGGCAAGTTCTGAGAATGAAGCCTTGATAGCTGTAAAAGGTAGGCTCTGTCGCTTGCCTATTGTTGTTGTGGCATTTGAATTCAACTTTATTGCTGGTTCAATGGGTGCAGTTGTGGGCGAGCGGTTTGTACATGCTGTGAATGTCTGCTTGAAAGAAAAACTGCCACTTATCTGTTTTTCTACAAGTGGTGGAGCAAGAATGCAGGAAGGACTCGTTTCCTTGATGCAAATGGCTAAAGTTAGTGCGGCATTGGCAAAATTAACTGATCACCATCTACCCTTTATAAGTGTATTATTGAATCCAACAACGGGGGGTGTATCTGCCAGCTTAGCGATGTTAGGCGATGTAATTATAGCAGAACCAAATGCCCTTATTGGGTTCGCTGGACCACGTGTGATTCAGCAGACGGTCGGCGAAGTATTGCCTGAAGGCTTTCAGCGCAGTGAATTTTTACTTAAGCATGGAGCGATTGACATGATCGTTGACCGTCGTCATTTACGGATGCGTATTGCGTCAATTGTTGCGAAGCTGATACGCCAACCCGAACCGACTGACACAAAAACTGCTATAAATTAATGACTGCGATGGCTTATTCTGATTTGCCAAATCATTTAGAAGCCTGGCTGACTTATATCGCACAACTGCACCCTCAAACCATTTGTCTTGAATTAACGCGCGTTCGCAAATTGGCAATTGCACTTCATCTGATTAGCCCTAGTGGCATGTTTAGCTGTGCTGAAGAATGTGGCATCAATCGACCAATGATCATCACTGTTGCAGGTACTAATGGTAAAGGTTCTTGTGTGGCCTTACTAGAGGCAATTTGGGTTGAGGCAGGTTATCGGGTTGCAAGCTATACCTCTCCACATCTCTTTTCCTTTCTTGAGCGCATACGCTTGAATCAGGTGCCCGTCACAGAACAGCAATTTATGCGCGCGTGCACAGCCATTGAACAAAAACGTTCTGAGCTTAACTTAAGCTTAACTTTCTTTGAATACATGACATTAGTAGCGTTATGGCTGTTTCGTACAGAAAAACCAGATGTCATCATTCTAGAGGTCGGTTTAGGTGGTCGATTTGATGCCGTGAATATCGTCGATAGCGATATTGCGGTTATCACACAGATTGGATTAGATCATACGGATCGATTAGGGAATGATCGAGAGACAATAGCACATCAAAAAGCTGGTATCCTAAGGGCAAAACGTCCCGTTATTTGTGGGGATTCTAAGCAACCCATTAGTCTGAAGCAGAACGCTCTGGATTTAAAAAGCCCATTGTATAGTGTTGCACAGCAATTTTTCTATAAAATGCAGGGTAAACATTGGTCTTGGTGGTGTGCATCACATTATTTTGAGCGTTTACCCATGCCAAAATTGCTACTCGCCAATGCTGCAACAGCTTTAATGACAGTATATTGTGCCAGCAATAGGTTGCCCATAACAGATCAGGCACTGTATAAAGGAATTGAGGATGCAAACTTAGTTGCACGCTGTCAAATATGTTACCATCCACATTGGTGTGTATTTGATGTTGCTCATAATATGGATGCTGTCAAGCACTTAGCTGCCTGTTTGCACCCATTACCGTGTCGTGGGCGTACGTATGCAGTTGTGGGAATGTTGGCTGATAAGCTTATTATAGAAACCATACAACCCTTATTAGCCTATGTTGATGTGTGGTGTCTTGCATCCTTGAATGTACCGCGTGGTGCAGAGGCAAAGACACTAGGCAAAGCACTTGAGTGTTTAGGCGTACAGCATTATGATTGTTTTGAGAGTGTTGCAGAGGCTTACCAGAACGCTACACTTGCTATGGGTAAGCATGACCGTATGCTTGTATTCGGTTCTTTTCATACCGTTGCCGATGCGCAGCGTCTCTTTTTTGGGATGCCGCAGGTATATGAAGAAAAATCAGGGGTTGTTTAAGCATGAAAATAAGTGATAATCCATGGGTGCTGGGAATTATCATATTGTGGGTGACAGCCATGTTTCTTGCTATACTCCATTCTTTAGATTCGGAGCATTATACACATGATCAAAATCAAACAGAGATGGTAGAAAAAGCATTATCTATTTCACAGATTATTATTTGGTATCGTGACAACCATCAACTACAGGTAGATCGTGCACAGCCCTTCGTGCCAGATACCGTACAGCTTCATGTACAGAGTGTGTTTCATCTCAGCGTAGATCAGAGCAATCAGAGTGAGGGATTAGATGTATCAGCGAGTCAACCCGTTGCCACTGATAATCAGAAGGTTGAACCAGGTTTAACACCTCTTCCAAAACCTACTCAATCAGTCACTAGTCCAGCACACAAGCCGATGTCTTCTGGAAAATCATTAGAACCAGTATTAAAAGACCAATGTCGCTGGTTCGTGCAGGTTGCAAGTTTTTTACACAATGAGCACGCTAATCATTTTGTGAAAGAATTGCGCTATTATGGCTTGCATCCAGTGACCATTCAAACGGTCGAATCCCCCAAAAAGGGTTGGCTCAGGCGAGTAGTGATGGGTCCTTTTGAAAAACATGTGCTGGCAAAACAGTTGCAGGTCTGGCTAAAACAAACATTAGGCTTTTCCTCATTCCTTATATATACAACGGAGAAGGCGGGTGTACCATGTCATTAATATGGGTTGATTGGGTCATTATTGGTGTATTGTTGGCATCGGTCTCTATTAGTTTTGTACGTGGTTTCGTACGCGAGGGTCTATCCTTACTAAGCTGGATTGCTGCTTTATGGTTGGCAACGCGCTATACACCTACTGTGAGCGACCTATTGGCAGGTAAAATTAGTAATATAGTGGTCAGATTACCTTTAAGCTTTTTAATTATTTTGGTAACAGTCTTGATTGCCAGTGGTCTTGTCAACAAATTAATTAGTGCATTGATGCATAGGGTGGGTCTCGGTATATGGGATCATTTAGTTGGTGCGTGCTTTGGTTTTATTCGTGGTATGCTTATTGTCTCAGTATTGTTACTAATGGTGCAAATGAGCAGTTTCTCAGAAAGTGATTGGTGGAAAGACTCACTACTAATACCAATGTTTCATTTTATTTTACAGTGGATGCAACACCTGTTGCCTGATTCAATCCGTTACGCCAATATATCAAATTGGCATCTTACTAAGAGGGGATAATACTATGTGTGCAATCGTTGGTTTATTATCGACAAATGAGGTGGGTCAAACACTCTATGATGCGTTGATTAGCTTGCAACACCGTGGCCAGGATGCAGCAGGATTACTTACTTCGGATGGGCAGAACTTTGTCCTACGCAGAGGTAATGGCTTAGTGAGTGAAGTAATTACGGCAGATGATCGACTTGCCCTGAGAGGCCGTATTGGATTAGGGCATGTACGTTATCCAACGGCAGGTAGTGCGCATCACTCTGAGGCGCAACCTTTTTACGTAAATGCACCCTATGGATTGGCGATGGTGCACAATGGTAACCTAGTTAATACCACCCAATTGACCCAACATGTTACACAGATTGCCAGACGTCATTTAAGCACACATTCAGATTCAGAGCTCTTACTAAATCTTTTTGCAAGTGAATTGCAAACGATTCTGTCACAAATAGTTGAAAAGGGTGGCACATTACCTACTAATGCGATTTTCTCGGCTGTTCAACAGATTATTCAACGCTGTACTGGGGCTTATGCTGTACTCGTCTTTATTGCTGGACACGGGTTATTGGCATTCCGTGACCCAAATGGCATCCGTCCACTGGTATTAGGGCGTTCAGGCAATGCCTACATGGTTGCTTCTGAAAGTAGTGCCTTACAAACATCGGGGTTTAAGCTTGAGGGTGATATTGCACCAGGCGAAGCTATATTTATTGACCTAAAGGGTCAATGCCATCGTCGTCAGTGTGCAGAACAAGCACCACATACACCTTGTATCTTTGAATATATTTATTTGGCACGTGCTGATTCGATTCTCAATAAAATATCCGTCTATCAAGTCAGGCAGGCTATGGGTCGGGAACTTGCTAAACGAATTACAAAAGTTTTAGATTCCGATGTAATTGATGTCGTTATCCCTATTCCAGAAACAAGTTGTACGGCTGCTTTACAACTCGCTGAAACACTGGGGCTGCGTTACTGTGAAGGACTAATTAAAAACCGTTATATTGGTCGCACCTTCATTATGCCAGAACAGGAGAAGCGTGAGCGATCCGTACGGCAGAAACTCAATAGCATTGATAGAGAATTTGCAGGTAAAAATGTCCTACTCGTCGATGATTCAGTAGTGCGTGGTACAACATCAAAACAAGTTGTCGAACTGGCCAGGCGAGCAGGAGCACGTCATATTTATTTTGCTTCTGTCGCGCCACAAGTGCGTTACCCAAACCTATATGGTGTCGACATACCCTCAAAAACTGAATTGATCGCAGCCGAGAACAGATCTGATCAAGCAATTGCAAAATATATTGGTGCAGATACCATTATTTTTCAAAAACTCGATGGCTTATATAATGCAATGCGTCAATGTGGGTCAATCTACGAACAGTTTGAAGACAGTATTTTCACTGGCAAATATATTACAGGGCAGCTACCTGACGACTATTTTAAACAGCTCGCACAATTGCGCGCTAGCAAGGCCATTGATTTGAGTGTGCCCCATGATTGAATTAACAGACTTAAGCCAAGTATACCATCATGGTGATACAGCACATCAGGTCTTAAAAGATATTCAACTGACAGTGCAGCAAGGTGAGATTTTTGGAATTATCGGGGCAAGCGGATCTGGTAAAAGTACCTTACTACGTTGCATCAACTTATTAGAACGTCCTAATCGTGGGAGCATTGCCGTTGCAGGGCAAGATTTGATGCAACTCACTAAATTAGAATTACGAGTCTGGCGACAACGTATCGGCATGGTCTTCCAGCATTTCAACTTAATGGCATCATGCTCTGTCTTTGACAACGTCGCCTTAGCGTTTCGTTTACGCAAGCTCAAAGAAAAACAGTTCGTCCAGCATGTTGCAGACCTATTAGAACAAGTTGGTATGCAAGATTATGCAAGGCATTACCCATATCAGCTCAGTGGAGGCCAATGTCAACGCGTTGCGATTGCGCGTGCATTAGCAGATAATCCCCGTATTTTATTATGTGATGAACCGACATCGGCATTGGATGCTAAGACTGCACAGCAGATATTGGAGTTGCTGGTAACTATTTGTAAGCAAAAAGAGATTACAATTATATTGGTCAGCCATGCGCTGGAAGTAGTTAAGCAAATATGCAACCGTATTGCCGTGCTTGATCAAGGTATGATCGTTGAAGTTGCTGAGTCTGTGCATTTTTTTAGTAAACCACAGAGCAATGTGGGCAAGTCCTTGATTCAGGCAGCCTCCCGTGATATATTGCCCCTGCAGGTGCAGGCGCGTTTACATGAAGTATATCGAGAGAATGATGGCCTATTATTAAGGGTTTGTTTCCATGATAAAGTGGCAGGGCAGCCCATTATTGCCCAGGCTATTCAACGTTTTCATATATTGATTAACATACATATTGCTAAAGTTGAATATATCCAGCATGCAGCACTTGGCACCATGCTAATTGAAGTGCAAGGCACAGAAGAAAAATTTAAACCATGCATTGCTTTTTTTAAAGAAAACGGCGTTGATATTAAAAAGGTTGGTTATGTCACCCCTGTTATGGAATGAACTTTACATTGCCTTGGTCGATACCTGCTATATGGTGGGCATATCGACCCTGTTGGCAAGCATACTGGGGTTGCCCTTAGGGATTCTTTTATTCAGCACTGCGCCATGGGGCTTAAGTCCACATCATCTTTATGCCAACATATTGGGTGGGATTGTCAACATTACGCGTTCCATTCCATTTGTCATTCTGATGATTGCCTTAATTCCAGTGACCCATTGGCTGATTGGTTCCTCGATTGGTACATCAGCAACTATTGTACCACTAACAATAGGGGCGATGCCATTTGTCGCACGTCTTGTTGCAAATGCACTGGCTGATGTTTCAAGTGAGTTAATCCTTATGGCGCGTTCATTAGGAGCAAACAACTGGCAAATTATATGGCATGTCCTACTACCCGAAGCTCGAACCCCCATAATTAAAGGTATTGTTTTAACAATGATTGCCGTTGTTGGTTATTCGGCTATGGCTGGCACATTAGGGGGAGGGGGGCTAGGTGATTTGGCTGTGCGTTATGGTTACCAACGGTTTGATTACTCAGTGATGCTATTGACAGTCATAATTTTAATTCTCATGGTGCAAATTATTCAATGGCTGGGTGATTATTTAGTGCGTCTTTGTGATCATCGTGTACAGCTCTCATCATGTACAGATCGACAAACAGTGTAAGGAGATTAGATAGATGTTCAATCAAAAAATAAGCTGTGGTATATTCCAGCGCATATTGTATTGGGGCACATCACTTTTGATCATCTCACAAGTTATTTTAGTTAGCTAGTATATAAAAAGGGGCTAAATTATGAAACGTATGGGAAATAGCAATATGAATCGAATCTTTAAGCTAACAACATTAGCCTGTAGGCTATGGTTGACGATTTGTCAACAGAGTTCTGTCGTGGTGTTATCTACTCTATTGATAACCCTGCCAGTGAAAGCCAGTCAGAACGTATTACGCATTGGTGCCATCGCAGGCCCTGAAACAGAGTTGTTAGAAGTCGCTCGTCAAATTGCTCTAGAAAAATGCCATTTAAAAGTTGAAATAGTCGAATTTAATGACTACGTTATGCCAAACATATCCTTAAGTGAAGGTAGCACCGATGCTAATTTGTTTCAACACCAGCCTTACCTCGATGCAATGATGAAAAACCGCCACCTTGGCCTTGTTTCCATTGGGCGCGTGTTTATTTACCCCATGGGACTCTACTCAAAGCGCATCAAACAACTGCATAACCTCCCAGAAAAAGCTACCGTAGCATTACCAAACGACCCCAGTAATGAAGCACGTGCCTTGCTACTTCTACAAAAAGCTGGACTCATCAAACTACGACGCGGTGGCAGTCCCACCAGTGATATCAATGACATTACCGTTAACCCAAAGAATCTACAATTTCGCCTGCTGGATGCAGCACTACTACCACGTGTTTTAGAAGAAGTTGACCTAGCAGCCATCAACACAAACTATGCCCTATTGATTAACCTATTGCCACAACGTGATGCACTGGTACAGGAAGATACTAACTCGCAGTACGCAAATCTACTCGTAGTCCGTTTTAAACAGCGAGAAGATACACGATTTGTTTGCCTAATCGATGCCCTGCACTCAGAACGTGTTAAAGAAAAAGCAGCACAACTGTTTAAAGGTGCCGCAGTTAAGGGGTGGTAAAATTACGAGTTTCATCTTTACTTCTTTTTTGTTCTTCTTCTGGAAGAACACTACTAAGAAACTTATTTCTTTTACCTCGTAATTCTTTAGTTCTTTCATGTCGTGATTCTCTACTTTTTTCATCTAGTGGTTTTTTACCTTGTAATCTATTATTCTTCTCTTTTAGTTTTAAAAGAAACCCATTTTTTTCTTCTTGTTCGATTTTCTTATTAGTAGTATTATCGCATCTTATTGGCAGAGTACCCTCTAGAGCTCTTTTAGCACTAGTCTTTGCCACTTCATAATATCCTGACAACTCTAAAAATGATTTTCTATCTAACAATTTGGAATCAGCAAGAGATATTCTGGTAATTTTAAGACATTCGTCAAGCTCCTCGAATGATGTACTTAGTGCCTTTTTGCTTTCCTCAAAATTAACTTTTTTGTAAGCACCTTCCTCGTCAAGGAATAACCTTAAATCGAGAGTAAGATCACGATTACAATTATGCGACAGCCTCGAATCCACCGTTGCAAGATCAGATAATCTATGAGTAAATTTTTTATCTTTTACTTTTACTTTGCTGCAACTTTTAACAATAATATCACATAGCCTATATTTTTTTACTATTAAGTCTTTCAGAGAATGTATTATCCTTAATTCCTCTAAATTGCCAGCAGTTGCATAGAGGAATAATGAGCTTGAGACAAAAATACGCACTCTCATTACTTTATCACTTTCCATCAGAAGCCAGGCTTTATATAAGAGAAAAAAGAAGATAAAACTAGTATACAATACAAGCGAGATCCACATAAGTATTGGTATCCAAAGAATAACTGTAATGATGGGCAGGCATATTCCCATGGACAAGGCGGAGAAAACCACCGCAACCCCAAAAGGCCTGAGCTTTGCTGGTGATAAGATATAAGCACATAAATGTATGAAATGTTGTATGATGGGTGCTGATAGCGAGAGCATCAGGAACACTGGACTGTGAAGCATAAAAAAAAGAATAAGGGCACTAGATGCAATGCCGAAAATCATCAGGCCTGTTGTTTGCTCAAGAAAATAACAGAATCTGTTCTTGCACCCATTGTCAAGTACCGTGGTTATTGCAAAATAGATGCAGCCAAGTGCAGAGCCAATTAATACTAGTACTAGAATAGGTAGTAAGCCTGTCAGTAAAAAAAAAGCAGAACCTAGCATGCAGCAATAATACACATACGTTAACGCTGCTAAAGCACAAAACATAAATAATAGTATTATTGACTTAAAAGATCCCATCCCAAACACTCCTACAAACTATTATACACGTTGAGGAAAAATTGTCAACTCCCTAAGCAGATGGGGTGTCAATAATCCTAGACGTAAAATTGCAATAGTACTTAATATAGCTAGGGGTGATCAAGCAAGACGCTTAAAAAAATATCAACAATGGCATTGTCTGGGTCACTTGCACGTTGATCATATACCTCGAAATCAGTATGATAATGGCGAATACCACCTAGTCTTTTATGACTCATTTTGTAAATTTCCTGCCACGCATTGTGTACAACATCCCGTCTTTTTCCAGGTGGTGTCGTAAATTTTACATATTGCCCTGGTGGGATAAATTCTGAATGCAAATTATCTGGTAGATCCTTAAAACTGCTAGTTTCTTCACCAATTAAGTAACTGTATGCACCGCGATAATCACTTGCATAGTTTGTGTATAGTGCAATTACCGTACCAGGATTTCGACGATTTGGAATAGAATCAGCTATGTTTTCACTAAAAAACTCGCCGACAGTACCAATAATACGAGATGTTACTAAATCCACTTCCTGACTGTAATTCGTATTAACGCCCAAGCCTACAATGTATTTCCCTGATATATTAATGACCTGTCTTTCCATAAGTATTCACTCCATGATTGACCAAAAAACTTACTCTAGCATGGTTTTGGATGTGTTTAAACCCAGAATGTGTACTTCTTTCTCTAAGCGTACACACTGCGTCTTCCAGACGATTTGTTCGATGTGCTCAATTAATGCCTCGATATCAGTAGCCGTCGCCTGTCCCGTATTGATGATAAAATTAGCATGCTTCATTGATATATGTGCCCCACCTATTCGATAGCCTTTAAGGCCACAAGTTTCAATTAAGCGTGCAGCATGATCACCTGGTGGATTCTTAAATACAGAACCGCAACTTAGCTTCCCAATGGGCTGACTTGCATCACGCCTTGCTAATAATTGATGAATGTCTTGCTTGACGGTATCGTCTTGAGCAGAAGCAAAACAAAAATAACCCGCAACAAACCACTGATTATCTGGTAGGCCAGATACATTTCGGTAAGCAACTTGGAAATCACTGCGAGACTTTGAGTGAATACAGCCTTTACGATCGATGACATCAACAGCTACGAGGTATTTCCACGTCTCCCCACCAAATGCACCAGCGTTCATCACCAGTGCACCACCAACTGTTCCAGGAATACCTGCAAAGAATTCTCCACCCGTCAAATTGTACCGTAGACAAAATTTAGCCAATTTAGCGCATGGTACACCTGCTTCAGCACGTATCAATCCATCATCTTGCTGATGCAGTGATTTGAGTCCATAACGCGTTAAAATAACGGTTCCCATGATTCCACCATCACGAATCAATAGATTACTACCCAAACCTAACCAGGTTAAAGGCTGCTCGGTGGATAGTTGGTTTAAGAAAACCTTTAGGTCTTCTAAGTCAGTGGGGTAGTAGGCGTATTGGGCGCAACCACCAACACGCCAACTAGTATGGCGTGCCAAAGGGCATTGGGGCACTAGACGGCCACGGTAGGGGGATATTTCAGACTTTATTTTATCTTCTAGCATGTAGACCTACTTGCCCCAGTATTTCAGCAGTTTTGAGCAAACTTCTGTGATATCACCTGCACCTTGTATTAGTAAGATATCATGTGGTCGCAAGATGCCTGCTAATGTAGTTGATAATGTATCTACCGAATCAATAATTATTGGGGGATGACTCATTAATGGTGTAATAACTTCACAAAGTTTATCAAATGGATTGGGACTTGGCATTAATTCACCAGCAGGATAGACATGCAACAGTAATAGCTTGTCAGTAGATGATAAGATGCTGGCAAAATCACGCAATAAACGCTGTAGACGGCTATAGCGGTGCGGTTGAAAGGCTAGAACAAGACGACGGTCAGGCCATTGTTGCTTGATGCTTTTTAAGGCAACAGATATTTCATCAGGGTGATGGCCATAGTCATCAATTAAATCAATCGCCTGACTGTCAGTCCAGCTATCTGCTAAACGTAATTGGCCTCGTACCTGTAAACGTCGTTCAACCCCTTTAAATTCAGATAGTGCACGGCAAATTATGTCATCATCTATGTTGAGGTGACTTGCTACAGCAATCGCTGCCAAGGCATTGAGTACATTATGTTCCCCCATCATATTAAAGGTTACAGTTAAATCACCCTGTCCACTGGGTCGAATCACGGTAAAGTGACTCTGCATGTTATGATGCTTTACTTTCTGTGCTCGAAAATTTGCTGAAGCAGAGAAACCATAACTTAGAATGGGATGTCGGATATCTCTAACGATGCTGGCAACTGTACGATCATCGATGCAGACAACTACCATGCCGTAAAATGGCAAGTGATGTACGAAGTCTAGGAAAGCTTGCCGTAAGCACGCAAAATCATCACTATAATTCTCTAAGTGATCGTTATTAATATTTGTTATCACAGCAATGTTAGGACGTAATTTTAGGAAAGAACAATCGCTCTCATCCGCCTCGGCAATCAAATAATCACCTTGACCAAAACGTACATTACTCCGAAAATCTGGAAACCAAGCACCAATAATCGCTGTGGGGTCTAGTTTAGCCTCCGTTAATATATGTGCGATTAAGGCAGTGGTCGTCGTTTTACCATGTGTGCCTGATATGGCAATTCCTGTTTTTAATTGCATCAGTTCAGCAAGCATTTGGCCTCGCGTCATCATTAGTATGTTTTTTGCTTGTGCAGCTCGTCTTTCGACATTCTCCTCTGGAATGGCACTGGAAAATACTACAACATCAGCATTTTGGATGTATTTGGGGTGATGGCCTTGATGGATAGTTGCACCCAATTCCTCTAGGCCTTGAGTGAGTTGATTTGGTTTTAGATCTGATCCTGTGACTGAGTACCCCTGCTTTAGTAATATTTTTGCAATTCCAGACATGCCGATTCCTGCTATGCCTATAAGATGAATAGTTTGCTTGTTTTTTGGTGCATTCATTGTGAGTGCTCCTTGTGATGCCTGACTAATTGTACAAAATAGTTGTGAAATAGTAAATCTTCTGTTAGTTCTGGGTGAAAGGTTGTTGCTATGTAGTTGTTTTGTTGCAATGCTACGACGACGTTGGGGTTGTTTGCCAGGATGTGTGGAGCTCGAATAAAAACACCTTCGAACGTCTTGGGAGGCGCGACTTCTGTGTTGCAAATCTCGCTGCGCGGTTCAGTTACTTGAGTGTAAATTCCACTGCTCGCTCGCTTTGCGCCTTGAATTCGCATCTCCCAAGACGTTCGCTCCGTAGAAGATGATGGTATATAGTCTGTGTTTGAAGATATTTGGCTAGTTGAGTTACATGGCGGTTTTGGTGTATTGCGCGCTATATGTCCCATTATCTGTGGCTTTGTTGCATCTTGTATTAATGGATTTGATTCAAATAACGCAGTATTCAATTGAATGGATGCGATAAAACTACTGGCTTGCCGACCAAATGCGTTGCGCTGTATCGCCATATCAATACAGGGTAAGATTGGGTTATCTAGGCCATCAATCATTTTGGCGAGTAAAATTGCACCAGCACACGTGCCCCAAATGGGCATGTTTTGTGCAACGCTGTAGCGTAGGGCAGATAGGAGTTTCATATCCTGTAATAACTTTGCTATTACAGGGCTTTCACCACCAGGGATAATAAGACCATCAATTAACTTGAGCTGCTGTGGTAAGCGAATCTGTTGAACAATAACGCCTTGGCATCGTTGTAAGGCTGCCTGGTGTTCGGCAAATGCACCTTGCAGTGCTAATACACCAATGGTTACCATTGGTTCATTAATTTCCGCGTTCAGCCAGCAACAATTCACGTGGCATGCCCGCAATATCCAAGCCAGCCATGGGTTTGCCCAAGTTACAAGAAATATTAGCCAATAGGTTTGCTTGGTTGTAATATGTCACTGCTTTGACTATGGCAATAGCTAATTTTTCTGGATGGGATGCTTTGAAAATACCCGAACCTACAAATACACCATCAGCACCTAATTGCATCATGAGGGCTGCATCTGCTGGTGTTGCAATACCTCCAGCAGCAAAGTTCACTACGGGCAAACAACTGTATTGTGAGATTTTTTCCAACAGTTGATAAGGTGTCGACCATTGTTTAGAAAGTGACATCAGTTGTGCATGATCAGCTGCACAAACTTGGCGAATTTGGTCTTGTAACGTACGCATATGGCGAACTGCTTCAACAATATTGCCTGTGCCAGCTTCACCCTTTGTTCGGATCATCGCTGCTCCTTCAGTAATACGGCGCAATGCTTCACCTAAATTGCGTGCACCACACACAAATGGGATGGTAAACGCTTGCTTGTCAACATGATGTTCTTCATCTGCTGGTGTTAAAACCTCGGATTCATCAATATAATCGACTTCCAGTGCTTGTAAAATTTGTGCTTCAACAAAATGACCAATGCGACACTTGGCCATTACTGGGATTGTAACCTCTTTCATGATCGAACGAATCAAGGCTGGGTCAGCCATGCGAGCAATACCACCTTTTGCACGGATATCAGCAGGTACCCGCTCCAAGGCCATGACAGCACAAGCACCCGCTTGTTCAGCTAACTTTGCCTGTTCGGGATTAACCACATCCATAATCACTCCCCCCTTGAACATCTTAGCCAGCCCATGATTCAGTGTTGTTCGTTCTGTAGCTTCGAGTCCTTGCTTTCTATCAGTCATAAATCTATCCTCTTAAAAAATACTGCTTCAGTTATTGTGTGACATACTCCCGCCACTAAACAGTCGCTAACTGTTCTAGCGGAGGCTTCTTGCGACCCGTAGATGTCTGATTACAACTACCTTTCGACATAACAGGCCTGCTGCACCTATGGTTATGTGGGAACTGCTTTACACAAACGCTTTGCCCAAGCGCATCAGCAATAGCAAACTCTTTTATATTCTTAGCTGCTAAGTCGTGCTATCCATCTCCACCCAAACATCAAAGTTACTCAA
>PIWD01000057.1 GCA_003354005.1 Gammaproteobacteria bacterium | reverse complement strand
ACAGCATAAAATAACATCTTTCGGAAAATGTCTTCCAGAAAATTTGATCATTAATTTTACCTTTAATATTTGGTTAAATAAATATTTTCTTATATACCGCTCATCTTTGCAACACAACCCAATACCGCCCTTGCAAAGTAGGGCAAGAGTCTTGTATTTAGCTTTTTCATCTGGTACGATAGCGCATACTGTTCACTAGGGATGCAGAGCATTTGGGTGTGTGCGTGGTGTTGAATAGACTCAGCATAAGCTTGCAGGAAGGTCTGTAAACAGCACTCTATCATGTATAAATCAATATAAGGCGAGTATGTCTATGCGAAAGAAACAAACACTATTAAATTCATTTGCCATGCATCGTGTGGGCTGGTTTATCTTCTTGCTTGCTGCCCTATTTTACATTTATGAATATGTGTTGCGTGTCTTACCTGGATTTATGACAGCAGAGTTGATGTCGGCGCATCATATCAGTGCGAGCACATTGGGGAACTTAGTTGCTTTTTATTATTATATTTATGCCCCGATGCAGATTCCAGTTGGCATTCTTATGGATCGCTACGGGCCAAGGCGTCTATTGACGCTTGCGACACTATCTTGTTCGCTAGGAAGCTTCTTGTTTGTTTATTCTAATAGCATACTGATCGCTGAGATTGGTCGATTTCTTACAGGGTTTGGCTCAGCATTTGCTTTTGTTGGTGCACTTAAGGTAGCTGTTATTTGGGTGCCCAAAGAAAAATTTGGTTTTGTTTCTGGCTTAGCCACAACCTTAGGTACTGTTGCTGCAGTCTTCAGTGACTGGGTATTACCACATCTGCTGCACTCTTTAGGCTGGAAGGAAGTTAGTTATTGGCTGACTTTCATCGGTGTTCTACTCGCCATTATATTGTTCCTATGGGTGAAAGATGGTGTCAGCGAGAAGAAGACAATTGTCAAGCACAAGAAATCACTAAAAAAAGATTCACTTCATTTCAGAGCACTTTTTAAACAGTTGCTTGCTATCAGCAAAAATCCACAAATTTGGCTGAACGGCTTGATTGCCTGTTTTCTTTACATTCCAACTTCTGCCTTCGCTGAGTTATGGGGCATACCTTATCTAGAGACAGTCAAGCACTTGAGTAGTGCGCAGGCATCAAAAGTTATTTCAATGATTTTTGTTGGTTGGGCAATTGGTGGGCCGATGATTGGTGCTATTTCTGATAAATTCCGTTCCCGTCGTAGACCTATTTGTATCGGCATGCTGTGTGCGGCCATTATTTTGTCAGGCACTTTATTTTATTTGCCTAGCTTGTCACCAAAAACAATAAGCTTTTGTTTCTTTGCTTTTGGTCTATTTTCCAGTTGTCAGGTACTCACCTTTGCGATCAGCCGTGAGCTTAGCCCTGTAACTGCGAGTGGTACGGCTGTTGCACTTAATAATATGTGTGTCATGCTAGGCGGGGCGGCCTTACAACCACTGATTGGATTACTATTGGACAGAAATTGGACAGGTCATCTTGTTAATGGTCTGCATATTTATTCAGTGCATAACTATCAACAGTCACTTAGCATCTTGCCTATTTGCTTATTTCTTGGTGTACTTTGCACGCTATTTTTAAAAGAAACCTTTAAGCGTGAGAGCTAATAGGTGTATTAAATTATATGCTGTTGTACGATTGTTCATCGGCCTGGTTGGTTGTTGCTCAAAACCTGTTTATGCTGTTTTAGTAAATAATCTTTATGATGTTTCGATACCTGTTGCTGATCAAACAATCGAAACAAGACAAGAAGTAATGTTAACGGCACTGAAGCAAGTGTTGGTTAAGGTCAGTGGTGATATCAATATTGCTGCTTCTTATCCTCAACTGCAACCTGATTCAGTCAGCCAATTGGTGATTCGCTATGACTATCAAGATCCCGATCAATTTCCAGAAGCGCAGAAACTTCAGGAAGGGGCTGCTTCCCAGAGGCAACTCCATATTTATTTTGCACCACAATCCGTCAACCAATTGCTAAAATCAGTTGAACGGCCAATATGGGGGCAGGAGCGCCCACTCATTATGCCATTAATTGCTGTTTATTATCAGAAACGTTTGACACTTTTACAGCAAGATGAGTCCTTGGCTAAGCTTCTAACACAATCTGCCAAACAGATGGGCATCCCCCTTCGTATTCCAGACAAGCAGCCAGCTTTTAGCGCGATGCGACAGGCTCAAACGATTTGGTCTGAAGAGCTGGTTTGGGCGATTGATCGCGCTAAGCAACATCATGCAGCCTATGCCTTGTTAGGTCGCCTGAAGCTTCAGAATACGGATTCCTCATGTCGTAATGACTGGCTGCTTATTCCAACGACACAGCAAGCCACTGACATGATTATCCGATGGCAGACTCCCTGTCTTGTCGCATCACAGGCTATTGCAAGTATAACGCAGAAATTAGCACATCAATTGGCAAAGTTGGATGCTATTGCATTCAATGAGCAACAACAAGATATTGTATTGACGGTTAAGCAGGTTTATACGCTGAAAGATTATCAAAAAATAAGCCAATACTTAAAAAGTTTAAATGTTGTTCAGCAACTTCGTTTAGAATCACTGACTGCATCACAAGCAAGTTTCTATTTGTCTGTTTTAGGGAATATTGCTACTTTACGGAATATACTTAATCATGGACAATGCTTGGTACGGCACGACTATGATGCTACTGTAGGTGTAGTGCATCCTGATGAGAATAATTTAGTGTATGATTATCAACAAGCTCCGTAGTCCAAGACAGCTTACATTTAACTTAGGGCAATTACTGACACCTAAATTGGAGCAGTTTCTTGTTGGTGATAATTTATTGCTCTATAATTTTCTCGATAAATTTTCTCAGCATTTAGTCTACGAACCCTTTATTTACCTATGGGGTGCAAGCGGTAGTGGGCGAACTCATTTATTACAGTCTTGTTATGACAGACTTACGCGATTAGGTTATCCTTGTTATTATTTTCCATTAGAAAAGCAGCTTAATTTCAACTTTACTTTGGATGAGAAGGATTTCCCCAATCAGTATCAACTGATTTGTGTAGACAATATTGAACATATCATTGGAGCGTTAAGTTGGGAAAAGCGTTTATTCAATCTTTACCAATACGTGACCAATCTTGGTTATACGCTAATCGTAACCGCATCATGTAGTCCACGACAGCTTGATTGCAAACTACTTGACCTCAAGTCTCGGTTATGTAGTGGCATGATTTTTCAGGTTCACACTCTTAGGGAGTCAGAAAAACAGAAGGCTATTCAACAACGCGCCACACTATACGGCCTAGACCTTACAGATCAGGTGGCTCATTTTTTGCTGACGCATTACCCACGTCATCCGAATGATTTATTTAAGCAGATCGATCAGTTGCATCAAGCTTCCCTGCGTGAAAAACGACCGATCACGATACCATTTGTCAAAAAACATGCAATTTAGTTGGGTAGATTAGGCGTCTATGGTTGTGTTACAAAAATGAGCAGTATATAAGAAAATATCTGTTTGAAATAATAGATGTCCAATATACTGCAACGTGCATGATGCGTACGAAAAAGTGCTGAATAGTTATGTTATTTTTCAAATAACTTCATACAACGTGCCTTTTTAAGTAATGTTATTTTATTATGACAACCAAACCGTCGTTTAATATTATTAAGGTAGTATTCAACGGTACGTGGAGATAAACCCAACAAAAATGCTGTCTGTTTTAGGGTTTTCCCCTTCAGCAAATGTTGCATACAATCATATTCACGTTGTGTAAAAAATTGCGATTGAGATTGAGATTGAGAGTGATTTTCAGAAACATAATAACGCACTGGCTTCTTGTAATTCAATGACTCCGAACCCAATGCTATAAGTGATGTTGATTCCTCCGCTTGTTTTTCTTGTACAATGTCCCCTATATTTGTAAAATGGAATGAGTAATCTTTATCATTTTTATGCAAAACTTCATTTAATACAAAATTCCAATACATTTTGTCCATCTCCTTACTTAAAAATCCCCATCCACCTCAGAATCAAATAAATGAGCCACTAAACAATGGAAATATCCTAATGCATAATAGCGCATAAAAAACCCCGTAATTTTAGATATATCGAAAAAAATTGCTTAAATGAATGTCATATAAAAATGATAACGTCCCTGTTAAGTGACCCTCTATACCGTAAACAACGAATTCTCCAACTTCCTACGTTACAGCTACATAAGCCATACATAAGTCTCGGCTGGCAGAGATGAACAGCTCTGCGCCTTCTGAAGTGCCTTGCTTTTTTATATTTACGGCAGTATTGATGTCCCTATCATGATGAGCGTAACAACATAGACAATCCTGTCAATGTTTGAACAGTGGCAACTTATCAGTCTTATGCCAACAATTGCAGCAAGTTCTTGAACTTGCAAACCGAGGGGCTGGGCACACAAGCATGTTCCACTTTGCGCTTACGCTTTATATTCCAACTCACCCCATAACACATCAACAATCTACTTGGCTAATTGTCGGCTCTTCACCTTCTCTATCTCAAGTATTTGTGAGCAATATAGCATTTTAATTTTGAAATAGCCAAGTATTTATCGTAGCAATTTAGATTCAAAAACTTCTGGAAGAGGAATATTGCACTAGTGTATAACATCCTGTATGTCTTTATGTGGTTGTGTTGCAAAGATGAGAGGTATATAAGAAAATATTTATTTAACCAAATATTAAAGGTAAAATTAATGATCAAATTTTCTGGAAGACATTTTCCGAAAGATGTTATTTTATGCTGTATACGTTGGTATGTATCATAT
>PIWD01000028.1 GCA_003354005.1 Gammaproteobacteria bacterium | reverse complement strand
CTTGGAGCTTCAGCCCGCAACTCCACCCACAAGCCTGGAAGACCAGTTGGCCGAAGCTAAGGCAACTATCGATCGATTGGAAGAAATGAATGCCAAGCTTCAAGACAAGCTCGCAGACTCCAAAGCCCGGTGCGCCCGACTCGTACGCAGCCGACGCAAAGAAGATCATCAGACTATCAATGAACTCAAGGCGGAAGTGGCCGATCTGAAGAAAGCTCGCGCTATTGATGATGAATTGCTTGGGGCGGCAACACGCGCTACGCGAACTGAGATCCAGTCACTTCAGGACGAACGAGACAAACTAGCGGCGCTGCATGAGACTGCCCGTGAAACCATTGGGCAATTGAAGCACTGGATTAGAGAAGGTTGACAGTCCAGGGATCTCAAGAAACCGCGCAACTAAGAACCTAACAATTCCAACAACTTGTGAAATAGTTCCGTCGCTCCCCGGAAATTCGCTATAATGAAGGCACGAGCAAGGGAAGAACGAACGAAGCGGAGCAAGATGAACAGCACCATGAAGAACGCACCAGTTGGGATGATCGACTCGCTTGGGTATCTCCGTTGCGCCAAATGCAGCAAGGATAACGGGAAGCTAGACGGGTCTCCTGTCTTCCATGACCAGGGTTCGGTCTCCCACGTCTACGAAGCGTGCGACTCCTGCAACACGATCCTTGGTACCGGGAGACCGCCGTCCATGACCTACTGTTTCGGCGATGACGAGAACGTCACCTATCACCACTACGCCTCGTGCGATGCTGAGGCGGCAGCCCTGGTAGAGGACATCCAAAGCCTCGCAGGTTCGAACCTCGAACGAGACGGCGACTTCGTCTACGTGGTTCTTGACGCGGAGCTATTCGAGATGGCGGAGAAGGAACTGGCGCAAATAGGCTACGGAAGCGAGGAGGGCTGGTGACAGTCCATGCGCTCAAGAAACCTTGCAACTAAGAACCCAACGATTCCAACAACTTGTGAAATAGTTTCGGAAAGCTCACCGAAAACGCTATAATAAAGGCACGAGCAAGGGAACAACGGGAACAACGGGAACAACGGAGCAACCGATGAGCATGAAGGCAGAACTGTACAAGACCCTCCAGCGTGCACTTGAACTGACCAACTTGGCTGACACAGAAGAAAGTGACATGCCACACCATTGGGCGTGTTGCCGAGAAGGTGTCTACGGTCCAGTTAGAGTTGCTCTTGAGATCGTGTGCCCGGGAGCCGTTGACCACTGGGCATACACCGGCGAGTGGTTGCCGCTTGAGGTTCCCGCGCCTCCAATGCCGACATACGCTATTAATGGCGTTGACGTTGGAGCCCAGCCATCGGAGCGCGCTGCGATTGTGGCTTATACCAAGCAAACCAGCAAGGGTGTCAGCAAAGGGCCATGCTTGGGCCATGCTTGCACATGTGCAACCGCCGAGCTTGAAGACGAAACCGACGACCCCAGAGTTTATCAGCAGCATTTTGAGATCGAAGGTTGCCAGACGGATTGGAGGTGATGAATGTGTGATGCTGAACGTAGGATGTGGGTCGAGAACGACGAAGGTCTCTACCTGATGTGGAAGCGTAGCAGAATCGGACTTTACCGTTGGGTACGGGAAAACCGGAAGATGCTTGACGAGCTGATATGGGGGACAGTCAAGTGATTGCCACCACCAACGAAACAGACGAAAACTTCTCCTTCTCAGACTGGCGCAGGGCTTCCCGTGCCGCCCTCTGCAAGGAACTTCGGCGGTTCCCCAGGTTGGCTCACCTTGCCCGCCGCAAAGAGGCAGAAGAGGCAGAAGAGGCTAAGAGCGCTTCCAAGGGGTGGGTGTGAAGATGCTTGTCGGATTGGATTTTACTAGCGATTCATGCTGTGTCATGGTCTGGTGTGACGATGAGACCGCTAACTCGCTTGTGTCGATTGGTGGTTCCATGTTTGAAGATGCCATGGGAACCGCCTACGCAATGGTTGGCGAACCTTGGGATGAGCTTCACTCTGACGAAGTCAACGATGCCTATGCCGATGAGATCCGGCGGGACTTGGAAGCCGAGCTTAAAGATCGCGACGTTGAGTGGATTGAATTGTCATGACTACTGCAAAGATTACCCAAGCACAGAAGAAGCTTCTCTGCCAAGCAGAATCCTTGCACCACACGTTGGTCACGGATTCATTGTCAAATGACACCGCCGTGCAAGCCGCTTACCATACGCTCTGTGTGGTTGCTGACCTGGTGGGTTTCTTGAAGCTTGAACGGTGGCTGTTCTCGCCCTCGATGCATCGACTGAACGAACTGATCAAAGAGCAGGAAGCGGGGGCACGAGAGGTGGCTCGTTCGTCCCGTTGGCAGTTGGGTGGAGGCTACCTCATGAGCAAGTCGATCATCACCGAGCACACTGGAGTCTTCTACGTAGGCAACGATCCGAACCCTTATGACTTTCATGAGGACGCTTTGAAGGCTGCTTCCCTCATGGACAACCCGGACGACTTCGTTCCGTGCAAGGGGTATGAACGTGAGTCAATCGAAGACAAGCTTGACAAGCTACGAACGGCCATCTACGAGGAGAACCTGACAAGTAGTGACATCGATATTCGGTTGGCCGACATACAAGTCCAATTGAAGGTTGAGACTGACAACGAGACCGAACTGGTCTGGCTAGGGTGGCACGAGGACCTGAAGTAACTGACGAAGTAACTGACAGTCAAAGGTGTGTTAACACATGTCGGCGACATTGTAACTGAAGGGTAACAGTGCTCATGCCACGAGAAGAAAAAAAAATAAACCTTGACAAACAGTGGTGACATTTGATACAATTAAAATAAAAAACTCAAAACACCCCCACCCCCTCCCCGGGATGTATGTCCCAGATGCAGGGATGGTGGAAAGGTCCGGTGTGGTGCGAAGTCAAGAAATTTTAAAAAATTTTCAGATTTTTTCAAGGTTTTATGATATGTCACCCCCCCTCCCTTCGGTCGGGCTCTCCGAGGGGTGGCTGCGAACAAGCGACGAGGGGTGGCTACGAACAGTCGGGCTCCTGCCGAGGGCTGAAGGCTACGAACGGTCGGGCTCCTGCCGAGGGCTGAAGGCTACGAACGGTCGGGCTCCTGCCGAGGGCTGAAGGCTGCGAACAAGCGCCGAGGGCTGCGAATGAACAAATGAGTTACAAATGTCACAAAATCAAACCAGGAGATTTGCTTGAACAGCATGCTTCAACAACGCTTTTGTTAAAACACTGCGTTGAGTTTGTTCTTTCAATTGAGACAGAAACGAATCCAACTGCAGTAATTGAGTTTCATAACAACCGAGTTTCAATAATGCTACGCCCAGGCAGATATTTGCAACGCTTTTGGATCAAGCATGAATGACTTCCACAAAATCGAACCCGGGGACCTTTTTGAGTATCGTTGGTCGAGGGGGCCAACTGGCAGGATCTTCGCGTTGGTCCTTGGGCCAGGTGCGAACTTAGAAGTAGGTTGGAGACCAGGTTGGAACCAGGTGCACATTTCCAGGCGGGAGGTCTTTGAAAGTCCTTGGTGGACCAAACATGAGTGATCACAAAATCGAACCCGGCGATCTTATGATTCATCGTAAGATTGACCAAAGAACAGAATTCGTTCTTTCAAAAGAATCTTCAATATGGCCTTCTGCAGTGATTGTTTTGAAATGTAAGCACGTCTTTCTTGACCCAGACCATATTGGGCTCCTTATTGGATCAAGCATGAATGAACTTCACGACATTGAACCTGGCAGCCTCATGATCCGCCAACTTAAAAACTGTGAACATCAAATTGAATTCGTCCTTGCACGAAGTAAAGTTTCAACCGTGCCAGAATTTGCAATTGTTTTTAGAGGCAATCACGTTTTTCTTGAAGCATTTCCTGGCGTATATTCTATCCACTATTGGCTTAAATATGAATGATCGTACGGACCTCTACCAAATCGAACCCGGCGATCTTCTTGAATGGCGTGACACATTGAATGAACGATGGTTCATTCTTGCCCTTTCGAATGAACCAAATCAATTATTTTTGGAAGTTGATATGGAAGACAACACCTTCGGCATTGAGAAACGTTCTGCCTTAGCCACTCATTTCTATACAAACCTTTGGATCAAGCATGAATGACGATTATCATAATGTTAAGGCAGGCGACCTCATGATCCGCCCCGAGGATGTTCGGATCCCGGGCACAATTGAATTTATTCTTTCTGTCTCTGGCCAAAATGCTCCAGGAACGTGGGTCATATGGTGCGATGGCAAAAACAAAGTTCGAGTGTGCCAGATCGGTGCTGCTTTTTGGAAAGAAACTTGGATCAAGCATGGCTGATCATACAATCAAGCCCGGCAACCTCATGATTAGCGTTTCCTCGCTTGGCCTTTCCGAGGTCCAGCCTCATATTGAATTTGTTCTTTCGGTCGACCCAGCATATAAAGAAAGGCCAACCTTCGCCATTGTTCTTCAGGATAACAAAATTGTTCTTCAAAAAGAGCCTGGCCTTTATTGGTCTAGCTACTGGATCAAGCATGAGTGAAACCTACCACAAAGCCGAACCAGGTGACTTGTTTCTCTATAAGAACCGCATCGGCGCTCGTGATTTGCGCTTTTGTTTCATTTTGTCTTCCAGGACCCACGGAATAGAATGTTGCAGCTTTGACATTTATACTTCCGGCGCTGTCTTTTTTAACAATAGAGCTTTCCAATTCAAGGAAGCTTGGACAAAGCATGAATGACAAATACCACAAAGTTGAACCCGGCGATCTGCTTTCCTTGGACCCACCCAGTTTTTCCATTGTTTATTATTTTGTTCTTGCAACAAAAGATTGTGCTGCAACTGCCGGCATGCATTCAGATGGCCACATTTGGATCAACGAAAAGCGCCCTTGGCGCCCAGATAGCGGCGTTTGGATCAAGCATGAATGAACATCATCAAATCAATCAAATCAAACCAGGTGACCTTATGTTGTGGCGCAACATGCATCATTATCGTTTCGAAACTCACCACATTGAATTCGTTCTTTCGGTCGACCCAGAAAAAAAAGAAAGGCCAACCTTCGCTATTGTTCTTCAGAACAACAAAATTGAAATTCAAAAAGCGCCTGGTCTTTATTGGTCCGCTCACTGGCTTAAGCATGAATGATGACGATAACTTCCATGACTTCGAGCCAGGTGATCTTTTTTTTAGAAAACCACCACCGGTCTTTGCTTTTGTTGCGGGAATAAAAAACGGGCGACCTGTAACTTTGCATATGACAAACAACAATAACATGCGTTTGTATACTTGGATGAGTGACATTGGGCAGCGCTTTTGGACCAAGCATGAATAACGAATTCAATAACAAAGGGTACCACACTGTCGAACCCGGTGACTTGCTATTATTTGCTGAAAGCATCGAATTCGTTCTATCAGTTCACCCTGAGTGTTGCCGGGTCCCAGCTTTGATAATTTGCTATAATGGCCGAAACAAAAGCAAGGTTTTGCTGCAGCATTACCCAGGAAGATATTGGAAAGATCTTTGGCTTAAACATGAATAACAAAATTACTTCAGCCACACTTTTAATCGAATCCGACAATAAACCCGCGCTCGTTATAAACCCAAAACTAACACCATTTTGGACAACCAGTTACCCTCGAATATATTTCGATATGTTTCAATGCATCACCATTTCAGGAATCTGTTGGGTTGCAACAAACAAAATAAAGGAAATCCATCCATGAACGACTTCGATAATGAATATCACGATCTCGAACCAGGTGATTTATTATTCTGTAAGTTCTACGACTGGAGCGACATTTATTTTGTGCTTGGCCCAGTCGCCGAGGGAGCGACCGGTTCGCACATGACCATTCATTCATTTAACGACGAAATTGCGATAAAGACCACCTGGAACTTTGAAAAAAATTATTGGCTCAAGCATGAGTGATTCCCACCAAATCAAACCAGGCGATCTGGTTATGTATCCAGAAGATCCCGGGCTGCTGAATGAGTGTTTTGAATTTATTCTTTCTGTTGATGCTGGGCCAGGAGGAGAATATTTTTATATATCATTTTCAAAACATAAAAATACTTCTGCAGACATCAGAACTTGGCCACTTCAATACCTGACCAGGGACCTCGATTACTACAAGGTTGCCGCCAAGCTTGAATAAAGAAATCAACAGAAATCCTTCGTGGAACCGCCGATGCGAAGCCATCCCAGCCCAAGCCATGGCCCGGCACTCAGGAAGCCCGGAAAAATCAATTTTATATACAAAAATCCTTGCTTTTCAGGCATTGCCGTGATATGATTGTGCTTCATCTTGACTTGGGGGAGCAGAAAACCATTGAATGAGCATCACATAGCCGAGGCTGGTGATTTATTCTTTCTGACCAATGAGCGTTATCAACGTCATATCACTTTTGTGCTTGAAAGTAATATTTTCAACAAAGCCACAGCCACATTGGATGTCACCGGTCGTTCGGGCGTTTTTGTATGGGTTGACCGGTCAGCCGCATGGCGACCATGGATCCCCAAGTGGACCAAAATCAAATGAACAATGCCAAATCCGGTGATCTTTTCGAATGGAAGAATCCGTCTGACCCACGGTTCCGTTGGTTGCAATTTTGCCTAGCCACTAATAACGATAAAGACCATAAACAAACTGTCATATTAGAATTGGCTGAAGCATGAATAGATACCACAAGATTAAATCTGGTGATTTATTGATCAAATCAAGCATAGGTGACGGCACTATCATCATGATAGACTTAGTCCTCAGAGTTAACACATTTGACAAAGAAGCCACTGCTCTGAATATTGCCTTCTATGCAGCTAATGGCAGCGTGCACATCGAAAACGGATGTAAATACTGGTTGGCCACTTGGATCAAGCATGAATAATAACAAAACCTATCATAATTTTGAACCCGGCGATCTTTTTGAGGTCGGACTACCTTGGGGCGGCGCTCGTTTGTTCCAATTTTGCCTAGCCACCGATAATAATCGGTTCCAAGCACAAACCGTCATATTGGAGCTGAACTCTAAAAACATCGGGCTCGTGACAATTCACCCGACATGGAGCCGCGCTTGGATCAAATATGAATAATAATGGCTATCATAATTTTAAACCAGGCGATCTTTTCGAGTGGAAGAGCTCAGCAGCCAGTCGTTGGTTGCAATTTTGCTTGACAAGCGAAACCCATAAACGCACAACCATATTGATGTTAGGTGGTGGAAATGTTATGATCAAATCAATATTGCCACTATGGAGAAGCGAAGTGTGGATGAAGCATGAATGATGAAATCAAACCAGGCGACCTTTTTGAGCATGTTTGGTCATCATGGGACTTTCTCTACCCGCGTCGGCATGAACTTGTGCTGCCTCGTCACTTCATGCTCGCTGCCACAGAAAATAAAATTACAGCAGCTTTAAACATCGACATCAATGGCGATGTTTATGTTTGGACAGATGAAAACTACGATTGGTATACAACCGAGAAATTCTGGATCAAATATGAATGATGAATATTACACCGTGGCCCGGGGTGATTTGCTTGAATACAACAATGCCGATTGGCCAGATGACTGTCTGTTCGCTTTTGTTCTTTCGGGTGATTCACATTTGCAACTTCAGGAAAACAAAATAACAGTAATAACTGAAACGATGGCCGGCGCGGGTTTCTTGCCTCAATATTGGATCAAATATGAATAATAAAACTTGGAAAATTGAAGCTGGATACAAGGAATACGAAAAAATAAAATTTTCAAATATCCTCGCGCATATCAAAAAGAATGCTGGCCGTGTCACCATTGGAACTGATAGTTTTACTCACAAACGTTGGTGCACCTTTGCTACTGCAGCATGTACCCATTCCCCAGGGGCAGGTAATGGGCGATACTTTTTTTATAAAGAGCGTACCAAAAAAAGTAATTTTCGTGACCTTTTTTCACGCATAAGCGAAGAGGTTTCACGCAGCTTAAATTTAGCTCAGGTATTTGTTGTGGCTGGAATTAAGCCAAAAAATATCAAAATCCATATTGATGTATCGCCAACTGAATCAAATACCAAAACATCAAATTTTGCTGAGGCGCTGCGAGGTTATGTCAAGGGTTGCGGCTTTGAATGTGAAATAAAACCAAATGCTTGGGCAGCTTCAACTGTTGCTGACAGGCATTCAAAAAAGTGAAGGATGCATTATCACACCACATAGTTGAGCCAGGTGATCTTTTTGAGGCATGGACAGCTGTCATCTTTGTTTTATCCACACGGAACGACCTGGAGGAGAAAGATGTTGTTGTTCTCTATAAACCAAATGGCCGTTGCACAATTGTTTCTCCAATGAATTCAGGATTTTCAATAAGCGCCTGGACAAAATATGAATGATTATCATTGCTGTGAGGTGGCAGAGATGCTGCTAATGGAAAAATATGAGCGCATTGATGAACGCAATTATATTTTTGTATTGTCAACTAATGATACCAGCAAAATCACAGCTTATTTGAGCTATAGTTCATTCACAGAGAGAGTTAAAGTTGTTCCTTGTCCCGGCTGGCAACCCTGGGCCAGCTCTTGGATCAAATATGAATAAAGAATATTATCACACTGTCGAACCTGGCAATCTTTTTGAACAAAACCGTTCGACTGGGAGATGGTTTAGCTTTATTTTGAGTGCGTCCGATCGTGGCGCTCTAATGAGCTTAGACACTTTTTTCCCCGAACACATCGAAACTGTAAGATGGAAGGCTGTTCCATGGCAGCCAAGCGCTTACGGATGGACGAAATATGAATGACAACAAAGATTGCGGCAAGCCCGAGAGATACCATGGCATCAAGTCTGGCGATTTATTTTTCTCCAAACCAGAAGGAGATATCCACTTTATCTTGTCTGCTTTGAATGGTTGGCAAGAAAAAAATTCTATTGTTATTGTTAATAGAAACTTTCAACCTATCATTATGATAACAGACCCTTATGTGATCACACCTGGCTTTTCTCGTTCGTATTGGCGCAAGCATGAATAAAAAACAACATGACATAATGGTTGGTGATTTATTCATAAGAACATCAACAAGCCTTGAGGCTGAACCGAAACTCCGATGGTTCAAATTTGTTGCAGCGTCGAATGGTCATGGAATGATGACAGGTGGTTTAGAACTTTGTGACGGGCACATTCATATTCTTCCACATAAGCACTTCTCTTCATTCTTCAAAGATAATTGGACGAAACATGAATGATTTCCACAAAGTTGAACCCGGTGATCTGTTTATAAACAAAGTACATGGCGCCGCTTCTTTTGTTCTTGCAAGTCAGGATCAACAGGTGCTAACTTCCCTTGAAACTAACACCAAGGGGATAATCTTTCTTCATTTTGCGTTGGCCTACTGGGCACCTTGGAAAAAAGCTTGGACCAAAAATGAGTGATTACAATTATCACAAAGACGAGCCTGGTGATCTGTTTGAGTTTTGGCCTTCGTCGAGGCGCTGGTTGCAATTTTGTCTGGGCATCCCATCAAAAGACCGTCGCCTCGTATTACAACTGCGCCACGAAAAAGTTACAATTAAAACAATAACACCAGTGTGGCCAACTGCCGTTTGGATCAAACATGAATGACGACTTCCACAAAATTGAACCTGGTGATCTTTTTCTGATTACTACGGCAGCGGACCAGCGAGCGAGGTCTAATAGGCACCGCGAATTTAATTTTATTCTTGGGATCTCTTCAGACGGTTGCGCCGAAGCTACTTTAGATTTGTTGTGCGATGGGCATATAAGATTATGGCGAGCCGTCCACACAACTTGGCGCCCTCTTAAATCAAGATGGACAAAGCATGAATAACAAAAAGCATTTCGCTGAAGCCGGTGATCTATTTGTGTGGGTGGATCCGGTGCTAGACGGACGTTACCTTCGATTTTGTTTAGCACCCGGCGTTATTAAACGTAAAGCTGCCATCGCGTTAGAATTGTTAAATGGGACCATTATTATTGGTTCACGTACACCAGTATGGGGGGCGTTTTGGACAAAGCATGAATAACGAATTAAACAGCAAGCACAAAGTCGAGCCCGGTGATCTTTTTCAATGGCGATCGCCATGGCAGCACTTTAACTTCGTTCTTAGCTGGCCAGCCAATGATTGTACAACAATAAAAATAGAAGTTAGTGGTAATGGCGCTGTGACGGTTTTTCAGAGCCGATGGCGCCCCACCCAAGACAATTGGATTAAACATGAATAACAAAAATTGGAAATTCGAAGTTAGATACAAGGAATATGAGAAGGTAAAATTCTCAAGCATCCTTGCGCATATTAAAGAAAATAATGCTGGAATCATATCTATTGGAACTGACAGCTTCACACACAATCGCTGGTGCACTTTTGCAACTGCCATATGCACTCATTCTCCTGGAGCTGGAAATGGCAAATATTTCTTTTGTAAAGACCGCACTAAAAAAAGTAACTTTCGTGATCTTTTTTCACGCATAAGTGAAGAAGTCTCGCGGAGCCTGGCCTTGGCAGAGTCTCTTATTGAGGCAGGCATCAAGTCAGAAAGTATTAAAATTCATATTGACGTATCGCCTTCCGCGTCAAATACTAAAACATCAAACTTTGCTGAAGCTCTGCGCGGCTATGTAAAAGGTTGCGGCTTTGAATGTGAGATAAAACCAAACGCATGGGCGGCTGCAAATGTTGCAGATCGGCATTCAAAAAAATGAGTGATCCAATCTGTCATTCTTGCGCGCCAGGTGATTTGTTTATTGGATCAATAAACATGATTTTTGTGCTTGCAACACGAAATAATAGTGCAACTTCATATTTGTGGTTGAATCAAGAGCCGTACGGTTCACTTGAAATAGACCAAGAGTATGGATTTAATCCTTATCAAGATTTTTGGACCAAGCATGAATGACAAATATCACGTCGCTGACCCCCCGGCGATTTGTTTATAAGCGACTTCGGTAATGATGTTATTGTTTCGCAAGGAACATAATAAAGTCATTTTTAATTATAATCCCTCAGGGTGGAAGCCAGTTTTCTGGCTTTGGACCAAAAATTAACGAGGAATAGCGCTCATTCGCCGCAAAGCATAAATGTAAGCTTTTGGTCCACCAGCATCAGTATGTGTTAAGTCGTCATTCCGGAATCTAAAAAAGATTGGTCTAGAAGTATCAGCTGTCACACCCCAAGAGCTGCCATAGAATGGAGCACCTCCAGGTTCTGCCAACCAAACAAAAAAATTAGCACTTTTACGTTGCAAAAAAACATCCAACATATTTCGTTTCATCACTATGTCTGAACCTGTTGAAATGTATGATGCGTTTGTAAATTTGTGGCCGCCTCCAGCGGCTGACTCTGCCGCGCCGAAGGTGCCAGTGGAAAAACGCTGATTTCCTCTATTTAAAGAACCAAATCTACCAAGATCTGTGCTCAAGTCTGTGCCCTCAAGCATGCCAAATCCCGCCCAGACCGTGTGACTTCCGTATGCAGACACAGTATTGAAGCCAATTCGAGCACCATAAGTAAAATCTTCTGCTGGCCCATCAAAATAAATTCCAGTTGCTGCGCCCGAGCCAGGTGTTAAAGTAACTGCCACTCTCTCACTTTGTTGTGTCGTTGCTACACCATCGCCCATAATTGCAAGGTCGACTGACGGATTTAATGACAATTCAGAACCAATGCCTATTGCATCTGTCCATTGGGTCGCCCAAGTTGCGGCAGGTTTCCCAAGAAGAAACTCCCTTGAATCCACACTTCCACCAAAAGTTTCACTTGGCCCGCGAGCCCAATCATATAGCGCCATTATCTTGGTATCCCTGCTGTTCTAGCAAATGCATCTACATATGCTCTGTTCGCTTGAGTTGTCGCACTAGCTTCTACACGAACCACAATAAGCCCGGCGCCAGAACCAACAGTTACAGATGCAAATTTATGTAACGGCTCGCCAATGCCACAAAGAGAAATACGAGAACCCCATATTGTCAATGTTGTGCTAACGCGCTGCAGAATAATATCAAAATGGGTATGATAAGTCCCAGCTACAGTATTAGTCGCTGTATAGTCATCAAAATGATTGCCGCTTGCGCCGCTGCAAATGCCATAACCCCAAAGATTTGATCGAGCATCATCAACATCATATTCGACACCACCGAGATAAGTAATAGAACTAGAAACATAAGCTCCATCAGTGAAACCAACACCGACATACCAATCTGCCGATGTTGATCCCATTGGCCGCTCGCGACTTTCAGCCACACGAACAGAATAAACAAAATCTCCAGAAACAGAATCAATATAGATTCCTTGACCATCTGCAGAGCCTGTATTCGGCACAATGACAATTCGTTGAGATAATGCTGGGCCAATTGTGCTTATTGAGGCACTTAGTGCCAAGTCACCACCAACAGTTGACACATCAGCCCACAGAGTTGTATTCACGGCACCATCGAGCTGGTCGACGGCAGGAGCCAAGCCTTCAGTTAATTGTGTTGCCCAATCATATAATGCCATTATCCTGTTACCCTTATTGAATCAACTGACGCAACCCGTGCGAATGCATATAAATAAATTCTAAATTGATCAGCATCAGCGCCAACATTGCTTCTAAACCTTATAAAGATACTTCCTGCGCCAGTATCAACAGTTGTATATTGTTGGCTAAATAAAATCGGCTCGCCAGCGCGCCCTCCATAAATATTCAAAGTATCGCCGGTGCGCTCAAGTACAATGTCAAACAACGCAAAGTTCTGCCCTCCATCTAGGGGATTATCAGCACCCTGGGCAGAATTCCATGCTGTATTTGACATGTGCCAATAATAAGCAGAGCCAGCATATCCTGTTGTGGTCGGGACAATACCACCCATATAAACACTTCCTGTAACAGTATCATGTGCAGCAAAGCCCATATGTACTTCATAGTATGCATTTGTTGTTAAGACGGTCATTTCACGGGAGACGCCAACGCGACCTGCATAAACAAAGTTTCCTGAAACTGCAGCTAAATAAATTCCTTGAGCGTCTGTGCTGTTGTCTGTTGGTGTCAAAACGATTCGTTGGGATAAAGCATCCCCTTGTGCTGCAAAGCTGGCAAGCGCTTGTGATCCACCAATATCTGATACATCAGCCCACATGGAAGCATCGACAGCACCATTGAGCTGATCAACATCAGGGGCCAAGCCTTCAGTCGCTTGTGTGGCCCAGTCATACTGAAAGAAGATAGCTTTTTCGGTTGAGGGTGTTGGCCAACTCTTCAATGAGGGTGTGCCACGGACACCCATCCCAAATGGAACAACACCGGATACAGCTAAATTATTATCTATTCTTGAATGATGGTGATTCAAGATTGTGAAATCATCTTGAACCCAGGGTTTGAGATTAGAGTTTCCCATTACACTCTAATTAATATTTTCTTAGACTTTGGTATACTTTTGCAACAATCGATTGAAAAGTTTTGTGTCTCGGTTTTGAAACTTGCCCTCCATCAACCGTGTGCCCGGATTTACGATTGTTGTTTCATTTAAGGTTTCCTCAGAAGAATCTTCTTCTTTTAGTTGCTCCTCTTCCTCATCGAGCTTTTCAGTTTCTTCAACAACCTCTTCTTTAATTTCTTCACTCATATTTTGTTTAACTCCATCTTCATAATCACGAAAATTCATGCTTCCTTTTAAATAGGCTTCCCGCTCCAGCTCACGCAATTGTTCATTCTTTTGCACATTGTCACCATATTCATTCATCAATGCTTCATCAAATTGGCCGCAGCAGTTTTGTGAATGATGAACCATTTCGTGAGAGAAAGAACGAAGAATATCTTTTGGATGTCGATTTGTCACAAAAACAACAATTTGCTTTTCTGATGGATCATAATAAGCAGTTTTGCCAAGAAGCGCTGCGGCGTTTTCTGCAGAATCTTCAAGCATAACGTAAGGATCTTCTGGTAACTCCAATAACTCTTTGCAAAATACATGAAGATTCTGTAGGTGTTCCAAAAACATAGGGTCTTGGAGTTTTGAATTATTGGTTAGTTTCATTCTTCGCTTTTACTTGCTGCTCGCAGCTTTCACATTTTTCTTTCCCTTCAGCTGCCATAGCTGCTGGCTTAACTGACTGAAATTTTCCTCGGGGCTTCACCGCTCGACGTGGGCTGCTTCCAACATCTGACATCTGGCCGGCACCTAAGCTGGGTTCATCATGAGCTGCAGCTCTGCTTATAGCGGCTGTTAGCCTTTTCTTGAGGGTTTCAAAAGCGTTCCGGACAGAATAAATTTGTTCGTCAGCTAGATCCAGCTTGTTAAAATCAACTGTTAAACTTTGTTGAACCTTTTCTAAAACCGCTTGAGCTCTTTTTAATCTTGATTCTGACTTAGCACGGAGAGCCGCCAGTTTTGGGTCATCTTTTTTTTCAAACCCCTCAGGGTCGCCTTTGAATGCCCGACCAACATTTCTTGCGATTTTTCCAACATTTCCAAGCCCAGCTTTAGCACTAGCACCTACCCCAGCTCCCCGGGCGCGAAGACGATCAAGGAAACCCTCTTCGACCATTCTGTCGATTTCTTCTTTAATGAAGGTTTCTAGCTCATCTTCAATAACAATTTGCTTAAGTTTCTTGGGCATGTTTTGAATCCTCTTGTGTTCTATTTTAAGTAGGTTTCAAGGAACCGCTTGCGAATAATGGTTTAATTATAGCTTTACTTTCTTCTGATTAACGATGCACCAGTTGGTAACTCTATTCCTACACTTGGATCGATCAAAACTGGTATTTGGCCCTCCGGTCTTGTCACAAAACCAATATTTTCTGAACCAACATCAGCTAAATTGATATCAAATTGACCAGTTGCTTTAATTAATAAATTTGTAAACTTGCTTGGGTTCTTATTTAATTGCGCCTTTAGAAACTCTTTTACCACAGCCATATTTGGCGGACGCTGTCCACGTATTTTTTTTGTTACATCTGGACCGGCTTTTCGTGTTTGTTGTAAACTTGGTGCCATATCAGGTGGTGAAGGATCTTCAATTGTACTAAAATGGCCAATTGTTCCTCTGTCTCCCAATGTCGGCAAGGCTTCTGCTAACCTCTTTTTTAAGATTTCAGGTGGAATTCTGCCAACTTTTCGCACAAGTTGAGGTCGAGCAGGTTCTGCTGTGCCAGGTTTTACTATATCTTCTAATGTTGCAGTATAAAGTCCCCAAATTGTTGGCCAATCCAAACTTGGCCAGCGAGCTTTTAACGCTTTTAGTTCAGGTACCAATGGACCAAACTCATTACTTGAAGCAGGGCGGGCTCGTTCTACGGCGTACCAGGAAAAATCATCAGCCGCTGCAAAAATTTTAGGGAAGATGACATCAAATTCAGGTTGCTGCATTCGAGCACTAGCTTCCAGTTTGTTTTGTTTGATGCCAGAACTGACGTCTATTTCACCAAACGACGGCACCCGAGCAATCTTTATAACATCATCTCTCAAAAAATAAGTACATCGAAATGAACCACATTTTGCATTCCCAAAAAGGGCTTTGGCTTTGTCATTGATTTTAGAAAGATAATTTCTAAAATCTTGTGTTGTTTTAGGTTGAATTTGTTTGTTCAATTGATCTTGAAACCTCTTAAAGTTATTGACAAGACTTAAATCACGACCAGAAATCTCATTCAATTCATCAAAAGACCCGACTTGGCCAAACTTCTTCCATTGTTCAACAAAATTAACGCCAATTGGATCTGATTTTGAAGACATTAGTTCATCATAAGCTTGCAAATTAAGGTCAGACAACGTCTTTAAATAACCAAACTTGCGAAGAACCTTAAAAGTTAAGTTCTCAGGAGAAAATAACCCTTCATCGGCCAATCCAGCCTTGCGCATGTTAGAAAGTTTGGTCTTTAATCTAGTCGTGAGTTTTAACGCAGCTTTAAAATCACCATTTTGGAATAATTCTTTTGCATGTTCGATATTTCGAATGAATTGTTCGGATTTCTTCTCTATATCGGACATATCCCGGATATGTGTCTCCGCTTCTGGCTCAATAATCCACTGATCCTTTGTCAAAGAGTATATTCCGTTGGAAATATGGTGCTCACTGGAGCCTTGGAAATAAATCTCTACTTCGTGACCTTGGATTTTGATATTGTGAATTAAATTCCACTCAGAGCGCTTACTATCAAGCATCTTCTTGACAAGTTGCACATTTTTGTCAATTTTTGAAAAATCTACTAGAATGTGAAGATCTAAATCGGAAAATTCATTCCAATTATAGCTTGCGAGGGAGCCTGTAAGAATAATGTCTATGACAGCGTCAGAAATACCAAGGGCTTCTACGAAGTTATTGGCAATAGAAAGAAGCTTCTTAGAAATATTGGCTTTTATTTTCTCACCAGGCAGCCAAACCTTGGGACACAACTTCGAATGGGCACGGAATTCATCTTTATTAATGTCTATTTCATCAAGATATTTCTTCCACTTGCTTTCAAGTATTAATTTTATCATCTATTAAATCCTTATAGGTCTATGATAATTACCCTCCTAGGTTTCTCTTCTTTTTGTTTTCTTGTCTTCGGCTTTGGCCGATATTGTGGCTGCGGCAACGGGAGCTGAATTCGCGGTTGAGGTTCGGCGGTTTCTTCTCGGACAAGGTCATCTAGTGTTGTCTCAAACATAGCTATCCTCCATGATAATTATTCTATCATGAGCCGCCGCCAGTGTCAACTACTTAATTTAGAAACTTTTGGAGCAAAAAATATGACAGATTTTGACAAAATGGCCAGATCGTGGATGCTAAATGAAGAAATTGGTGCAGCAAACATCCAAACACACATTCAAGCACTTGAAGAGGTATTAGGTAATATCTATTTTCGCACGAATTCGAACAAAAACCGTGTTGCAACAGCAAAAAACCATTTGCGAGAAATAAAAAGATATGCTCGGCGGCTCAAAGAACGTGTCACAACCCTCGAAGAGCAGGTATCTGTCCTCGAAGAAGCTACCATCACAGGAAAACAAGACTTGACCGGTGATGACTAAGCTGTTATGGTCCATTTTCAGACAATAGGCAAAAAACTATGAGCGGATTAGGCGGACATATCAGACATCTTTGGGAAAACTACAGCTTAACCTTCGGCCAACTTAAAGAAATTCTCACCAAAGCTGCTTCTGGAACATTATCTGGTACTGAGAAAACGGATGGTCAGAACATTTATTTGTCTTACTCAGCCATTCAAAACGAAGCAAAGATTGCAAGGAACCAGTCGCACATAAAGCAAGGCGGATTGAATCTGCAAGAAACTGAATTATATCTTGCCGAGAAAGGCGCCATTTTGGATGTATTCAAAGAAGCTTTTGAGGTTTGGGAGGCAGCTATTGGCACCTTGAGTTTAGACGAACAGGTTGCAACCTTCGGCGCAGATGCTGACGTGTTCTATAATGCTGAAATCCAAGATCCTCGCTCTTCAAACGTAATAAAGTACGACGGCCAATCGTTGATCGTTCATGAAGGCGGCCACGCAGCCTTTGATAGGGTCTCAGGTAAACCCCTGCCGACTGATATTAAAGCAAATGTTCAAAAGTTGCAACAAATTCTTGATCTTTATAAGACAAAAAACCCGAACCCAAGATACAATATTGCTTATAATGCAACGAAAACCTTAAGAGAGCTTTCTGACAAAGTTCCATTAAACAATTGCATTGCTACAATTGACGCAGCGTTGCAAGAAACAAAGCTGACAAACGAACAAACTATCGGCGATTACTTAGTTGCACGGCTTTTGCCAGAATTGGACCAGAAGTTACCAAATATCAGCAATAGAACGCGCAGGCAAATAACGCAAAGAATCTTAGGTCAGAGGGGCTTAAATATAAATTCCATAGTCAGGCACCTGTCGGACCCCGATCGGCGCTTAGCGAAAGAAATAGTGGCTGATTCGAAGGGTTTTTTGAGTTCAGCAGCACTTCCCTTAGCGGAAGCTGTCCATGGCTTCTCTGTTTCGTTGCTTGATGGGCTCGAAAGCATGTTTATCGTTAATAACATCGATGAAGTTCAAAGAATTAGAAAAGAAGTAAATAAAGCCATAAAAACCATAAAAAATTGCGACAATGAGCACGCACACGCCATTCTTCAGAATGAATTAAGAAAACTAAAGCATGTTGATAAGATTTCGACAGCTACTGAAGGTTTTGTTTTTGAAATTAACGGAGAAACATATAAGTTCACTGGTAACTTTTCTCCTGTAAACCAAATACTAGGATTGTATACTTATGGAAGAGGAAAAAAGATTCCTGCATTGAAAAATTTAAAGATAAAAAACAAACCAAGAAAAATCGGAATCCTGCCAGGCGGTTTTAAGCCCCCACATTACGGCCATTATGAGATAGCAAAAAAACTCAGCGAAGTTGTTGATGAAGTTCGAATAATTATAGGTCAAAAGCCAAGAGACGGAATTACAGCAGAGCAATCTTTAAAAATCTGGGAGATCTTCCGACGGCATGATTCGAAGCTTGTGCCACAAATAGCTCAATTTGGCACGCCAATCAAATCTGCTTACGAGATGATGCAAGAATTTGATGAAAATGATTTGGTGGTTTTTGGTGTCGGTAATAAAGACGAAACTGACAATCGATACCATTCAATAGAAAAATGGAAGAAAGCAGGCACAATCAAACCAAAAGTTCACATAACAACTGTTGGAAGCACCAAGCCGAATCTAAATTCTTCAGAGATACGAAAAATGATCTCAGAAAAAGGCGGCAACGAAGCTCAGTTTGTTGACATGATGCCAGAGCACTTAAATATTGAAGAGCTCGCCGCAATAAAAAACATTCTTGTCGAAAATGAAAGGGTGACTGTGCCAGCAAAAAAACTCGATATGTCCCGCCTATCTTCATTGGTTAAAGAAATTTTATTCGAATCTTTGGGATTTGATTCAAACAACCCAGGTGCACCGGACGATATAGACTTTCCAGACAAGTATGATCCCGATACAATGGAAAACCCAATAAAATGGAAAGTTGTGAAGAAATTTTCTAATGCAAAATGGGTTGTTTCTTTTAATGTGCCAATCAATTGGGAATTAAACTGCGCTGATAGCAAATGGGCAGATGATGATGGATATGTGAAAAGAGGAACATCAAAAGAGTTTGTTTTTGAATTTGATTCAGGCACAAAATATTTTGAGGTATGGCCATTAAACTTCAATAACACCAATGGTCCAAAAAATAGAACAAATTGCCAAGCTGCATATTGGGCACATCAAAAAGGTTCATTTAACCCAACTGAAGCTATAGAAGACTTTGCCCGAGAACAATGGTCCATAGGTGATTCTGCTTTGCTCCCAGAAAATCTATTTAAAGATGACATGAAGATTACCATCAAAGAATCAGATTTTCAAAAAAGCAACAGAATAAAAGATCATCCTGAAGCGCGAGCCAGATTATTGGATAAAGGTGCACAGGAAAATACACCACCTTTTACAGATCCATCTGAGAAAGATAAAATGCTGCGCCCTCCACCGGGTGTTGGAGCTCTGGAAGAAGATGAGCTAGAGGAAATGTCTTCTGCTTCTGGAGGAGCAATTTCTGGATATAGCGGTCAATGGCGAAAGAAATATCCTGGCTTAATAAGGGAATTGGAGAATTTTGTTTTGAATATTTTAGAAAGAGGAGATAAAGAATGAATGACATGATTCTTCTAAAACGTGAAATACAAAAAAGCATTAATCTTTTTTATGAACAATACCAGCAAAATAAACTTAAGCATATTTTGCAGCAAACAGAATTACGTGGATACGTCACAGGTTTAATAACAGAAATTGCTGGGGAGGAGACGGAAAATGATCCTCATGAACTTACGGGGATTAATGTTTTGGAGGATCTTTTAAAGAAAATACTTCCAACTGTTGAATCTTCTTATAAAAAATTAACAACTTCTGATGAACAAAGGAAATCCTTTCGAACACATATCCTAAATGCCGTCAAGGGGACTTTGGATCCTTTGCGAACAACCGATGCTGTAACCCCCGATGAAGGCGCAATTGGTGAAGGTAACCTTGATGAACTTTCAAAAGATCCGCGTTTTATTGACGTAAAGTTACCAAGTGATAAAAGAAATCAGAAGCCAAAGGAAGACCCAAAAGAAACTTTCGGGATAGAAGGTGAAGATGAAACAGGTCGAAATATGGCCTATGGATCTTACAAGCAAATTGAACAAGCAATTGTTAATGCTTTTAGCGAATTAGGTGATCCGCAGGATAAATCTGTATTTTACAGATATTTGCTTACAAACTTAAAGCTTCACATGGATAGATTCGAAAATGCTTTGGCACCTACGCCAGAACCCATGATGGAATAGGAGAGAAAATGGGAACCAGAAGAAAAAAGAGATTTCTCGTAGCTCAGTTGCAACAAGAAGAAAAGCAACAAGACGAGGAGTGCAAAAGACAAGCTGCAGAAGTTGAAGCAGCGAGAATTGAAGAGAAGAGAATTGAGGCAGAAGCTGAAGCGGCTGCAATATTACTTCAAAAACAAGAAGCAGCTGCAGCAAGCAAAAAAGCCATTGAAGAAAAATACGCAGCCAGAAACAAAGAAAGAATAGAGCGAGCTCAAGAAAAAGCTGCAGAGCTGCAGGCGGAAGGAAAGGAAGCTCCAGCTAAACAACCTCAACCCGAAGGTCTTCGCAGATACCACGAAGAACGACGCAAGGCAAAAGAAGCAAAAGAAGCAGCAAAAGTTGCTGAAGCTCAAAAGCGGCAAATTGCCATACCTGTCGGTTCTCCTCCAAAATAAATCTTTTTTTCATAAAAAGAAAATTTTAACACTTCACAAAATGCATGCTAAGCTGCTCTAGCTACTAAGCCACTTCACATACTATACTATACTATACTATACTATACTACAGTAAGAGTAAGAGTAAGAGTAAGAGTAAGAGTAAGAGTAAGAGTAA
>PIWD01000056.1 GCA_003354005.1 Gammaproteobacteria bacterium | reverse complement strand
TCGATGTATCCCTTTCTCCAACGAATACCTGACGCATTACTTTTACTCTCAATACTTGAAAGACTATTTTTGCTTTTGAATCTTGGCTTTCCTCTTTTCCCCCATACATACTGGCAAACTGAATTATAAGCACGTTTAGCTAAACTTTGTGCAGTGCTTGAATCAATATGATCAGCAAGCCAATTCCATCTTCTCAACAACAATGTGTAGTCTTGTAAACTATAATCTGAAAATTCATATTGCTTATTAGCTTGGTTGAATAATTGGCGACGCTTTTTATTAACAGCAGTCTGTTTCTTCGCATTCTTTATCTTTGCAGGCAATGATTTTGCCTTTTGGTAAGACATACCTCCATCTTCCCAGAAAATAGCAAGCTTGTGAAACCAGTCAACCTGATTCTCACAACACTACAAGATAACGGCACAGCCAGCACTGTCTGCCAACAATTCCTAGGCTCACAATGTACATAGCTGCAAATTTTAGTTATACATTTTTGATATAATTTCTAGCAAATTTGGTAACCAAACGGTGTAATGGGAAGGATTTAATACAAGGTCTTGACGCAGTGTCTGCCATTCAATCCAGCGTGTCGCTTCTACTTCAGACGGATTAAATGGAGGTTCTTCTACGCACGACTCACCAATAAATACTTGATCGATTTCATGCTCGACAAGACCATTACCAACATCTGCACGGTAATAGAAATAATTGACATAGGTTAATTGGGCTGTTATTCCCATTTCATACATCAAGCGTTTTTCCGCCAACATCTTAACAGAACTTGCTAATGTATCGTGACTACAGCAAGTATTCGTCCACAAACCACCGCTATGATACTTCTGCGAACTACGTTTTTGTAGCAATAGTTCGGTATGGTTGTCTTTTTTTCGATAAATAAGCACTGAAAAGGCACGGTGCAGCAGCCCCTGACGATGAGCCTGTAATTTATCAACCAGTCCTCGAACTTGATTATCTCGATTGACCCATACAATATGGCTATTGTCATTTTGCTCTAGCAATGTTACGATTCTCTATAAACAATTAACTCAAATCTATGGGCGCACAACCTCCTTATCATTGGCATGGACTCTCAAAGTGTAATCTCTCGCAGAGGCTACGCAAACTTGTCGATTACACAAATCTGACGGACACAGACATTCGCCTTCTACAACAATCCTCAACACCTAAAATTTTACAGTTATCCGATCAATTGATTGAAAATAACATAGGCAGTTTTCCTTTGCCACTCGGTATTGCACCACATTTTCATATCGATGGCCACTATTATACCGTGCCGATGGCTATTGAAGAAACGTCCGTAATCGCAGCAGCAAGTCACGCAGCAAAATGGCTGCAGCAATCGCCTGGCACAGCAAGTCAAGGCATTATAACACGATGTACGGGGAAGAATATCATTGGGCAGATACTTATCAGCCGAGTTAAACGAGCCGACCAACTAGCCAAGTGCATTACAGCTCAAAAGAAAACCTGGATTATGAAGTGCCATCAGCAAGTTATCCCAAATCTTGTTAAGCGTGGTGGAGGCATTGAGGATCTTGTTCTACGTCTAATCAGGCGTCCTGATGGTGACACGATGGCAGTTATTCATGTTTTGCTAAACCCAGTAGATGCAATGGGTGCTAACCTTGTGAGCCAAGTCTGTGAATATTTAAAAATGCCGATTGAACGGGACAGTGGTGAACAATTGGTTACGGGCATTGTCTCTAACCTTAACGATCAGAAGCTTACGCATGCGCGTGTAGCTATTGATGACGTTGACACAAAGCTAGCCGAAACAATTGTAGAGCTGTCGCTATTCGCACAACTCGACCCCTACCGTGCTGCAACAAACAATAAGGGTGTAATGAATGGCATTGATGCTCTGTTGATTGCAACTGGGAATGATTGGCGTTCAGTTGAAGCAGCCGTACACGCCTACTCCTGTCAAGATGGGCAATATCGCCCCATTACACACTGGTACTTAGAAGGAAATCAGTTGATTGGTGAGTTAACAGCCCCTATTATCGTGGGCACCGTAGGTGGTGTGACACGACTCCACCCCATCGCGCAGCTATCCTTACGTTTACTCGATATAACCCATGCTGAACAACTCTCTCGCATCGCAGCAGCTGTTGGTTTAGTTCAAAACCTCGGAGCTATGATAGCACTGGCCAGTGGTGGTATTACAAAGGGTCATATGCAACTTCACATTAGCAATATCATAGCACAACTCGATACAAACCTGACAGAACAAGAAAAACAGCGTTTAAAAACAGCCTTACAACATTATCTTGAGCAGCACGGGCATATTTCCCTATCAGTTGCACAAACCATTTTAATGCAGCTATAACATGTCTAGCTCTGCAAAAAAAAATACGTCACCATCACATCTAACAAAAAATTTTTGCTATAGTGCTCCGAGTAAAACATTTTTAGTCGGTGAATATGCCGTACTGCAATCTGGATCAGCATTAATCCTCAATACACACCCATGCTTTACGCTCAATATTCAACAAAGTACTTACCTTGATGATTCAGCCCCACCATCTTTGGTCGGCATACACCCAGACAGCCCAGCAGGCCAGTTAATTACTATGCAAGCACATTATTTTAATGGACAGCAAATTAGTTTCCACACCCCTCATATGAAACAAGGTGGATTTGGTGCTTCATCTGCTCAATTTGCAATGCTATGGCGACATCTGCACCCACACAAAGTCCTTTCTATCCCATCGCTACGCAGCTATTACCAGTCCTGTCATTCCAATCAAACAACTCTTCCCAGCGGTGCCGATGTTATCGCTCAACTGGTGGGTCACATTTCCTATTATCAACCTGAGCAGCGCGAAGGTGATATTCCACAATGTACACAACACACTTGGCCATTCCCCAACCTCTGTTATAGCCTGCTCAAAACTGCGACAAAAGTTAACACACACCAACACCTAGCACAACTTTTAACTTATGATTTTAGCATACTATCAATGCTAGCCTCACAAAGTATTCAGCACTTCTTGAATAAAGATGCGATGTCATTTGCTGTAAGCATTAATCGTTATCAGCAACAATTGAGAAAACAACAACTGCTACATCCCAAAACACAGCAATTGATTCAAGAGATCCAAGACCATTGTGATATAACGGCAATCAAGGGATGTGGTGCATTGGGGGCTGATGTACTCCTAGTACTACTCACCAATCAACAGCGCGATGCTTTCCAGCAATGCATCCAAGATATGCCCGAGCTTACAGAAATCCGCTACGGCCAACGTAGCGAGGCGGGCACACAACAAGTTTTCAGTAGTGAGCCTTACACACTACAGGATAAAATGTACAAAACAGACCCCCCAGCCAAAATTTGGCAAGCTACAAAACCTGCAAATCTAGCACTTATTAAGTACATGGGTAAAGAAAAAAATGGTACAAATATCCCCTGTAACCCGTCCTTGTCCTATCAGCTCAATAACCTTACATCAACAGTACAGATTAGCCTTAATAGTCGTGCTGCAGAAGATATTTGGCTGCCACTCGATGAGAGCTGTAAGCTTAATAAAAAAGAACAGCAACGTTTCTTAAGCCATTTACAGCGGATTAAACGCCTATTTAGTTACTCAGGACAGTTTGTAGTACGCTCAGCTAATGGATTTCCTGCAAATTGTGGCCTTGCAAGTTCAGCCTCTAGCTTTGCAGCCCTAACAGCCTGTGCCGTCAGCGCATTAACCGACTTAACTGGAAATCAACAGTTTTGTGATAACCTATCTATAGCACAGTTAAGTCGCTTAGCTTCTGGATCTTCTTGTCGCTCCTTTTTTGGACCCTGGGCACTCTGGGAGGACGAAAATGTTAGTTCTATTGATTTACCATACCCAGATTTACATCATGCTGTATTACTGGTGACGCAATTAGCAAAAAAAGTCCCATCCAGCCAAGCGCATATACGCTGTCAAAGTAGCCCCTTATTTGCAGGTAGAGCCCAGCGTGCCACACAACGCTTAGAGCAGCTCATTGAGCAACTAAGGACGCAATCATGGGAGAATGCTTTTCTTATAATATGGGAAGATTTTTTGGATATGCACCGTCTATTTGAAACAGCAAACCCATCATTTCACTACCTAACAGAACATAGTCATTTTCTTTTAAACTCTTTAAAACAATTGTGGCACAGTAGACATACTGGCCCGTTGGTCTCTGTTGATGCTGGTGCTAATATCCATTTATTGTGGAGGCATGACCAGATTGACTGTATGCAAGTTATAAGACGATTGATTAAACAGTGCCCCTTTCCTGTACAACTCATTAGTTAGATTAATTATCCAGCAAATTCTAAAATCTATACTAGACTTAAAGACTATACAGTTAATCATTGTCGCACGATACGACAAGGAGTATGTGACATGATCACAACACAACAGGATAACACGCGCCTTAGATGGAAAAATCTCCCCTCTTTAATACAAGGTTCACTAATAGGAGTCCTTGCTGTTACCACGTTTTTTCTTTCAGGTCTAGCTCTACTAATTGTAATCGCAACCATTATCCTTCTTACAATATCTGCTATTTACTCCTATTATGAAGCCCATAACGAACAGCAGAGACAAATGAAAATGGATGAGAAGTTAAAAAATTTTACTAAAAAAAATAGTAAGCTAACCAGTTCTAACAATACGCTAAAAACAGAGGATCAAATTCTAAAAAGTAAAGTACAAAACATGCAAGCAAGCAATGCAAATATAAGGAAACAACTTGACAACCTTAACAACGAGACAACTAAGCTGAAAGAAACCTTAAAGAAATCAGAGACTATTAATATACAA
>PIWD01000027.1 GCA_003354005.1 Gammaproteobacteria bacterium | reverse complement strand
CTAAAGCTACATTGGCTGGTATAGAGCTGTGGGCAATGATTAAAAAACAGCAAATGAATAGTGAGCTTCCTGTTTGGGAGCAATTTTATGCACTCGCTGGATAATTGTATCCAGAATACGAGCATCCTTTGATCCAATAAAACTTTGCAACACAACCCCTGTTTGGGAGCAATTTTATGCACTCGCTGGATAATTGTATCCAGAATACAAGTATCCTTTGATCCAATAAAACTTTGCAACACAACCCGTAATGCGGTTGTGTTGCAAAAATGAGAGGTATATAAGAAAATATCTATTATTTAATTAAGAATTGAGGGTGAATCGACAGGTAACGGGAGAGTGACTGATACCCAAAACCATTACTACACACTAAAGGACTCGTCCATTGTATCACACTTTTTCAGAATCTCCTCTATTAATTGATCAATAACACCAAAACGTGCTTCTTCATCAACTAGGTGTCGTCTTTCTTTTAGCTCCGTTAAACGTGATTCAATCGTCTTCGCAGATGAACCCGATGGAAATAATTTTGCTAAAATACGACGTGCTCTTAATGGACCAATACGGCTATATAATCGATTGCGAATCACTACATCTTCAGCCGTTGTACTAAATGCCCATAACTCAATCGGCCCTAGTGTGCATGTCAATAGCTGTGTGTTAACACCTTCCTTGGTTGCAAATTGCGCCAGAAAGGTGGCTCCCTCAGGACGAGGCCCGTGTACATAGCTCCGCAATGCAAGACGCGCTGTTTTAGATAGACCGAATACTTTGCTGGTTTTTTCAATCGCCTGCTCAGGACCTGCATCCATCATAAAAATAGCAGTTGCAAATTCAACCATAATCGTGTCAAAATCGTCCAGCGACTGCGATAGCAATGCAATCTGAACATTCCATTTACGCCCTTCACGCATGTCTTGTATCACCTGATCACGGACAGCCTGTACTTTTGCTGTACGATGGAATTCATCAAATACAATACGCTTGGGATCTTCTCGAATTTCTAAAATACGTTTTTCATGATAGTCATGGTATTGCTTAGGCATTACATCAATGCATTGTTCGTTTAAGTAGTAATGCCGAGCCAAAATATAGCGTGCTAACATATACATGATGGCAGTTTGACGATCAGCAGCATCACCACCACTTTTTGCAACTTCATCAAGGTCTAATGAAGCAATTCGAACATCAGCTAGATCAAAGCGGGTGATTTGCGCAATGATTGGATATTCCCGCACTGCACTCGAGATCATTCTTGAAAACGCTGCAATTAAAGATTCCCCAGTTGGTGCTATGATTTTGCCATAGAGGTCTTCTACCGCAGAACTACGACAAATCGAAGCAGCATCACTAAGCAAGGGCATGCAATGTCGCTGCGCTAACATAGCCTCATGCTCAAAGCCAGCGGTGAATAAAGCGTCCGTTGCTTCCCACCAGGTTGTATGTGAATCTATAACAAACCCGATCTCTTCAAGAATGCCGTCCAGTGCCGCTTCAACAGTTGGTGTGTAGGTATTTGGTTTATTATTATCCGCAAGTGTTTTGTACAGTTCATCGACAACCATGCCCACCATATCGGTTACACCATCATACGGCTTCTTAGCACCAACTGGTGTCACTAACAAGGTTAGGAAGTTCACCAAAAATGAACGATCCTGAGGAGTCGGATAACGACAGCCAAGCTGAGTATCAAAGGGATTGATGGCGTAATCAGATGTCATGCGTAAACGATGGTAGGCAACTAAATGTCGCTGATCAGCTGGCAAGGCTTCTCTCAATAAAGAAATCAAACCACTGCTGGAAGGGCCGATATCAATCACTGCAATGCGTGGCAAACGAGGGATGCCAGCAGAAACTACTAATGCAAGGTTGATTGCATTGGACAATACCGATTTACCAGAACCTGGCCTAGCATAAATTAAATCAATCCAAGTCGTTTGTTCCTTGGAACCTGGCTGATATGGCCACAACTTACCATCGGGTGAGCGCAACAAAAATGCACCCTGCTTCCAAGGTGATGATGGCCTAAATAAGGGCAGCATGTGCAGTACATGCGATAACGGAGCAACTGACGTAGTTGCAACACTTTGACTGGAAACACCCATCATACTCGATACGGTTCCAGCAAACGGATCGCCACAAACTTCAGAGACGTTACAAGAACCCCAGCCTTCGATCGCTTTTGCCAACTGCGCCACATTCGTGCGCAATACTCGCATCTCATCTTCACCAGCCCAGGTCGTAGCGGTGACGCGCAGTTTTACTACTGCATCATCGGTATTCACATCAATGTAACGTAGTAAATTGGCTGCATCGTTAATTAAGCGATTTTGTGAAGAAGAAAATGCCAAAATTGAGGAGAAAGCTGTTTTCATGCGCATGGAAGAAATGCCAGCACTATCTATCAAGAATGAAATACGCCAAGGCATTTTCATTTGTATGGTTCGAACAAATAGATCCATAAATTTCTTTAACTCTTTCGGAAAAAGGTCGATAAAGACGTTGGCATAAATACGATCACCTATCTTACAGGTGGATAAATTGATATTTTCAGCATCACGGGGAAATAATTGCATGGCTAAAGAAGGCCACATAATATCTGATGCCTCACCTTTAAAGCGCTTACTGATCTTCGGCTTAAATTTATCCCCAGGCAGTATCGGTCGCCAAGTGCGTGCTGTAAAATTAGGATCCACAGTAGAACGTACAGCATAAATGGCATCATGTACTTTTAATAAATCTGCAACAATCCCCAATCCATCCAAGTCATTTCCGACAGCGCGTACAAAGGAATTGTGTGTATCACGCAAATCAGGGATTGCAGCCATAAGGTTTTGTGTATACCGAAAGGGTGGAGTTTTATCCTCTTTCAGCATCTTTTGTTTATCGCGATGGGCACGTTTCAGTTGTTCTTTTGTCAATAAATTCGGATGCGTCCATAAGACGATATATACTTTTTCACGTGCACAGTACCGCGCTAGATGCTGCTCTGACTCCTCAAATAAATCCCGTACGTTAAGTTGCAATCGCTTTGCCGTTTCAACAGAGGGTCCCATCGCATTTCTTATATCCTCAATAGCACCATCTGGGTTATAGCTGAAAAATACTTGCATGGTATGGCCTGATCGTGACATATTCGACTGCAAACTTTGTAATAGGCCATCTTGAATGTTGAAAAATTCATCCTTCCCCACCATAAAGCGAACGCCTCGCACTTCAATGATGGATAATAAACCACCTTGGGTGGACACCAAGACATCTGGACTATCGGCAGTTTGAATATCACAGTAAGCAGCCGTTGTTTGTTTTAAGGATACGTTCAACCATGCCACAATATCATCTAAAAAATCAATTACACCCTCAACAACACTCGCCATTGTTCATTTCCTAATCTCAAATTATTACTGATTCCGTACTTCAGTCAATTCATTAAAGGCCGTATTCGCCCAAATATCAATACAATGCTTAAATTTTGTGTAAGAAGGGAGAAGGCGAAGATTTTTTAAAATAGTACTCGCTACTTCTTCACGTCTCTGCATGCGCGCATCAATCAAACGTTGCCCCAAGAAACTAGGGTTGCTTAATCCCTTTCCCATCTTTTTCTCAACAATCTGCGACCGCAAACGCAAGGCATTATAAATTTTCTGCGCATCATTACGATAAGTCGTTGCATTTGTCATAGCACAAAATAAGACGTGACAAAGACCATTCAGATCATTTTGAGACATTTCTGGCAGATAAAGGACTAATCCACCTCCAGAATCATGCTTGCCAACCATTTCAAGAAAAAAACACTGTGCACATAGGCAACAGATCGTACTCAGATTTTGTATGTGGTTATTCTTATAATTACCATCCAGGTTAACAACCTTCTGCATTTCTTTAGCCTGAAAACCACAGAACTGGCAAATATACTGATCTCGCTCAAATATTTTCCTAGCAATCTTCTGAAACTTAGGATCTAACTCACGCCCTGCAAAATGTCGCCAGCTACCGCTGCTGACTTGTAATCTTAATGCGCGTAACAAAACTGACATAAACCAGAACCTAATTTAAAACTCAGACAGCCCCCCCATCATGAGAGGGGTCTGTCTGATAGGGTGAGCAGCTAAGAAGTCTTGTCAGCAACATAACCAGGCAAGCCACTGATACCTCCACCTTTAAAGCCACCAGCCGTACTATCTGTACCAAAAATAGTTGTACCAGCAGGCTTAATAAGCATCGGCATGAAAATCAAGACAATACCAATGGCCATCATTGCCAAAGGAGTACCAACTGGTATCTGTGTCGGATTATCCTTATGCTGCTTAAACTTAAAGATAGCCGCAATGGTGAACCCAATACCAGCCAGATAAGCCACCGCCATCATCATTGAGCCAAGTGCTGAAAAGGAGTCCGTAAGATTGCTAGCAATATCTGTAAGATCTTCTGCTTTCTCTACAGCAAACGCACTGACACTACAGAACAGCAGTGCCAACACACCACATTTTAAGATTGAAATACAGGGACTTAATTTTTTCGTCATCATTATAACCTCTCATTAATTAACCTTACTGTCTCACTAAACAGCAAACCAGCTCCTATTTTGACATCCTCCCCTCACTAAAGAAAGGGGTTTCCTATTACTAAGCTGGTTGTTGGTCGCCCATTACCAGAGGTTCCTGCTTCATCGAATCAGCTAATGCCATCTCTCCACAGGCTAACACGACATGCCCTGCCGCTGAAATAGACTGTAACAGCTTAGTGTGGAATAGTCAACAAAATGCCGAAGATCATGAGAGGCACTCGACCAGCAGGAAGCCTCACATCCTCCACCTGAACGAGGAGGTCTTACGGCGAGCTTGATAAACAAACAGCCCTCAATTGAAACCCAATGTTGCCTTAAGAATATCAATAGTTCCCACTATATTAATACAAAATACACCACCAACGATATGAATTATGGCTTTGCTCATGGTATTGGGCTGTGCATTTTGCTTCCCAATCTTAGGTAATAAGGCAAGACCACGAATTAATGCCCCTAGACCAACCACCCGTACTAAAACAGTTAAAGGGCGGAAAATATCATCCCAATTCGCATTGACGGAAGTATCTCCCCACTGCTTAAAGCTATCACTTGTGTTCATCCCAAAGAAGGTCGTCATTAAGACATCCATGCTTGTGGGCAAGAAAATAAAAGTTGCACCAATAAGAACCTTAAATAAGGATGGGAACATGCCTTTTTGAACTTGCATAAATGTTGTGCGCATACCATACTCTTTAAGGCCTAAGATACCTGCAATACAGAAAAAAATACCAAATAAATAAGATAACCCGCCAAGCATATACCACACCGTCTCTAAGTTATTGGCCAAATTCGTTAGTATGCTTGGCAGATCACGCATAATTGTACTATCTTTTGCAAAGGCCCAAGTTGGCAAGTATAATGCTGGCAAACATAGCACAAACACTACCCCAAATCGACTTAGCTGTTTCATCCATTGCTGTGTTTTATGCAACTTCATCGAATTGATCCACTGCCTATTACTACTTCACAAGAGATAGACCATGCTGACAAGCGACAGCTTGAAGTATTCTGGAAGCTCACTTAACTATCATGGTGACCATAACGCAGCACCACACCACTTGTTGTTAGAACCGTGCCTGAACGTGGCTCAATACGCTTGACTAACCCATAGCCCATTAAACGATCACCTACTTTAACGGTAATCGTTCGACCACTAGGAGATTGAAGCCAGGCACGACCTGGCACAATTGCACGCACATTATACCTTATTTTGGGTATCACAATTTTTTTTGATAGCTTGCTCCTCCCCTTTTTCGTCTCTGCCAGCTTTGTTACGAACTTTTTCATAGCTTGTTCCAGATCTAGCTTATTCTGTGCCACCATGCTGTGCACTTGTTTGCTTAAAGTTGCCACGTTCATTTTGAATTCAGATATAGCATGACGAAGCTGCACTGATTCTTGATGCAGGTCATGCAATTGCTTTTGATTATCTGCATTTTGTTCACGTAGCTCAAACACCTGTTGCTGTAAGGTATGGTCAACCGCAGCCAATTGCTCGATAGTAAGCTGAGGCTCAACTGGCTTCCCTGCTACCACTGTTCCCTTTTTCTTAACAGCAGGCTTCTTAGAATTGCCAATTAATAAGCTATAAAGGATATAAATTACGAGAAAAGCAACTAAAATAGGAACGGCATGTCGTCGAATTAATGAGACAACCGCCAAAGATGAGCTTGGCTTATTATAATGTTCGGGGCTATCCTCACCTGTTTCGTTTGCTACTTCTGAAAAATCTTGTGTTCTATCGACTGCTTCACCCATTAATAAGGGATCTGAAATATCAGCTTGATCAGAAGTTGACTCCTGCGGTTCATCTGCAAATAAGGGATCTGGATCTTCTGCTTGATCAGAAGTTAATTCCTGTGGCTTATCCGCTAAGGGATCTGAACCTGAAGCTTCTACCTGATCAGAAGCTGATCCCTTTGGTTTTGTTACCTTATTTTTAGCCTTGCCTTTACCTTTTTTATCTTTAGCCATTATTTTACTACCTCAATGTTGATGCTTATTCAAGTACACCTAATTCTGTTTGTTTTTTTGCTAATGGCAACTGTGTATCTTCCATAAATAGCAATCCCATGCTGACACCTGCATCAACAGTCACTGTCGGTGGTCGTGTGAAGTTTGCTTTTAAGGTGCTGGAATACTCCTTGCCCACTTGCCCCAAACCAACCATCGCTAATCGGCCATCGCTCAAGGTATTATAAACATGCGTAGTTCCAGCCGAAGTGTCAGTAGAGGAGCTCCCACTCTGCTTCACAGCATCAGCGACCCCACTAACAAAGCTCGAAGCAAACAGAGCCCCATAACGCAGCAAGTAATGTTGCTCAACGTGTGACGCCAAAGCTGTCCGTGCTGTATCTGGGTCGATGGCAATAACATTAACCGATAAACTACTCTTCACATAAGGCAAATTCATTTTCTTGAATGAAATAACGACACGATCATCAGTCCGTGTAAATTTACCCATTAATTTAGCACCCTTGAATGGCCCCTGTACAATCGTGGCCATAATGGGGCTTTGTTGATCCGAGTTAATCGCTGTCTCCAAGATGCCAAAATATACAGTGCCCGCCTTTACAATAAAGCCATTTCCACCAAGCACCCCCCCTAACATGGATGAAGATCCTTTTGCAGCAGTAATATCAGTAGTTTTCTCAGCTTTTTTATCAGGTATCGCAACAACAACCTGTTGTTTTGATAAAGTAGGTGACCAGCTCGCTAATAAAGCGTGAGCCTGTGTTGTCATGGTCTGTTTCACTTTTTGTAAACGTTGTTTCTGCTGCTGAATGCTCATTTCCTGCTCTTGACGCACCTGCAACCGCTGTAAGGCTGCCGCTGCAGCATTCTCGGGAGCAAATAAATCATTCGTAAATCCACCAGCAATCCCTTCATCAATCTCTTCTTCACCTAAAGAAGGATTCACACCTGCACGCTCCAATTCTCCAGGGCTGTAGCCAGCTGCCCGCAACTCCTTTTCAGCAAAACCAGCACGATGTAATTCATCTGCCGAAAATCCAGCTTTTCGCAATAGCTGGGCACTAAAACCAGCCGCTTTTAAGGTTGCTGCACTAAATCCTGCTTCTTTCAACTGCCCTGTCGTAAAACCAGCCCCCTTTAACTGTGCTGCCGTAAAACCAGACTCTTTTAGGGCTTTTGCATTAAATCCAGCTTTATGTAATTCACCCGCACTAAACCCTGTATCATGCAACGCTTTAGCAGAAAATCCAGCCGCTTTCAATTTTGCGGCACTAAAACCAGCTGCTTTCAATTCTAATATTGACACCCCTGCATGACGCAACTCAGCAGCATCAAAACCAGCATCTTTTAAATCACTTGCACTAAATCCCGCTTTATGTAATTCGGCAGCACTAAATCCACCTTCTTTTAATTGTGCAGCTCCAAAACCAGCCCCCTTTAATTCTGATAACGAAACTCCTGCATCACGTAAAGTAGCAGCATCAAAACCAGCTCCTTTTAAATCACTTGCACTAAACCCCGCTTTATGTAATTCGGCAGCACTAAAGCCCGCTTCTTTTAATTGTGCGGCTCCAAAGCCAGCTCCTTTCAATTCTGATAATGAAACCCCTGCATCACGCAATTCCTTGGCATCAAAGCCAGCCCCTTTTAAATCACTTGCACTAAATCCCGCTTTATGTAATTCAGCAGCACTAAATCCACCTTCTTTCAATTGTCCTGCCGTAAATCCCGCTGCTTTTAATTCAGCCAATGGAAATCCAGATTCCTTTAGAAGGAAGGCACTGCAGCCTGCCTTTCGCAAGGCCTTAGCAGACATCCCCTCTGCCTTCGCCTTCTTCACAGACGCTAAATCACGACACATGGGTAAAATTTTTGTTTCTAGAGCCTTTATCTTATCGAGATCAACGCCAGCAGCTTTCAGCTCTTCCATCGTAAAGCCAGCATTTTTCATCTGCTCTGCAGAATAACCAGCATCCACTAATGCCTTTGCGCCAAATCCCGCTTTATGTAAATCACCAGCACTAAATCCAGCATCATGCAATGCCTTAGCAGTAAAGCCTGCATTTTTAAGCTGCTCAGCCGTAAACCCAGCTGCCTTTAACTCACTAGCAGCAAAGCCTGCATTTTTAAGCTGCTCAGCCGTAAACCCAGCTTGGCGTAGCTCATCAGCACTAAATCCAGCATCATGCAATGTTTTAGCAGAAAATCCAGCTGCTTCTAATTCTTTTGCAGCAAACCCAGCTTTCCTCAATTGTGCCGCCGTAAAACCAACGGCTTTTAGCTGCGCTGCACTAAAGCCAAGCTTATGCAAAGCACCAGCACTAACCCCAGCATCATGTAAGTCTTGTGCTGTAAATCCAGCATCCACCAATGCCTTAGCACCAAAACCAGCCGCTTTTAACTGGGCTGCTGTGAATCCAATCTTTTTTAATTCAGAAGCACTAATGCCAGCATTGCGAAGCTGTTCGGCCGTAAACCCCGCCGTTTTTAGTTGTGCAAGCGTAAAGCCAGCCTCCAACAGTTCTTTTGCTGGAAATCCAGCCTGTGCTAACTCACCAATTGTATAACCAGCAACTTTAAGCTGTTTTACACTACAGCCCCTGCAAGCCAATTCATTTGCATTTACACCTAAGGCTTTTGCTTTCGCTAATGCTGCTCGACTACAATCCATGCTGCCAGAGGGCTTGTTTGGACGCATGCGACATTTTCCCTGCAAACAATCCTTATCTTTATCAAGAGCTAAATCTTCAAAGTCACTAGGAACACCTTGATAACTGGAACGCACAATGGTTGGGATGGAACTTCCGCCACTTCTTTCAGCTTTCTGTGCCTGTGCAGTATTCTGCTTTTCCTGCAATTGGACGTACGTACGTGAAGGATTCCCCGTGCCTGGTGTCGAATCAATGCCAGGCGTGACACCTACAGCAGCACTTGTTTGAATTGTGACTTTCTTACGCTTCTTCTTAGCTATAGAGCCTACGATAACAGCAGTAACCGTTATCACAACGACCAAGATAATCAGTACGCGCACTTTAATATCACCCGACATACGCTTCATCTTTTGGCGCTTAAACTGTGTCATTCCTAAAAACCTTTTATACGAAGTTGTACCATTCTTCCATTCATAGTGGCTAATACAATAGCAGCTTTCGGCAGCTGATAAGCATGCACACTACTATCTGGCCCTGCCATTGTCGCAATCCAAGCTGGCGACAGCACTGTCATTCTTGTACGTAATAACACATAATCCCCCACTAACCATGCTGACGCCTCACCACCTTCAACCTTAAGCGTTCGACTGCCTGCTGGCGGAATACCATCTAATATTTTGATTAAAGAGCTGCTTGCTGATGTCGGCATACTCGCATAGGTAACTTTAGCATTAGGCCCTAAACCAGGCACCCTCAAATCAACACGATAATCAATTGCTTTCTGTCCACTGACCAAGGTGAGGGAAATGGGCGTATTGAGTCCTTTTAATAAGACAATCATATTAGCACGCTTAAAAAGATTCTCTGATTGAATCATCAAAATATTGCTCTTTTTATCCCACTGCACATTATAAGCAGTTGGATTGCCAATATCATAGGCTTGAATAGGCCAAGGTGCTCCTGAAGCATCTAAGAAAACGACGGAACTAACATAGCCTGTGCCCAGACGTATAATAGGTGGCACTGTGCCAGGGGCTAAATCAATCAATAAGGATGATGAGGTTGGCAAAGGAGGCACCCCTGGAGACTGAGCAGAAGCACGCTGTGTTTCATTAAAAAGTGCGTGTAGGCGGTTGATCTGGTCTGTTGAGAGAGGCAATAACGTACTGCTCATATCAACAAAAGCAGATTCTTTAAGAGCCTTCTTTTTTACTGGAGTCTTTGGTTTAAGTTTATGACGACTTTGTGTTGGCTGTCGCCCAAGTCGAATATGAACAGGCTTCTTTTTTACTGGCTTCAACAAGGCATCTGCATCACTTGATTTTGGTGCTGGGGTCGACTCTACTTGTGGTGGAGCTGGTGGCGGGGGGGCTTCCACAACTGACTCCTCTCCTGGTATTGATGGTGGTAGTGGCAGATCTTCCGCAGCCACCAGGCGAGGGAACAGCATCCAAAAAAACACTGTAACAATAAAAAATTGTCCCAATTTAATCATAACAACATTAACCCTTCAGTGACTGTGTGGAGGCATAAAACTGAGCAATTGCAATGCCTTGTGGGTAGTTTTCCGTTGGCACCCGTGTAATTACCATGTTAATTACTAGTGGCTGTTGAATACGCATACTAGCACTCTGATAAGTAACCAACAGTGGCATACTGACTTTCCACGCATAACGACCACCTATAACCGCCTGATCTAAGATAACTGGAGCACCCGTTGCTACGGCCCCCACAACTAATTTTTTACTCAAAACAGTGGTTAGATTACGCGAACTCTGTAATGATTTTTCAAAACTACGCCAACCAGTCGGTGTAAAATACTCAGAAGCATCTTCCAACTGAGATCGGTAATGAACAAAATCATAGGTATAAGATGCAACTGCTGCTCGATTAGCCCACTGACGTAAAGCCGCTGCCGACACAACTGGCATTGTTAAGGGTTTTATAGCAATTAATTTACCATCTGCTGTAGTTGCGAAAAACTTAGGCTTGGGCGCATGTGCTGCTTGGTAGACAATAAATCCTAACAACCCAAGGTTGATCACTACCATTAGCAATAAAATGAAAAGAACGCGACGATAATTATCTCGATAAAAATTGTTGCGTAAATGGACTAACTCTAATGCACTCTCAGCCATACTGTTCCCTATAACTCTACTTCATGGACACCCAATATTTCCGCAAATATACCATGCTTGTCCTTTGCGAACAAGCTTAATTCCAGCTATTTGCCCAATCCACATACACCTAACCTTTAGCTAAAGCATCCCTATCTTGCCAAGGCTTCAGCAAGTCGTAATCAAAGCTTATTTCAATATAATCCCCTGCCTTTGAATAGCCTGTTGGGCATTGCGCTAATGCACAAATCAATTGAGCAGGAAGTCTCTTTTTAGTAAAATATTGTACAATATGTTCTGCCTGTTTGCGTGCAAATGCACGACGGTAGCGTGAATTTTCTTTAAAGTTCAAACATGAGGCTACTCGTACAACATGCACGTCATAGCAATACAACAAGCCCTTTAGCTGTGACAGCAAGCCTTGCTTTTCTTGAGGATAAAAATGTGTAGTTTGTGGCTCAAACAATATATAACTTGGCACAATGACCCTAATTCGCTGACCTTCTTGTGAAAAAACAACCCCACGTTCTGTTAGACTGTGCACAATACGGTTGCAATGACGTGATGCACAGATACTCCACCCATGCCTTTGAGTATTGAGCTGCAACTCAACACGATTGCATGGATCAATTGTGCCGTTGTCACTGCCACATGCCGTTAATTGTAACAGCAAAATAATAACCCACAGGCCACATGTACGTTTGCAAATCTGTTTTAATTGTACGCTTATAATCATATTTTTCCACCACCATAAATAAATTAGGGAATTATGTACTTGACTCCACTAAAGTTCATTGCCAGTTTGACTTTTATATTGCTCTGATATTTTTTTGCCCAATTTTTTTGAATGCCTTGACTAACTGAACTTGTATCTAGCACCTTTTTTATAGCCAATATAAAGTCTTTTCTGCTACTAAAAGGTTGATAGGCAACCCTAGTAGAGTACCAAGTCGCTGGTCGTATATTGACAGGGATTTCCTGCTTCCATTGTATCTTTAAAGGTGAACGCTCGGAAGGACAGCATATTTCCCATACTTTTTTTAGCCACATATTTTTTATATTAATTCCATCAGTCTCTTCGGTATACTCAAAAATCAAATAATCTGAATCTAGACGATACGCATTATGTAAAAGCGATCGGCTGTATGCCTGAAAATTTGCAATATCAAAGTTGGGAGACTTCTTAAAACACTTAACTTCTAATAAATCCACTTGGTCATTACTAGGATTCATCAAGAAATCAGGAAATTCTTGTGAATTCTGCTTTGTTCTAAAAGGTAGGTTGTGCTTATTCATGAAAGCTTGCAACCACTCTTGTGTTATATTACCCACTACGCTACTGTCTTTAATAGTTGTTTTCAGTTCCTGCAATTCAAAATATATCTGGCCTTTTGCGTTGATGATACCACTTTCTTTTAAAAGCGAGTATAAATACTCAGCTTTTCTCATTTTTACTTTCTCCTAATAGCCTCATAGACACTGCCTTAATAACTGGAGGAATGACCGTATTTCCTATCAAGTCAAAAGATTTTTGGTAAGATATGTTCTCTATAATATAATTCTCAGGAAATCCCGAAAATCGCAACCCTTCTCGAACAGTAATCGCTCTAACACCTTTTTTTGTTGCAACACCTATTTTCCCAACTTCCGTTGCTACCAAAGTAGGACAGCACTCTAGAGGGTTTAATATTTTCACAAGTGGGAATGATAACTTTCCTGCTACTATGTTGTAACCTTTAGGATTTTTTTTGCAGGGAACTCTTGTAGTTGCTCCATTAACTATTATTTTTTTCTTTGGATGCTCAAATCGCAGATAGCCTTTTTCAACGAGTTCATCTAGGTCTTTTTTCAAATTTGGATGCTTAAAAAAGGTCTTTATTTCTTCCAATGTCAAGGGCATGCCATCCATCCAGTCTATATTTTTAAGTAAAGCCCATTTTTTATTTCTCCGCTTTCTTAAAATTAATCCCATCAGTTCTTTTTGATTTTTAGTAATTGCACCTTTAAGTTCTAAATCCCAACTGTGGATATTGTTTGCCCCTCCTCGCTTATCTTTTATAGCTTTACCCTTTAATTCTTCCACACTGAACTTTTTAGATAAAAGTTTTGCAAACTCTGTAGGTTTAAATTCATGTTCGTAGTCTAAGTACTGCTCTATGCTAGACGATTTTACAGGGAAATTTTTCAATTCTATATATTTTTTTCTTATATGCCCCACTATGTATACTCTTTTTCTATTTTGAGGCACACCAAAATCAGACGAATCTAGCAACTCCCAACTTACCTTATATCCCATATTTTTCAACTTCTTTATGATTGTGTTTAAGGTTCGTCCACCGTTATGAGTTACAAGTCCCTCTACATTTTCAAGCAGAAAACCTTTTGGTTTTTTAGACTTTAGAATTTTCAAAATCGTGAAGAATAAACCACTTCTTTCATCTAAAAAGCCATTCCGTTTTCCAGCAGCACTAAAAGGTTGACATGGAAATCCAGCTAGTAAAAAATCAAAATCAGGGATATCACTGGGTGGTATTTTAGTTATATCTCCATTTACTTCACTGTTTTTAAAATTATGCTGATAAGTAGAAATTGCGTGAGGTTTTATTTCACTACTAAAAATACAGTTACATTCTATGCCTAGTTCTTTACAAGCGTTTTCAAAGCCTAGGCGCGTTCCACCCATTCCTGCAAATAGGTCTATAAATCTCGCTCGCACAACTTTTTCTAACTTACTGTTATTAGGTCGATAGCCCAACACCGTATCAAGTGCTACATTTAATGATTTCATTGTCATATTAAGCTACCAACACCTTATAAATAGCAAATATCCATTTACTCAATGGAATAGGCGAACGCTCAAAAATAGTGCCAGTTCGTACTGTAAACTCTAAGCTACAGTCTCTACAGCGATAGTATCCAAGTCGATTACCTTTACGACAAGTAATAGATGTTGAATTGTTGCAAGCTGGACATACTACAGCATTTTTCCATCGTCCATTTTCAATATATTTCCTTGCAGTATTCCCATCAGGGAATATACTCATTAATTCAAAGGTTGATATGGTGCTTTTGCTCATTTCTATTGCCTCACCCCATATTTTGAAGCTATAATACAGGCATTAGGTGGAGTCAAGTATATAATTCCCATGAATTATTATTCCTTCTTATCATCTTTTTTCTCTTGATCTTCCTTGCGCTTTTCTTCTCGCCTGAGATCGATGGCATCACAAAGTGTGTAAGTTAATTCTGCCAGTTTACCACCATGCATAGTTTCCTTAACCTCTGGTGGATATCGTGACATATTTCTCATATCAGATACAATGTCAGTCGCAATACGGTTTGCTTGTTTTTCACTACAGTCCATCAAACAGCATAAGTAATCAATCTGACTGAGGGCATTTGCCTCACTCAACATCGGTTGTTCAAATTGCGCGCTCTCTCCCATAATCATGGTTTGCAGAGCAGCACTTATGCTGACCGCTATAAATATATGGAGTTCATTTTCCGCAACCTCAATCGCACCCTGTTTCACTTGGTATTGACTTTCAGTGTGGAATGATAGCAGTACGCTGACACCTTTTTCAATCGGTGCGACAGACGGATTATTATTCATAACCTTTAAGACCTGCTCCAAGACTTTATTGCCTTCAGGCTCCAACACAGATGGCGGGTTCTTGGCCAACTCTTCAAAGTCCTCAAATCCTTTTGCAATGACATATAATTCATTATCAGGCGGTATATCAACTTTAATAAATTGATTAAGACGTAAGCGCTTAACTTCAGGGGGATTGGCATAAAACAAACGTGAACGCACTATCTGTGACTTGAAGAAGATATGTGCCTCTCCCTCACGTTGATCTTTAAGGTCCAATAGATTCACTCGTGCTCGCTTCTCCAAGGAAGCACCACGCGTATCGAGATAGGTATTGCTCACATTGCCTGCATTTGCCTGGAAACCACTGACTTGGGCAACATAAGCCTCCCCTGCCGTCTTCATAAAGAATTCCCAAGTTTCAGTCGGGTCTTCTAGCTTCATGCAGATCTTAATGTTTGTATTCGCACCAATTGAAGCAGCTTCCTCCTTAGAGCTCTTTTGAAAAGCTGGTAAATCTTGTCCAGCAAATACTACTGAAAAACCTAAAGAACGCGCCTGTGCTGGCACAACAGCAAAACCTTGTACCGCATAATAACCATATTCATCCAATATACATAGAAAAGGTGTAAGTGCATTAGTTGGCTTGCGCTTAACTAGATCATGGTACTCACCTTCCACCTCATCACCCAAGCCAGCCGCCATCATTGTTTTTAGTGCGGCAATAATAATCTTGCCCAAGTTAGATAGTTCATCGGGTGATTTTTCGAGTGCTGGCAACAAGGCAACGAAGATACGTCGATTTAAGACAACGTCTTTTAGGTCAACTTCAGCCAATTTAGTCCGTAAAATGTGACCATAAGTATCAGCTAATGAGGTGAACACACGAACCAACTGCATTACAATAAAACCGTGCTGCTCAAATACCTGTGAGACTTGTTTACCGCGTCGTGCTTTCTGATAACCAGGCAAAGTTTCAAGATAGCTCGCCAATGGCTGTATTACTGTTTCAGGCACATTCTCCATACTAATTGGCTGCTGACCATCGCGAATAAAGACTTTATCAAGCACAATTGCCTCAATGCGCTCCAACGTAAAATAACGCCTGACTACGTGCGCATCAAGCAAGATATGCCCCATATCACGCATACATACCAGTGATTTCATTAAGGCTTCAACAAAAGCAATTGCACGACCTTTCCACATATCGCCATCCGAAGAAGAAGAACTTTCTCCCATCATACTAATCACAAGCTGGGCTAACATGCTGGATGAACCACTAGAAAATGGATTTAGAGTATTCGATAAGCGACGCTTTTGCGGACCAACAATATCACGCGCACCAGTCATAAAGTTAATGAGCAACAAATCATCTTCGCGCCCCATATAGCGAATCATGGCAAATACTTTAGCAAATAAAGAGTTATCACCCTTACCATCAACATAAATAAACCCACTGCTTTGCAAGAGTGCATTGTAAGCCAGGGAAATTAAAAATTCTGTTTTACCACTTCCTGTTGAACCAAAAATTAAGATGTGTGTACGCATGTCTTCATTAGAAAACCACAGCTCTTCATCATCCTCTACACTGTTCCCAAAGAAATAAATACCACGCGCTTTACGTGGCTTCGTGCCACCAGGCACTAAATCATTGGAATCCAACTTACCTGAGCGCTTCGGTAAACGGAAAGGAAGAACAGTGCGTTTGCAAATGGGCATGATATAGCAGATAATGGCAAATAAAAGGATAATATCAACAAGTTGACTTTCAAAAAAGCAAGTAACAGCCAACGCAAGCAGCATCACCGCCATAGCCATTGCATTGGAAAAGAAATCAGCAATCCGCCTGAGAATTGGGCGTGTGTCCCGTATCAATAACCCAGGGGCTTGCTCATCCTTAGAGAATAAACCTCGTACCGCCTTCCTAGTCATTTAACTTATCCTCTGGATCATACAAGATGGCTTCAATGGCAGCCTTAAGCGCAACAACTGCTTCCTTTACCATTGGAATTTTCATTGGGCGACCCAATTTTTTCTCCATCAACCAATGGGCATAAGGGCCTCCAACTTCAGAGAACGCTGTCTGTCGCCCAACTGTGCTGAGCATATACCATAAAGTACGATCTATCTTTTTTAACCATAGAAATTCCGCCACTGCCAAAACACCATCTGTGCGCGCCAATTCTAACATAGAGGCCATGGCCGTTAATACATAGGCATGCCGACAGACAGCATACCCGACAACACGTGTACGAACGTGCTTAATGAGCAACAGGCGTGTCCCTGAAAAATTTAGCTTCCCAATAGAAGAGGAAGATTTTGAAATTTTAGCCAGTAGACGATTTGCAGATGCACCATCCCGATTACCCTTAGCTGCAAAAATTGCGAATAATGCCTGAATATGGATAGGCAGCTTAGCTGGACCTTCCCACAAAGCTCCCATTTGCAAGGAAAGGATACGTGCTGCTTTATCTTCTAGCAAGCGTACGGCAGGCTTATAGTTTTTAGTATATTCTTCCAGTAGTTTGTGTCGCCTAGAAAATTGCATTGGATTGTCCGCCATTGACCATGGTTTTTCTTCCAATGGTGTTTTGATTAAATCTTTCCTGGCGTACACAACTGGGGCAATATATGGCCAATTCACTTTTTCTAAGCTCCGCAACTTCTTCATCGTCATACGGTTATTATATTTCAATTTAGAATGCTTGAAGAACATGAACGCTGAAGACAGCACGCAGAGAAAGGCTACAGGATATCTTAGATAATAGCCAACAACTAGACTTAAGTCTTCAACGACACTAAATGCAACATGTGCTGGATCCACACTATTAACATATCGCACCCAATCATCAAGATTGCTCCCATCCGCCTGCTGCAACCAGTTAACCCATTTTAGTGGCAACCAACTTTCGATGTGCAGACTGTATAAAATTTGAGACCACGTACCTAAAACTGCTTTGATTAAGCTAATTTCTTTTAATCGCACCCAAAAAATAGCCTTAGTAATAGGCTCTCTCTTAAAATGCCACAGTATGACAATCCCAGTTATGGCAATTGCTACCATCCAAAAAAAATCACTGGAATTTTGAGAAGACCCGCCCTGTTGGCCCCCTTGCTGTTGTTGTTGTGGTGGCATTTATCGTTCCATTCTGATACTTCAATTTACGGTACTTCATGTCTATAACCATCAAGTAAGACTACGAAGCTCTAGTGGGGATATTACTATAAGTTACTTATGTGTTGCAATCATTCTGTCTCAGAATATTTTTTTGCTTTTACATTTTTTTGTGAGCATGTTAGGATAAGCCTAATTAGGGCTGGACTTGCCAAAGTATCAACAAAGGAGTGTAGGCATGTTTATGAATGACCAGCAGGTTGTAGCAAAGAGATTTCCATATAAAAAAAGAGATACTCCACCTTCTATCAATGAGCAAAAAGACCTACAAAACCTACTAAAAAAGCAAGCAGCTTTTTTTGAACACCAAACGAAAAAAGTGCTGTTCAATGTGCCAAGACACCCCCTAAATGCGCGCACGATAGAGTACGACAATTTGTCTGAAGCACGCCACGTACAGCATACCTTAATGTCTGAGAAGAAGTTTAAAGCTGCAATCCATTCCATCATTAAGTGCATAGCTGACAACTATATTTCAACAGCCTGTGCAACATTTTTGCTCAATGAGATGTCAAATAATACTAAGCAAGTTCATACACTTGATGTACTATCAGCACTTTATGGGGCGAATTTTTTATCCCTTACACCTCAGTCATTTTTAGAAATTTGCAAATTCTTTTTTCGCGAAGAATTTAATTATTTCTGTGAATTGCTTGAATTGGCCTCTAATATTGATGACGGGGAATCCGCTCTGTTTCGAGTTGCATTTAATAATACACAAGCTGCCATCATCAGTTTTGATGAACAATATATAGGAGGCACGCTAATAGGCATACATAGCTCAGTTTATCCTGGTTGTCCAGTGCCCATTCGTGAAATTCAGCCAGAAGGTCTAACTAATAGCTTGCCAAATCCACAACAAGAAGAAGTATTGTCAGAAGAAGAATTCTATGACAAGCTGTGCAAAGCATTCCGTCAATTTTTTATAAAAAATAAACAGATCCGAAGAACACACGGCAGCCTTAAACTGAAAACGATTAGAGAGCATATCAACAAAAATGAACCCATACCTCTAGCTACGCTAAATACATATATCAGTCACATATTTGCAGATATTGGAAATCATCCTAATATGGAAATCTCTGAGTCCTTCATATCATCAGCAAGAAAAATCAAAACAGACCTACAAAAAAACAGTACACTTGATTTTCAAATCTTAGAAAATCTATCCACCCACCTAAATGAAAGCATCATACCAACACAAACAAAGTTGCAAGCCTATTTACCAGAAGTCACAGCTACACTACTTCTGAAAAACTTCTTTGCCCCCATCGGCGATCTGCTTAGAGCAGAACAAAGTGAAGATGCAAGTCTCATTGGTCTTGCTCATGATATGCTGTCTAATAAAATTGGAGCAGACAATTCTTATGGAGAGATGCCCCTAAAAAGGGGGCTAGAGCCTAGCCTGAGAGATCAAGTCGAAGAGAGGATCGGAAAAGATAAGAAATTAAATAACAATCCTCAGGGTGAAAGGCGAACTACCTTCTTAAAGACCACCTTAGGAAAAAGCCCAAGGACAACCAAAAAACATTGTGCCGATATCAGTTACATGGACTTAAACGCAGAAGTAAATGGCAGCCCCAACATTCAACTTGCACGAGATACTAGTGACGCTATGGGGAACAAATGTTCAAAAAGTGATAAAGAGTTCAAAAGTTTGGTTTACTCAGAGGGGCATAAGCAAGCATTCCGTATACTGACAAGTGTCGTGAAGCTACTCGACAAACCTAAAAAAGCTATCTTACTGCGAGTCAACATAAAACATCAGAATAGAGATTTTCTAGTACTGATTGACATTATCCTTTTGATACTTCTGCTCGCCAATTTTTTCTTTTCTCTGCTTAACAATCAATTTGCCCTAATTGCCTTACTGAGTCCCACTAGTGTCCTCTCAATCATCTGTATGATAATTATTTTCGTCTCTATCTTTGCTATTGTCCGGAAGAGGCCAGAGATACGTGAGCTTATTATCCCAAAGTACACAGAAGAAAGTAAATGCACGGCAGCTAACTTTGATGAAAGTAAAAGTAAATTAATAATGGAAGATAGCTATAATGAAAATGAGCGTACGATGCTAATAAATAGCTCTAGTGAGAGCGAATTCAAAGTACATAGCTATGATGATATCAGAGTCGCATTAGAAAGAGAAAGAAAAAGATATTCAATAGTATCAACTCCTATGGAACTTCTGGCAGCCATCTCAGAAAGCTACGCAAGCCCTTTAGCACAAGAAGAAAAGGCGATACACACCACACAATTTGATTCATCGCACCTCAGTCAAACTTCCCATAAACAGTATAATATTTTTGAAATACCCAAAGCGACACGACACTCTACTGACAGGAGTGGTCGTAGTCGAGCATATGCCATCCATGATATTGGACAAGTCCCCAAACAAACTTCATCCGATCGAGCTGATAGTGAATCCACATCTAGTGATGATCAACATACAAATGCACTAAAGTTGTCCCTAGTATAGCAAAAAGAGGATTCTATTTGCTGATCATGCAATATCCGCGTTGTTGTCTATAATTAAATAGACCATAATCAGATTGTATAGCGTGATGGCACACAAAAATAAGAAAAACTGCACTAGATCTGTGATGCGTAGCATAATCAAGTCACGCTTTGTGGTGGCTTCAGTTTGTTTATTAGGGCTATCTGGTTGTTTGTTGATTGCTCTTGATGCACTAAACCCAAACTGGTTTCAGGTGATTGTTATCAAATTTGGCATTGCCCCTACTGTGTCGCTGCTTATTTTATCTTGGCTTCTCCCCTACTACGTATTCACCATACAATCGAGTATGATGAAACAACAGACCACCAAGCAAGAAAATGACAAGACCCTACACAGCCAATCTCCATTTATTTCCATCAAACAAGCATCAGCTCTACATAGCAGCAAAGATGTAGCATGCTTACTGATGCAAAAAGATAGGGTAGAAAACGGTTTTTTCACGGATAATTGGGAAGATTCTGAGATTCGCATTTGGTAAAGTGGAAAAAATAAACATGATCAGCAGTCTCTTTACCAAATTTTTATAGCTAACTTAAAATGACATAAAATACTTACCATCCGAAATTTTGCTGAAAATCAATTCACTATTTCCATATTCTTCAAAAGTCTCAGATGTAATAGGTTTATATTTCGGTTGTGTTGCAAAGTTTTATTGGTTCAAAGGATGCTTGTATTCTGGATACAATTATCCAGCGAGTGCATAAAATTGCTCCCAAACAGGAAGCTCACTATTCATTTGCTGTTTTTTAATCATTGCCCACAGCTCTA
>PIWD01000092.1 GCA_003354005.1 Gammaproteobacteria bacterium | reverse complement strand
TGTGATATCCTTACCGATCAAGTGTATTACTGTCTTATTTGCAGACAATATACGTGATTTCCACAGTATCGTCTTCCCATTATCAAACATTACTTCGGTCTCTTCCTTCGTTGTAATAGTCTGATTACAGGGAAATACCAATGTCTCTGGGAAGGGAGAAGGCAATTGATTTTTTGCTAGTAAAACAGTTAAGTCTTTTCCTATCACATCATCATACTGCCACTCATATAAGCTGAGTGCAGCAGGGTTAATAAACAAAACACAAGCCGTCTGTGACAGTACAATAATACTGTCTTCGCTCGATAAAAGTATTGATAATAATCCTAATTCTTGCATTTTTAACTCCTTATATTTACTTAAAACATCCATATACTCAGTTAACGAGATAGAAAAAAACGTCCTAACGATTGTACATAATTAAGAAGTTATTAAATAGTGAGCACACCTAAGTTACTTGTCTTAGATATCCAAAGCTAACAGTGCTCTTGTATCTATTTTTCCATTGAGTGTACTAGGAACAGTATCGATCAAGACAAATTTCTTAGGTAGCATATAAGGTGGTATTTTTTTCGCTAAAAACATCCTCAACGCTTTTGTGGAAGGTTGGCTTGATGTTTGTAAGCTGATATAAGCTATTAAACAGTCTACTGCCTTTATTTTTTTGACCAGAACAACACAGTCTTTCACAGATACATGCTGCAATAAAGCTGATTCAATTTCACCAGCCTCGATGCGACAGCCCCTTACTTTAAATTGTCGATCGGCTCTGCCTACAAAATAAAGATTGCCATCGGGCAGCCAACGCACTAGGTCACCGCTTTTATACAATGTAGCATAGTTTTTGTTAATATCGAATGGGTTATCAATAAAGCGTTCTTCGGTTAAATCTTTTTGTCGCAAATATCCCTTAGACACTCCCATGCCTGCGATATATAATTCACCAACTACACCCATGGGCACAGGCTTTAGCTTGCGATCTAGTACATAGAGTTTAGTATTTGCAATCGGTTTGCCAATAGATATCGGTAATTTCATGTTTTTGAGTTGATGCAGTGGAAGATAGGTTGAACAAATGCTTGTTTCAGTTAGCCCATATAAATTCCAGGCAGCATAAGCCTTTGTTAGATAAGATGCAAGTTTCTTTGTCAAGGGTTCACCACCTGTCACCACCTTGATCGAATGGTCTAAATGATATCCAGCATCAAATAGCATCTTCCAAGTTGTTGGGGT
>PIWD01000091.1 GCA_003354005.1 Gammaproteobacteria bacterium | reverse complement strand
CTCCTTTCTATAATATTTCTTCAACCTCAACTATTACAACCTCTTCAGCGTCGCAAACTTGCTTCCTGAGAATTAAAGACACCACTTGCCGGTCATCGACATAGCAAACCTTATTCATTGCGTCCAGGGGGCATTTAGCCAGGTTGTCGAGATCCATTCTAGCATAGTTCTTTTTGTTCAGCATGAAGCACATGCGAACCTCGACCGGCCCCGTGAATTGTTTCGGCCCGGCTAATTGTTTCCTGATATCATTTTCCCAGTTCTTCGTTTTCGTTGGCGTGTAAACCCGGCCGTTCCTTGTGTCGAACCGGGGGCGCTCCTTTGGGATAATACTACCTCTTATGTTGAATCGCTGGGTCATTAATAGTGATATTGAAGCTTAGGACAATTAGAGCTTATCAATTCAAAAGCTTTATTAAATCCTCCTATCGCCCACTTCTTGCCGTTCAATCTAATCTCCATTGACTTATGATTCAAAAAATGAAACGCAATTAATTGTTCCTTTCCTGTTATATGATTTACAAAAGGCCATGTGTATAGTGGGTCGGGATAGTCGCACCTTGGTAGTTCTCCTTTTTTGGCTACACGCTCTCTTTCCCATCGAACATTGGCAGCATGAGAAGCCTTTTCCGAAGCCTGTTGTTTATTAAGTTTTTTATTAAACTTTAGCATGGGTCATTTCCTTCCTAGATTCCGTTATTGCTATGTTATATACTAATCAAGCTGTTTGCTTATCCCTCTCCACAAAATGTCTCTAAATTCAGACTTTGTGAATGTTGACATCTTTTCTTCTGGACGGTGAAACCACTTTCCATTTACCCTGATTCGATATCGTTTGGTTTGCCAATAGTTGGATATTCCCCATTGTTCAGCAGGGAACAACTCAACCTTGATGGTTCTCCTCGAGGTTTTCTTGCCTTGATTATTGAGCAACATGGAATATATGGGTTTTCGTTTTTCTGACATATTTTTAACCAGTTACGCTAGATTGAACCCCTTGCAGCGGTCGGCGACATTCGAGAAAGAGCCCGTAGCTGCTCGAGACAAGGATATAACAAATAAATTGACGGAAAGCGCATCAACTCGTTTGTTTTTGATTTGATTGTTTTAGTTAGCATTTTTCTTTATCTCGCTTCCTTCATCATAGCGTTATACAGACTCACCAACCACTTCAGGGATAAGCTCAACATGATCAATTTGATCCATAGGGTAGATGTGGATACTATCATCATCCCAGAAAGTTACAACATTCATGTGGTCTCCAAA
>PIWD01000026.1 GCA_003354005.1 Gammaproteobacteria bacterium | reverse complement strand
CCACTGATTTTTTATTTTGATATACGTTTCATCTAAGCACCAGCTATTACAAACTGCTTTCTTATAATGTCTAAAGCACTTCTCTAATTTAGGCGCATATTCAACAACCCAACGGTTTACTGTTGAGTAATGAACGTGTATGCCTGCTTTCTGCCATTATCTCTACTATTTGCCTGTAGCTCAATGGATATGATACATACCAACGTATACAGCATAAGATGATATCTTTAGAAAAATGTCTGCCTGAAAATTTGATCATTAACTTTACCTTTAATATTTGGTTAAATAGATATTTTCTTATATACCGCTCATTTTTGCAACACAACCTCCCATACTGCCATTTGCCTGTCGGCCTTGATTTTCGAGATATTTCATGCTATCATATTAAGATAAAGTTTATTGAAAGAAGATTCATATAGATAGAGATAATGCATAATAATCATAGGTGGATAGAGATATGCCGATAAATAGTGGAACGTACACGTACATTAAGAATTATTTCATACATAGTGAATTTACAAATATACATAAGGAGAGCTTGTCTAAGGCGCATATTGAACTTTGTGGTTGTGTTGAACCTCCTACTGATAGTAGTTTCGGTCACATAATTAAAGAAATTTACGATGACAAGAATGGTACTAATAATGAAAAATTAAAGCACTTATTAATTTATACCGAAGGTTTTAAAAATTGTTGGGATAACTCGGAGCATGTCCGTATGGATAGCGATTATTTTAATAAAAGATACGCAGAGTTTAAACGTCTAGTAGAATACCTTGTTCATACGAAAAATTTAGATTACGAGATGAATTTAGATTGCAGAGTTAATAAAGATAAGATTGTCCTATACAAGGTTAGTCCTATGCAGCGTTTCATAATTCAATGGGTGATATGTGGGGGATTAGCACTTCTTACAACACTTGGATTTGTATATCTAGGTATTTTTGCATTATTACCTGTCTTTGGTCTTACGATGGCACTGGCTTCTGGTTTTTCCACCTTAGTGAGTAATTCAATTTTGTTCTACTTTATGAACAAGGCAGGTCTGGGCAAGGTACTGATGCACAGTTTAACATGCCCTTTGCGAATTCTCAGGTTCATTTTGTGTATGGCACTTTCATGTGGTGTCTTGGTCGGCTTTTATTTTTTGTTCACTTGGCCAATTGTTGTAAATTTTCTAGCAGCTGCCGTTGTAAAAACAACATTCAATATCGCATTTCTAGGTATTGTAGGTTGGTCTGGACTTTACATTATTTTTGCAATCGCTGTTATCCTCCTGGCATCATCCTTATTTAAAGAGGTCTATAATTTTGGTTTAGAAAAAAAATGTAAAATGAAATTTAAGACTGCCCTTGCTATCTTATCAGGTACATGTTACGCAATGATCACCGTGTACCTCATAGTCGTTGGAAATTTACTGATGTTGGTTATTGGTATTCCACTTGCAATTTGTTACATCTCGATGGCTGGTGGGGCGAACTCTAGGTTGTCATTAAAAAAGATTGATGAAGTTCTATATAAAGGTAATGTAAATTCCAAAGGACTCAAGTATTTGAAGGTATGTGGACATATTGTACTCTTACTTTTCTCAATTATGTTATCAACCTTAGCGAATATGGCGAATTTTACACTTATTAATGCAATGCATTTGACATTTGCTTTCTTCACTATTTCTTTCGCGGGGCAAGCTGCTTCTATCATATTGACCGTCCCACTTATTTACGGGGTGCTTATACTAGTCTGTAAAATGATCAAAAGTATCTTTACATCCTATTTTGGTTCTGTAGCTGAAAAAACTATGGTGAGGAAGCGTTTTAGTGATATATATAAACTACGTTCGTGGAAAAAAATATTTTTATCCGCGACTGTAATCGTTATTCTAGTCCTAAATGCAGTTGGTTTTTCTGCCTTAGCATTTAGTGTCGCTGGCGTTACTGCTGTAACATTAATATTCTTTATTGCCTCTAGTGTTAACTCCGCTGCACTAAACGTGGTTTCAGTTCCAAGTGATTATATGCGTATGAGCAATGTGAGTATGCCAATCAGTGAGTATGAAAAAATTACTGGGAGGCTTAATGAGCAAGTAGATGATGAAAATCATGATTCTATGAACAAGGATCCTGGTAGTAATATAGAGGTTTAAGTACTGGGTTTTATTTTTTCCCAAGAATTAATGTATTATTAGGACACTGGTGTGGGGTTACGTTAGTGGGAGACTGTATTATAAAGCATAATTATTTTATACTACAGGGACTTGGGTCGACGTTCAGTATATCGATGATGGAGTATCTTGTTGTATGTACCGATTAGTTATAATTTTTCTTCTGCTAGGCTTGCTTTGCAGTGCATGTACGCCAGCCTCACAGCATTTAGGGATTCCAGCGTCACAGTGGGAGAATTTTCCAAAGTCGAAGCGGCGACAGTTAATGCTAGCATATAAAAAAGCTTCTAAGCGATGGGATCACTTGGTAGAACGGCCTATTAATAAGAATGGGCATTACCTTAAGATTACTATGGAAAAGGGTCTAGTGATGATGCCACCATTCGATCGAGTTTATCCCTATGACAAAAAGCAGTTTTTTATCTACGCTGATACATGTCGTAGCATCAATTTGAAGGCTCACTTAGAGCAAAAGAAGCAGATTGATATGCGTATTTGTTATTTGAAAGACCAGTTATTGTTGGATATCAGTCACTTTGATGATCTCGATACGGACAAAGTCGCCCGTTTGAATCGCCACCCCTTATGGAAAAAAGGCTTAGTTTACCCAAACGTGAGTAGTAGAGGTTATGTACGGTTACAGGATGTTCAAATAAGCTTGATATCTTATGATAAAAGCTAACACATTACTAGCACTGGATAGTTCCGTGATACAGACTGCATCAGTGGCTTTGCAGGTTCACTCAGAGATTAGCTATGTCTGCCTGAATGATCAACACCATCATCGAGAAAAACTACTATTGACCATCGAGCAACTTATGCGTCAAAAATCCCTGAACTTAACAGACCTGGACGGTTTCGTTTGGACGAGTGGGCCTGGTACTTTCATTGGTTTGCGTGTTGCAGCTAGTATTTTACAAGCCCTGTCATTTACAACACACAAGCCTGTTTATGCTGTATCAACGTTACGCGTGATGGCACAGCGTGCACTACTGAATGCTAACCCAACAGTTCGGCGAGTCCTTGTGGCAATCAGTGCAGGTCAAAGGCGAGTTTATTGGGGTGTCTACGGCCTAAACGATCAAAAACTAGCCTGTAGTTTACAGGATGACTGTTTGGCATTGCCAGAATCTGTACCCTTGCCAGAGGGAACTATGCAAGATCAAACTTGCTTAGCCATTGGAGAGGGCTGGCTAGCTTTTAAGGATTCATTAAAGCAGTGTTGCGCTGATCTTCATCTGATTGACATACAGCCATCATTTTTCCCACGTGCAGATGACGCCTTGCATTTGGCAGTGGAAGATTGCTTACCCCTTGGTAAATGGGTTAGTGCGGAAGAAATTTTGCCAAATTATTTGTATCCCACTGTTGCGCGTTAGAGGGGGGAAAGCTCGATTTAGCTGTCCTAACTGTGTTAAGATTTCTCTGTGGGAGGTTACACATGAAACAATATCTTACATTTTTGGAATATATCCTTGCACGGGGTATTGAAAAAAAAGACCGTACTGGCACTGGTGTACTTAGCATCTTTGGATATGATATGCGTTTCAATTTAGAACATTTTCCACTCGTAACAACAAAAAAAATACACATGCCAAGTGTTGTCTATGAACTGCTATGGTTCTTACGCGGTGACACTAATATTTCGTATTTGCAAGCAAATGGCGTGCGTATTTGGAATGAATGGGCAGATGAAAAAGGTGAATTAGGGCCTATATACGGTAAACAATGGCGTTCTTGGCAGACGACAGATGGTTGTGTTATCGATCAGATGCAAGATTTAGTTGACACAATAAAAAGCAATCCCGATTCAAGGCGTTTATTGATCAGTGCTTGGAATGTTGGTGATTTAAAGCATATGCACTTACAACCCTGTCATGTGCTCTTCCAGTTTTATATTGTCAATGGGCGGTTATCCTGTAAATTAACACAACGTTCAGCGGACGCTTTTTTAGGGGTGCCCTTTAATATTGCTTCCTACTCCTTATTAACCGCTATGGTAGCCCAACAGTGTGGCCTAGGGGTAGGGGAGTTCATTTGGTCAGGCGGTGACTGCCATATTTACCTAAATCATCTCACGCAGGTACAGACACAACTAGAACGCAAAACCTATTTATTGCCAAAACTTACATTTAACCGAAAACCCAGCTCACTATTTAATTATCGATTTGAAGATATTGTACTGCATGATTACCAACACCATCCTTTTATTTCTGCGAAAGTCGCAGTTTGACGGGCGTGATGCTCACTTAAGCCAGATTTAAAATTACTGAATGGCGCCCCGAGCAGGATTCGAACCTGCGACCTATCCCTTAGGAGGGGATCGCGCTATCCAACTGTGCCATCGGGGCGGTCGGCTCATGGTAGCAAATTTTTTATGAGAAGTCTTTGCATAATGCTAAATATTGAGTTACCAAAAATGAGCGTAAAGCCCATGTCTTTAGACATGGGGAGTATCAGGCTTTTCTTCCAGTAAAGTCTTAATGGTAGGGGAGATGCTCCTAGCACTATAATAATTAGTGCTGGTGATGGTAAAACTAGCTTAGCAAATGCTAGTAAAATTAGTTGTGTTCATAGGCTAATAACTTCACTAATTTTTTGATACCCACCAGCTACCATTACTAAACGATCAAGTCCTAAAGCGACTCCAGCACAAGTTGGCAAGCCCCCTTGTTCCAAGGCTCTTAGTAATTTATGGTCAATAGCCATAGTGGGTTGTTTATTCTGTAGGCGTTGTCGGTTGTCTTGTTCAAAACGCAATCGGTATATTTCGGGGTCGGTTAGCTCATGGTAACCGTTGGCAAGTTCTATGCCGTTGATGAATAATTCAAAGCGTTCTGCTATTGCTTCTTTTTGATGTGGAATAGTACGCAGTTTGGCCAGTGCTGCTTGTTTTTCAGGGTAGTCATAGATGAATAGAGGTGTATTATGGCCTAATTTGGGTTGGATGCAGTGTGAGAATAGGCATTCAAGAAGGGTGGTATGTGGCCATTGGATGAGTGATCTCTCCTGCAATCCTTTTACTTTTTGCTGCACGCATGTGATCAGTTGCTTGCGTGGGATGGTATGGGGGTTTATCTGTAGGTGTTGTGCGAATATATCTTGGTAGCTGATGCGTTTGGCTGTTTGGTTTGTGAGTACTATTTTTAATAGTAGGTCAATTTCATCCATCAGTTGCATATGTTCAAAATTTGGACGATACCATTCTAGCATGGTGAATTCAGGCTGATGGCACGTCCCTGAGTCGCCGAAGCGAAAGGCTTGGCAGATTTGATAAATAGGACCACTTCCAGCACAAAGAAGGCGTTTCATTGCATATTCAGGGGAGGTTTGTAAATAAAGGATTTGATCGTCTACGGGTACTTGAAAATTCTTAAGATAGGGATCGGTGACACCTTTATCAGTCAGTAATGGTGTGGTGACTTCAAGGATGTTATTTTTTGCGAAGAAAGCACGAATTTTAGCGATAATCTTTGCCCGTAGGCGTAAAGCGGATAGGGTTGCACTTGGATGCCAGTCAACATTAGGTTCATTTACCTGCATCTGTCTAGGCATCAGGGGCAGATACTCTTGAGATATATTCACCAGTACGTGTATCAATCTTTAACCAGTCACCATTTTCAATGAAGAGGGGAACACGTAGGGTTGCGCCAGTTTTGAGTTGAACGGGCTTTGTGCCACCACTGACGGTGTCACCTTTAATGCTTGGTTCAGATTCGGTGACTTGTAGTGTGACGAAATTGGCAGGTAGGATGGTGAGGGGCTGGCCATTCCAGGTAATCATGGTACAGTTATCTTGTTCTTTCAGCCACTTTATGGTGTCACCTATTATTTCATGGTTAGCTTGATATTGTTCAAAGTTCTGTGGGTTCATAAAATACCAGTATTCACTATCGTGGTATAAATACTGCACGGTAATTTCCAATATGTTAGCAGCCTGTAAATGTTCGCCTGATTTCAGAGTCCTGTCATAGATACGACCTGTTTTGAGATGGCGTAATTTAATACGATTAAAGCCCTGTCCTTTACCTGGTTTAACGAATTCATTTTCAATGATGACACAGGGTTCGTTGTTAAGTAACACTTTTAAACCATTGCGCATTTCGCTTGTACTATAGCTTGTCATAGATATTATCCTAATTCTCTAGTTCTGTGTGTTGATCGGCAAGATGTGCTGCCAACAGCGTATTATGAAGTAGGGTTATAATAGTCATGGGACCAACACCACCAGGTACAGGTGTAATCCAACTGGCATATCGTTGGGCTGCTTCAAAGTCAACATCACCTACTAATTGTTCGTTTTGGAGGCGGTTAATTCCGACATCGATAACAATAGCACCAGGTTTAATCCAATTTCCTTGAATAAATTTTGGTTTGCCAACGGCAGCAATAAGTATATCAGCTTGTTGTTGAGTAAAGTCTGGTAGATTAGAGCTAAATTGGTGGCAGACGGTAACCGTGCATTTTTTCAGTAAAAGTTCGAGCAACATGGGACGTCCGACCAGGTTTGAAGCTCCCACTACTACAGCATGCTTGCCACTTAAGTCCACACCTGTATGCTGTAATAATTGTATGATACCATACGAGGTGCAGGGGCGCAGAAGAGGTTTACGTTGCAGTAGACGTCCGATCGTAGAGGGATGGAGTCCGTCTACGTCTTTTTTAGGGTCAATTTCTTCGATGATACTGTGTACATCTAAGCCTTTTGGTATAGGTAGTTGTAATAAAATACCATGTACATAGGGGTCTTGGTTTAGTGTGTGAATACGTTTAATAACGTCGTACTCCGATACGGTTTTATCTAGATGATGTTTAAAAACACTAAAACCAACTTCTTGGCAGCGCAGGCATTTGTTGTGTACATAGATTTCAGAAGCTGGCGAATCACCTACTAAAATAACTGCCAAACCTGGGGAAGGTAACTTGCGTTTGATGCGAGCTTTAACTGCCGTGCTGATATCTTCTTGCATACGAGCCGCAAGTTCTTTTCCATTGAGTTGCCGTGCTATCATTTTTTATATCGATTTATGTTTTATCAGGTAAGAGATTATTGCTCCTATCATACGATTTTAATCAAACCAGATCAAGCTTGCCATCCTCCCCGATAAAGCACCGTCACGCCTGTAAGAGAAGCATAGGTTACGATTATGATAGGTACATAGGGGATAGAGTTCGATTTGTTTTACACCAGCGATAGTAAGTTGTGTACGTGCAAGGGCATAGAGATCGGCGTGCCAACTTTCTTGAATATCTGGCCTTGGTGTGTGAGGTGCTAAGCGATGGAAAGCTGTTGCATAGCCAACATACTTTTGTATAAATTGCTCACGTATCTCCTCATTCACCTCAAAGTGCTGCAAGCTTATCCCTGGACCAATCCAGGCGGTGAGTTCCCAGGGTTTACTGTGGCATTTCTGCACGGTGTGCCAGATGATGTCTTTTGCTAATCCTTGCCAACCTGCATGAATTGCGGCAACTTCTGTGCCAGATTGGTTGCATAGCAGGACAGGTAGGCAATCTGCCGTTAATACTGTGCAAATAAGCTTTGCCGTTTGCGTTATACTGGCGTCAGCCACGGGGGATTTGTATAGCTTGGGTTTTTCAATTACTCTCTGGCTTAGATGGGTTTGATCAAAGTGTATTACCTGGTTGCTGTGGATTTGTTTTAGCCAGCAAGGTCTTGTGGGTAAGTCTAGGTCTGTTTGTAGCTGTTTGTGGTTTGCTTCAACATTGGCCAGATGGTCTTGTACATAATCAGATAGATTAAAATGGTATGGATATGGACTGGTACCACCAGTACGTGTTGTTACGTAGGCATGTACATGCTTGGGAACTTCCCAATTTACTTTAAGATAGAGCTGTTTCTCCACGTATATCATATCTTTTTTGCATCTAAGCAATCAGCTTTAAGAGCCTGCTCCAATTGCTTAAGATCATGTGGTAAATCAGCATAGTAGTGCACTGCTTCACGTGTATGTGGATGGATCAAATGTAGATTTGAGGCATGTAGAGCCTGACGTTTAAAGTGTTGAATGGTTACTTTTAAGTTGTCGCCTAAGTCCTTGGGTACACTGTAAGCACGCGTGGGATAGACTGGGTCACCGATAAGTGGGTAACCAACATAAGTCATATGAGTACGGATTTGATGTGTGCGACCTGTTTCAAGTGTTACATTAAGATGACTATGGGCACGAAAATGTTTTATCACCTGATAATGCGTGATTGCGGGCTTGCCATCTTCAATAACTGCCATACGTTGGCGATAGATGGGGTGACGTGCAATAGGATAATCAATCGTGTCACCACAGATGGGTTTGCCGATAACAAAAGCATCGTAGGTGCGCTTTACAAGGTGGCGCTGCATTTGTTTTAGCATCCAATAGTAAGTCGGTAAGGTGCGCGCAACCAATAGTAAGCCTGATGTCTGTTTATCGAGGCGATGCAGTAAGCCAGCCCTTGGTATCGCTTCTAATCGTTTGTCATAATGCAGTAGTGCATTAACCAAGGTCTGATCGGGTTGTCCAGCCCCAGGATGAACAGTTAGACCAGCTGGTTTATTGATTACTAATAAGTAAGGATCTTGGGCAATGATAGAAAGGGGCATTTCTTGTGCATGCCAGTTTTCTTTTGGTTTCAGCAGCACAGCCTTGATTGTCACACACTGACGGGCTTTAACGAGTTGCTTAGCTTGACAGGGCTCATTATCAATCGTAACATAACCCTGTTTAATCCAACTTTGGATGATGCTACGTGAGTACTCTGTTAGAACCATGGCGAGTACCAGGTCTAGTCTCTGGTTAGCCGTGCTGGCCAACAGGGAAAAATGGAACGGTGGGGTTTGCTTGGGTTTGTCTATACGCATGACAACCAGTATAGTACTTTATTGGAAGTGATTGAAGGCAATGTTTAAACAATACATTCTATTTGTAACAATTCTGTTCGCGCTACTGTTGGGTGCTTGTGCTGGTAAACCAGATGATCCCTATGCTGCATTTCGTGGGCACAGTGAGCATAAGTTGTTTCAAGAAGCGGAGAATGCTTTACGCAAAAAACATTATCGTGAAGCCAGCGAGCGTTTCCAGGCATTAGATGCCTTATACCCATTTAGCCGATATGCTAAAACAGCTCATTTACATATGATTTATACCTATTATCGAGATGATAATTCAAGTGCAGCATTAGACATGGCTCTGCGTTACGAACGCCTTTATCCAAAAAGCAAGCATATGGACTACGTACATTATTTAAGTGGTGTGACTTATTATGAAGAAGGGCGCAATTGGTTAAGTAAGTATTTTGAACTCGATTCCAGCCAGCGTGACTTGAAACATTTTGAAAATGCTTTCTATACCTTTTCTCGTGTTGTTGAGCAGTATCCTAAAAGTCCGTATGCGCCTATGTCGCGACAGTATATGATTTATATCAGGCAATTGATGGCAAGGAATCATTTAGATGTTGCTCGATACTATATGAGTGAAAAAGCCTATCAAGCATCCATTGAGCGTAGTCTCGAAATTATCAAACACTATCAAGGTACGCCAGCAGTGATCCCAGCTTTAAAATTGTTGCGCCAATCAGCAAGTAAACTTGGTAAAAAAACACTTGTGCATGATGCTGAAAAACTTCTGAAACAACATCATGTTGATTATGCACCCATACGTCAGTAGACACGTGCCCATAGATTGTTAGGTGTCAGCAATGAATCCTAAGCATTCAGACCTAGCCGAACAAGTCAAAACCTTTCCATTACATTCTGGTGTCTATCAAATGCTTGATGCAGAAAAGAATGTCCTGTACGTAGGTAAAGCCAAACAGTTGCGTTGTCGTGTGCAACAATACCTCAATGTAGGTCATCGCTCGATTAAAATACGTAAAATGATGGAAAAAGTGTCAACAATTAAAATTATTACTACTAAAAGTGAGCATGACGCCCTACTATTAGAATACAGACTAATCAATAAATTTAAGCCCCGCTATAATGTTGTCTTTCGCGATGATAAATCCTATCTCTATATACACCTGACTGCTGATCCCTTTCCTCGCCTGCATGCCTGCCGTAAAAAAAAAGTAGAGGCATATGATGAGGAGGGGACTTACTTTGGGCCTTACACTCAGGTTCATCAGGTGCACAGTACTTTAGTTCTTTTATACCGTATTTTTAAGTTGCGACAATGCGATCAATACACCTTCAAAAGTCGTCATCGACCCTGCTTACATTATCAAACTAAACATTGCTCAGCCCCTTGTGTGGGACTTATCGATCAATCTGCTTATCAGCAAGATCTAGAATATGCAAAATATTTTTTACGTGGTAAAAGTGACCAGGTAATCCAGCAACTATTAACAGAAATGTATCAAGCATCCCAACAGTTTAATTATGAATATGCCACAACTTTGCACAATCAAATACGACAATTGCGTCAAATTCAAAAGGGTCAGTTGTGATAACCTAAACCAAAAAGGCCATCGACATCATGATGAAGAAAATGTAGCATATGACATTATTGACAAACAGGGGATTGGATATAGGCTACTAGCGCACGCAGCTTTGCCATAGAGCTGTTTGTTCCTTGATAGCTTGTTGTGATAGCGTAGTTAATACACGTTGCTTAACGAGTTGTTTGCCTGCAACCCAAACGTCAGTGATTTGCTGGCTGCTGGCAGCATAGATGAGTTGTGCAACTGGATGATAGCAGGGTTGCGTATTGGGATGGCTGAAATCTATTGCTACACAGTCAGCAAATTTCCCCACACTCAGTGAACCAATTTGCTTATCTAGTCCCAGTGCCTTTGCGCCTCCCATTGTTGCAATTGATAACATTTGATCAGCATTTAAAGCAGTGCTGTCACCTGATACCCCCTTAGCCAGTAGGGCACAGGCTTTTAGTTCTGTAATCATATCTAAGTGATTATTACTAGCTGCACTATCGGTGCCGATAGCTAAATGAACTCCAGCTTTTTGCAAGCGATCTGTGGGGCAGAGACCACTGGCTAATTTTAAATTAGATTGTGTACAAGTCACTACGTGTGCACCTGTTTTTTTTAGTAATGCAATATCCTGTTCATTTACTTGGGTCATATGCACATTTAGTGTACGTTCAGATAATAAACCTAAATCATAGAAACGTTGCAGTGGTCGTTTACCATATTGTTGCAAGCTATCCTCAATTTCTTTTGCTGTTTCGTGCATATGCACATGAATACCTAAGCTTGGGTATTCTCCTGCGAGCTGCTGAATGCCCTTTAAGGATGGGTCAGAGAGGGTGTAAGGAGCATGGGGTGCTAAACTCCTTGTTAATAGCGTGTTATTCGGGCATTGCATGATAAAATTACGTGCTTTGTCAATATAATCTTGCTCATCCTTAGCCCAAGCTGTTGGCACATCGATAAATAAAGCGCCAATGCAAGCGCGTATACCAGCTTTTAAACAAGCTTCTGCTGCCTGCAAGGGGAAAAAATAATGCTCATTAAAGCAAGTTGTGCCACTGAGTAGCATCTCACTGATCGCCAGCAACATTCCGTCATACACAAATGATGGATTAAGTAGACGCTGTTCTGCTGGCCAAATATGGTCTTGCAGCCAGGTTTCTAATGGCAGATCGTCAGCTAAACCGCGAAAAAAAACCATAGGACTATGTGTATGTGCGTTGACGAGTCCAGGTATTAATAAATGATCGAAACATTCAACATCATTGTCAGCACTATAGTGCTGTTTTGCTTGTTTTGTAGGCAATAGATCAATAATTTTACAGTCATGAACAGCTAGAGTATGGTGCTCCAAAACCTTAAGTGGCACTACGGGGGCTATCCATCGTGCATGAATTAAACTGTCAATAATGATGGGTTATTCTCCTGTTTGTTCGTCTGTTCTGTTTTATTTGCTGTTCTGGGGCGCGTTAGGAACTCACCACCGTAGTAATAATATTTATAAATATTATTGGGAGTATTAGTATTATTCATTGTTTCCTTTTCTTTTTTTACATGTTTCACTGAGCGATAAGACTCAAATGCAGAACGAAGCCCAAACGCAAGTAAAGAAGCTGCGAGCACATATTGATGGGAGGATAGTTCAATACCAACTGCTAAAGCAGCCGCTGGACAAGTAAAAAATATGATGGACATCGTAATATATGCAATCATTAAAACCAGAGGTACAACACATAAAGTATATGAGGCTGGGTCAAAGCCAAAGTAGTATAAATAAACTTCCTTATACCCTTTCAGGTAAGAGTAAAGAGTATAGACAATTAATATAGTGAAAAAGGGATGGAAGCAATTGCCAATTACCGCAAGTACCAGAAGGGCATCGAGTGCGACGAGACTCTGCAGGTGTAGCTTCTGTTCTTTTTCTTCACTAGATTCTTCTTCATCAGATTCTTCTCTGTAGCTACGATCTTCTACAATCTTCACATCTACAATCTTCATATAGACATTAGCAATCGGAATTTGTCCTACAATATTCATAAAAATGAAAATACACAATAATGAGGTATAGTTAAATTCCCCTATTACTGCTGCCACAAAGGACATGCTGGAAAAGAACGGTATACCGACCAAGACGAGCCCAAGTATTGATATAGTTGATACTATCAGCAATTTCCAGAAAAACCTTTTGTCATCTAATTCAATCATATATAGCCATCCACTCAAAAATTTACACTGAAGTCCTCAAGAAAATATTTCAATCTGGCAATCCTTCCAAATACAAAATGAGCTGAATGTAAATTTCACCCGTATTGTGACATAGAAACTGCAAAAATACAATCTATCTGGGCACTACAGGCACTCCAGCTAATGCAACCATGCGTTACATTAGCTGGAGCACCTGTTAATTTTTGAATTTAATTGCTGACAGGAGTTTTATTGTGCTAACATATGACATTAGTGTTTGGTTTAAACCAATAATAAGGGTATAAGATTTACAATGAGTGAATTTGCTAAAGAAATAACACAAATCAGTGTTGAAAATGAGCTAAGAAAGTCTTATCTTGATTATGCTATGAGTGTCATTGTTGGACGTGCGTTGCCTGATGTTCGGGACGGCTTAAAGCCTGTGCACCGCAGGGTGCTTTATGCAATGTTCATCCTTAAAAATGATTGGAATAAACCTTACAAAAAATCAGCTCGTATTGTTGGTGATGTGATTGGTAAGTACCATCCACATGGTGATACTGCTATTTATGATTCCGTTGTACGTATGGCACAGCCCTTTAGTCTGCGTTATTTGTTAGTAGATGGTCAAGGTAATTTCGGTTCGGTAGACGGTGATTCACCGGCAGCAATGCGTTATACCGAAGTGCGTATGACGCGCTTATCACATACGTTATTGTCAGATTTAAATAAAGAGACGGTTGATTTTGTTCCGAACTATGACGCAACGGAAATGATGCCTAAGTTGCTGCCCGCACCTTTTCCCAATTTATTGGTTAATGGTTCGGCTGGTATTGCAGTGGGCATGGCGACCAATATGCCTCCACATAACTTGAATGAGGTCATTGACGCTTGTGTGGCTAAAATTGATGACCCTGAAATTGATCTGCCTGGGTTAATGGAGCATATAAAAGGACCTGACTTTCCAACAGCAGCGATTATTAATGGTCGGTCAGGTATTGAAGAAGCTTATCGCACGGGTAGGGGACGTATTTATTTACGTGCCAGGTCAAAAATTGAAGAGGAAAAGCGTGGTGGGTGTCAGAAGATTATCATCAGCGAGTTGCCCTATCAAATTAATAAAGCCCTGTTGATTGAGAAAATTGCTGAGCTGGTTAAGGCCAAGAAGATTGAGGGAATCCAGGCGATACGCGATGAATCGGACAAGGATGGCATGCGTATTGTAATCGAGGTGAAGCGTTCAGAGTCTGCTGAAGTTATTTTGAACAATCTCTACAAACAGAGCCGTTTGCAGACATCATATGCAATCAATATGGTTGCATTAGACAGTGGTTTTCCACGTTTATTCACACTTATGGGACTGATTGATTCATTCTTGCATCATCGGAGCGAAATTATTACACGGCGTAGTATTTATTTGCTACGTAAAGCACGTGAACGCGCGCATATCTTGGAAGGTTTAGCGATTGCTCTATCGCATATCGATGAAATGATCGGTTTAATAAAGGCTGCTAGCCATCCTAAAGAGGCGAAACAAGGCTTATTAGTACGCCCTTGGTCAGCTCATTTTATTCAAGATGTATTTGGTGGGGAGAACCTTCAAGCACGTCCACAGGATTTGCCTGAGAAATTTGGCTTGAAAGGGAGTGATTATTATCTCTCGGATACACAAGCACAGGCTATTTTAGATTTACGCTTGCACCGTTTAACAGGTTTAGAACAGGATAAGATTTTTAATGAATATAAGATCCTGCTTAGTGAAATCGACTCTTTATTATTTATTCTGCAAGATCCAGATCGTTTAATGGCGTTAATTCGTGAAGAATTGTTACAAGTGAAGGAAGATTTTGGTGATGTGCGTCGTACTGAAATAATAGAGGAACTTTCAAGTGTGACGAACGAGGATCTCATTCCTAAACAGGATTTGGTGATCACATTATCTTCAAAAGGCTACGTTAAAAGTCAGCTTTTAAGTGTTTACCAAGCGCAACGACGGGGTGGTCGCGGTAAAGCAGCAGCGGGTGTCAGGGAAGAAGATTTTATTAAACATTTGTTGATGTTGAACAGTCACGATACCATTTTATGTTTTTCTAATAAAGGTCGTGTGTATTGGCTGAAAGCTTATCAAATTATACAGAGCAGCCGAATAAGTCGGGGAAAGCCCATTGTAAATTTGTTACCTTTATCTGATCAAGAAAGCATTACCGCTATTTTAGCTGTTCGTGATTTCAGTGTAGAAAGCTATGTTTTCATGGTCACATCTCGCGGGATTGCTAAGCGTGTACATTTAAGAGATTTTTCACACCCTCGCAACATTGGTATTATTGCCGTTGACTTAAGGGGTGATGATCAACTGATGGGTGCTACATTAACAAATGGTACTTTGGATGTGATGTTATTTAGCAATGCGGGCAAGGTAATTCGGTTCGATGAATCTAAAGTGCGTACGATGGGGCGTGGTGCGCGTGGTGTTCGCGCGATTGCTTTACAACCAGATCAATATATTATTGCTTTGCTGACCGCGGAAACGGATAAAGGCATTGATATTTTGACGGTGACAGAAAATGGTTACGGTAAACGGACTGCCTTAAGAGCATTCCGTGTCACAAACCGTGGAGCTCAAGGGGTTATCGCGATGCAAGTGACAAAACGTAATGGCTTAGTGATTGATGCGGTGGCTGTTACAACAAAAGATGAAATCTTATTGATTAGTGATGGTGGTACTTTGGTTCGTACGCGTGTGAGTGAAATTTCCCGTATTGGGCGTAATACGCAAGGAGTGCACATAATTAATTTAAATAATCAGGAAAAATTGATAGGTGTGGAACGCGTCAGTTTATTAGATGACTTGGATGTCGGCAGAGATTAACGTAGGTATTTAGGTGGCAAACAACAGCCCAATCCAACTAGCCGAGTGCCCTCCTGTGATTACCATTGATGGTACTTCTGGTGCTGGGAAAAGCACTCTTAGTTGCTTGCTTGCAGATGCGCTCGGGTATCATTTGCTAAATAGTGGACTACTTTATCGTGCTTTGGCTTATCTTCTCTTGCAGGACAATGCCATTGATCGATTAGATAATATTCATTTACAAAAATTAGCAGAGCAACTAGACGTTCATTTTAGACGTACAACAACAGCAGGGTGCTATCAGGTTGAGGTAAATGGTATTGATGTGACAGATAAGCTATACGATCCTGCGTGTTCAACACTAGCATCACAAATTGCGGTGAAGCCAAATGTACGAGCGGTACTATTAGACAAACAGCGTATGTTTCGTCAGTTCCCTGGACTAGTTGCAGAAGGGCGAGATATGGGCAGTATTGTCTTCCAGGATGCTAATAAAAAGTTTTTTTTGACAGCATTGATTGAAGAACGTGCTAAGAGACGGTCAATTCAATTGCAAGAAACAATGTTTCATGCTAACGTGCACAATATCGAACGACAATTAGCCATGCGAGATCAACGCGATCAGCAGCGTGCTGTTGCACCATTGAAACCCACGGAAGATATGGTTATCATTGATACAACGTATTTGTCGCGTAAAGATGTACTGGACAACATGCTAAAGAAGGTTCTAGAAACAAAAGAATAGTCTTAATGGGACACAGCCGAGGATAAAATATTTATGAGTAATATGAATTTTAATGCTAGTGAACTTTTAAATACAGATAAAACAAGGGAGCTTTCCGAAGAGTTTTCGAGTTTATTCGGTGAGATTTACGGTAGTACACGCCTGCATAGTGGGGATATTATTAAAGGGACAGTTGTTTCTATTGATGATCATGTTGTGCTGTCGGTTGGTCTTAAGTCTTATGCATATTTACCGAAGCAGCAATTTAAAGATATGCATGGGGAGTTGGAGGTTGCAATTGGTGAACAGGTTGATGTTTGTTTAGAAGCTGTTGAAAATGGTTATGGAGAAACACGTGTATCACGTGAAAAGGCAAAATATGCTGAAGCATGGATTAAATTAGAAGAAGCTTACAAAGAGGGCACTACGTTGACTGGTGTAATTTGTGACCGTGTTAAGGGTGGTTTCACAGTTGAAATTTCTTCTGTAAAAACATTTCTGCCAGGGTCTCAATTGGATGTGCGTCCTATGCGCAACCTTAACTTAGAGGGTAACACCATAGAAGTCAAAGTCATTAAAATTGATAAAAAGCGGAACAACGTCGTTGTATCACGTAAGGCTTTGATTGAGCTAGAGAATAGTGCTGAACGTGAAAAGTTACTAGCGAGTCTAGAAGAGGGTCAGGAGATTAAAGGTATCGTTAAAAACTTGACCAATTATGGTGCCTTTATTGATTTAGGGGGTATTGATGGTTTGCTGCACGTGACTGATATATCGTGGAAGCGTATTAAATATCCCAATGAAGTATTGAAACTTGATCAAGAGGTTTTGGTGAAAATTCTGAAATTTGATAAAGAGAAGCAACGTGTTTCTTTAGGTATCAAGCAATTGGATGAAGACCCATGGTTAAGTGTCATCAAGCGTTACCCCGCAGGCTCTCGATTACAGGGCAAGGTAACTAATTTAACAGACTATGGTTGCTTTGTTGAAATTGAAGAAGGGGTAGAGGGCTTGGTGCACGTATCAGAGATGGATTGGACGAATAAAAATGCTCACCCCAGTAAGATTGTGCAGGTAGGGAATCTTGTTGACGTTGAGGTTCTTGCGATTGATAAAGAACGCCGACGTATATCACTGGGTATTAAACAATGTAAAGAAAACCCATGGGATGATTTTTTGGCGAAAAATAAAATTGGCGCGAAGGTAAAAGCACCAGTTCGTTCTATTACTGATTTTGGTATCTTTGTTGGTCTAGAGGGCGGTATCGATGGTTTGATTCATTTATCAGATATATCCTGGAATCAGTCAAATGAAAAAATATTGCAACAGTATGAAAAAGGAGATGAGATCGAGGCTGTTATTCTAAAAATTGAGTCAGATCGCGAACGTATTTCTTTAGGTATCAAACAACTCTCTGAGAATCCCTGTGAAACGTATATGAATGCGCATGAGCCTGGTGATGTTGTAGACAGTACGGTTGAAACAGTTAAACAACGTAAACTTACAGTGACTTTGGCAGATGGTGTTATAGGTATATTAAAATCATTTGAGCTTAACCGTAAGAAAATCAAGGATGCTACAGAAATTTATCAGCCCGATCAACCTCTAAAAGTCAAATTAATGGGTTTTGGGCAGAGAAATAATGTCATCAATGTATTATTTGAAGATAGTAAATTGCAGGAAAAAAGAATCGCTAAAAAGGATCTATCAACGGTAGATATACCAGTAGAACAAGGTAGCTTAGGTGGTTTAATTAAAGAACAATTAGTGGCAGGCAAACATATTGAGCAGGAATGTGAGGATAAGGATGAAGTTTCAGATACTCATCACGGTAAAGATGAAACGGATGAGCGAGATAGCTAGGAGAGGCAAGTTAACGCAATACTTTTTGGTCGAGCTTAAAAATAACCAGCGCAGCTATAACTGGCTGGGGGTTACTGGCTGGTGTCGTTTGGTGTGTTAAAATTTTTACTTTATCGTCATTATCCGTTGGTGCGTGCCGTACTGTTTCGCTTTTCACCTGAAGTTGCTCATTCCATAACATTAAATGTCCTAACACTTTTATATCGTATGCACTTGTTGCGTCCCGTGCAGTATACCTTGCCTAAAACGGTTATGGGCTTAAGGTTTCCTAACCCAATTGGTTTAGCTGCAGGCTTTGATAAAGATGGGCGTTACATTGATACATTAGCACATCTAGGATTTGGCTTTATTGAAGTAGGCACTGTTACCCCGAAGCCACAGCCTGGCAAGAAAAAGCCACGTTTATTTCGTCTAATACAAGATCGTGCATTGATCAACCGCATGGGCTTTAATAACAGTGGTACTGGGGCATTGGTTAATCGTTTACAGCAGCGTCAATCTAGTCGGTTCAATCATTTTATTTTAGGGATTAATATTGGGAAATATTATGAAACCCCTATTGACGAGGCACTAGGCGATTACCTCGATAGTTTTGAGCAAGTCTACCCATATGCGGACTACATTACCGTCAACATCTCATCACCTAATACCCAGAAGCTACGCACATTACAATATGGGGAGCAACTCGCCAACCTGCTTTCTAAGTTGAAAGCAAAGCAATTGACTTTAACGGAGGCATATAAACGCCATGTACCGCTTGTACTTAAGATTTCGCCTGACTTAAAGGATGAACAAGTTAAATTAATTGCAAATGCTCTTTTAGAACATAGATGGGATGGAATAATTGCCAGCAATACCAGCACACAACGTATAAATCTCCACGAACCTAGCAGTCATCAAACAGGTGGCTTGAGTGGTAAACCCTTATTTAAACATAATTATCATCTCATTACACTACTCGCCATCCTCCTACAGAAGCGTATAGCACTGATTGCAGTTGGTGGTATTATGAGCGAAAAAGATGCAGAGGCTTATCTTGATGCAGGTGCTGACCTGGTACAATTATACACTGGGCTTATTTATCAGGGTCCAAAATTGCTCGAAGCAATTTGTATACATAAGCAAAGCATCTAAAATTACCGCGACATGACTATTGATTTTAACACCCAAGTCGTGGCATACTTACGGGTTAGGTGCTTATGGACTCTTGGGATAGTATATTTATCAAGCTCGCCGTAAGACCTCCTCATTCAGGTGGAGGATGTAAGGCTTCCTGCTAGTCGAGTGTCTCTTGTGATCTTCGGTATTTTGTTGCCTATTCCACACTAAGCTGTTACAGTCTATTCCAGCGACAGGGCATGTCGTGTTAGCCTGTGGAGAGATGGCATTAGCTGCTTCGATGAAGCAGGAATCTCTGGTAATGGGCGACCAACAACCAGCTTGGTAATAGGAATCCCCTTTCTTTAGGGAGGGGAGGATGTTAATTACATATGGGGAATTTCTTATTAAAAAATTCTTCCTGGATGATATGGGATGTACATTGATACTGTGGGGGTGGCGCGCCCGGAGAGATTCGAACTCCCGACCTCCTGGTTCGTAGCCAGGCACTCTATCCAACTGAGCTACGGGCGCATGGTGCTTATTGCTGTTAATTATCGGTTGATTGTAGTTTATTTTAATCTTGCATTCAACTGGGCAGTTTCTTCTGCTAAGTTAATGGCGTTTTATGGTAAAAACACAAAAATAATATGCAAGTAGTTTATGAAATTTGAACTAAAATGGTTAGCCTGGGAAGTTACGCGACGATGTAATTTGAGTTGCGTTCATTGTCGGTCTTCGTCAAAATTAATGCTCAATCAACACCCCGATTGTTCTACAGCTCAAGCTTACCGCATCATAGATGATATCGTCGCATTTTCTAAACCTGTGCTTGTTTTAACGGGTGGTGAGCCTTTACTGCGAAACGATATTTTTGATATTGTCAACAATGCGACTGAAAAAGGGCTAAGAGTTTGTTTAGCAACAAATGGAACATTCATTAACTCTGAGATGGCTGAACAAATCAAATCATCTGGGATAAAAATGGTATCGTTGAGCTTGGATGGTTCGACGGCTGAAATACACGATAATTTTCGTGGTCAACCTGGTGCTTTTGAAGCGACCCTAAATGCCGCGCACTATTTCAATGAGCACGGTATAAAATTCATTATTAACTCTTCTTTTACCAAGCGCAATCAGCATGACATTGCAGCCTGTTTTCAACGGGCTAAACAGATAGGGGCGCATGCCTGGTATTTATTTATGGTGATTCCGACAGGGCGCGGAAAAGAATTGTTAGAAGAATTGATTGCTCCAGAAGATTATCAAGAAATTCTAGATTGGCACTATGCCATGGAGAAACATCAGGATGAAATTTTGATGCGGCCCACTTGCGCACCACATTATTATCGTATCCGTTTTGAGCACAACAAAAAGAACAAAACATGTAGCAAGCGACGTGCATTAACTTTTTCTCCAGGAGATTCAAAAGGATGCCTGGCAGGGCAGACTATAGCACTGCTTGATGTAGACGGTAATGTGCTACCTTGCAGCTATTTACCCATTTCAGCTGGAAATATTCATCAGCAAAGTTTTAAGAAAATCTGGGAGAACTCTGAACTGTTTAATAGCTTCCGTGACTTTTCCTCTTATCAAGGTCGCTGTGGAAGCTGTGAATTTATTAAGGTTTGTGGTGGCTGCCGTGCCAGAGCACACATGATAAACGGTCATTATTTAGAGGAAGAACCTTTTTGCGATTATATACCAAAGCGTTATAAGATGCAAAAAAAGCAGACAACTTGACATCCTCTCCCCCCTAAAGAAGGGGGGGATTCCTATTACTAATCTAGTTGTTGGTCGCGCATTGCCAGAGGTTTCTGCTTCATCGAATCAGCTAGTGCCATCTCTCCACAGGTTAACACGGCATGCCCTGTCGCTAAAATATTTTTTGTGGCGTTTATATCCGCATGCTCTTTATGTCCACATCTTTGACACTGAAACTGTGATTGACTTTTTCGGTTACCTTTCTAAACATGAGAACAAACATGACATCTTTGGGGAGCTGTGGTGTGGTGGAACTTCTAGAAAGTGCCCTACTGACCAATTGAGTTTATATTCGACCTATCGCCTAAACTCACCCTAACCTTGATCTAGGATTGAAAGGTTGAATACAACTTAAAGGGCTGCCAATTGAACGGGATCTATGCCTGGAGAACACTCTTTAATCGTGCAAATCTATTCTAACTGTAAATGGGGAGGAATATCCCTATCACAAGGCAGAAAGTTATGTGAGTGCTATCTGCATGGATTTTAATGGAAGCAAAGGTATCACGAAGTTAGAGCAAGCGTTATTGCGACAACAAGGTGCGGTGGGAGATTCAAAGTTGATGCGACTGAGGCCAGTAATAGGGCACTCTAGCAGAAACAATAACAGCAGAAACAGTGATAACGTCGATGTAACTGTACAAAAAGAAAAGTCTAGCTCTTACTGTCCCATCATGTAGTATTGTTGGGTGACTATATTCTGTTTGGCAATCTGCTGCCACAATAACTACTTTGATGAGTCTCTTTTTTGGTTTATACAAATTCTTTCAGTAAACAAAAAAGGATATTTTTCTTGATACCAAAAACTAGTGTTTTTGGGTCAGGGTCTTGTCTTTTTCTTTGTAAAAGAAATCTTTGAAGCAGTTGGCATTAGCCGATCTGTTTATTATCGTTCTATAGCTGATCTCATATAGTTTTACACTCATTTTTGGTAGACACTGCCATATTGATATGTTAGCCTCACCCTTATGTCTGGCACACCACCTAATAAAACATCTATCATGTCATTTGCACATGATGCCTTTTTTAAGCGTTCATTGCAGGAGATTGGCATTGCTAGAGACTTCTTTAAGCATCATCTTCCCAAGGATGTCCTAAAAGCTGTTGATCTCAACACTCTCTGTTTACAGTCCAACTCATTTATTGAGAAAGACGGCGGGTATCGCTTTAGTGACGTTATTTATAAAACACGTATCTTAGAAAAGCCAGGCTACCTTTTTTGCTTGCTTGAACATCAATCGACACCCGATCGCTGGATGGCACTTAGAATGCAAACTTACTTGATACATTTCTTAAACAAACAGGTCAGGCAAGGAGCTAAGAAATTGCCACCATTCTTTTTGATGGTTTTTTATCATGGTAAAAGGAGTCCTTATCCATATAGTCAGGACTTCTTTGATTTGTTTGAGAATCCAGTTTGGGCTAAAGAGCAATTTTTACAACCCTTTCATCTAGTAGATATCCAGCAAGAATCAGATGAAGCGATTTTACAACATGATGATGCTGCCACACTTGAAATG